>DYJB01000022.1:0-3741 GCA_020723365.1 Candidatus Aquidulcis sp. | reverse complement strand
CGTCGGCTTGTCATGGGCTACGGCGCGCATGGCCTTGCCTACCTTGGTGCGCCGGACGATGAAGTTCAGGAGCACCAGCAGGAGAATCGAGGACAGGGCGATGATGATGAAGATGTTCGAAAAGAGCACGCTGCCCGCCGGCGCCTGGGTGCCGGGGATCAGGGGGTGGATGCCGCCCTTGATGTACCAGACCTGCACCGGGAAGGGGCGCTGGTAGGTGATGAAGTCGGGGCTGAAGACGAAATCGAGCGCCCCGAAGTACTCCAGGAAGAAGGAAACGCCGATGGCGGTGATCAGGGCCGAGATGCGCGGCGCGGTTCGCAGCGGCTTGTAGGCCACGCGCTCGATCACCACCGCCAAGAAGGCGCACGTGACCATGGCCAGGATGATGACGGTGAGCGTTCCGACCAGGAGGGACAGGCCCTCCGGCAGGCCGGGCGCCAGGGACGCCAGCCACAGGTGGAGCTTGACGCGGCTGATGGCGAAGTAGGACACGAAGGCGCCCACCATGAACACGTCACCGTGGGCGAAGTTGATCAAACGGACGATGCCGTAGACCATCGTGTAGCCAAGGGCGATCATGGCGTAGACGAAGCCAAGTTGCAGGCCGTTCTTCACCTGTTCGGCGAACAGGGCCGGAGAGGCGATGGCCTGGCGCCCGACGGCCCAGGTGGCGTAGCCGAGCAGCAGGATGAGCAGGATCTTGCCGATCCATCGCCCCCGCAGGATGCGCTCCTGCAGCGTGCGCGGGCGAGCCGGCGCGAGGTTGGTCTGCATAGGTCACCCGTCCAGATTCGTGAAGGGGGGCGGCTCAGCGCCGCCCCCCTGGGCGAACTCACGTACCGAACTACGGGGCGACGGTGTCGACCCAGTTGATCGTGTCGGGCGCGACCTGCAGCACGACCGCCGCCTTGATGGGGTTGTGCTGCGCGTCGAAGGTGATGGTGCCGGAGACGGCGTCGTAGCTCAGCGCCTCCATGGCGGCCGCCACCTTCGCGGCATCATCGGCGCCGGCCTTCTCAATGGCCGCCAACAGCAGGTTGGTGGCATCGTAGGCCAGGGCCGCCAGCGCGTCGGGGACGGCCCCGCCGTACTTGGCGCCGTAGTTGGCGACGAAGGTGCCCACGATCGGCCGAGTGTCCTTCTCCGAGTAGTGGTTGGTGTAGAAGCCACCGGAAGCCGCTTCCTTGTTCAGGTCGGCCGAGTCCCAGCCATCTCCGCCCATGAACGGGGCGGTGATGCCCTTTTCCTTGGCCTGGGCCGTCACAAGGTTGACGATGTTGTAGTAGTCCGGCAGATAGACCACATCGGGATTGGCGTCAGCGACCTTCGCCAGGATGGCCGAGAAGTCGGTGTCCTGCGCCGTGTAGCTTTCCTTGCCGACAATCGTGCCGCCGGCCGCCGTGTAGGCTCCTTCGAACGCCTCCGCCAGGCCGCGGACGTAGTCGTTGCCCTGGTCGAACATGATGAAGGCGGTCTTGAAGCCCTGCTTCGTGGCGAAGCTGGCGCCCACCAGACCCTGGAACGGGTCGATGAAGCAGGCGCGGAAGACAAACTTCTTGGTCGTGCCGTCGGCGTTCAGCGTCACGTTGGCGTTGGTCGACGTGGGGCTGATCTGGACGACGCCCTTGGCCTCGGCGATCTCGGAGATCGGGATGGAGGCCTTCGAGCAGACTTCGCCGACGATGTAGTGCACGCCGTCGGTGTCGATGACCTTGTTGGCCGCGGCGACGGCCGGGTCGGCTGTGCACTGGCTGTCTTCAACAACAGCCTCGATCTGCATGCCGAGGACGCCGCCCTTGGCGTTCCACTCATCGATGGCCATCAGGGCGCCATCGCGGGTCGAAACACCAAACGTCGGGACAGCACCGCTCAAGGGGGCCAGAACGGCAACCTTCACCGTCTTGGCTTCCTGCGCCCCACCGCACGCGCTGAGCAGAAGCGCCAGCACGAACAGCAGGCTAACAACATGGCGGGTCTTCATGAAGCTCCTCCTCACAGGATGTCGATCATGGACTTGTGCCGCCTCACGGAGAGGGCGGCCGATCAGACCGGCGTGCGGATGCTCCACCCTCGGCGCACCACCTCCCTTCCGATCAGGTGCAGCCAGGCGGCGAGGGGCGTGCGGTGCTGCCGGGCCACACTACTTAAGCGCACAGTTTACCCGCCTTCGGGCAAGCTGTGCTAGAGAGCATTATATCCGGATTCGAGGATATCTGGCACCGGAGTACCATACCCGCACCGTGACTGCCCACAACCGGCTCGGGCGCGGCTGGGCTAGGATCCCCCGGTCGGGGGCAGAGCAGCCGCCACGGCCTGGATCGGGTGCCAGGGGTGGACACCCGTGCCATCGGCGATTTGCGTCCGGCAGGACATGCCCGCCGCACACACCCGCTGCCCAGCCTCGCTGGCCAGGCGGACGGCCGGCAGGAGCCGGCTCTCGGCGATCTGGAGGGACAGCTCCAAGTGCTCCGCCTCGTAGCCGAACGAGCCCGCCATTCCGCAGCAGCCTGCCTCGATTTCCTGCGCCTGCCAGCCGGCGAGCCGGAGCATCTCCAGCATCGGTGATGGGCCCACGAGCGCCTTGGTGTAGCAGTGGCCGTGCACGGCGCACGCGCCCAATGCACCGCCCAAGCCCCGGATGCGCTCGAGGGGCCGCAGGCCATCAGGCCCCGGGCGCGTCAGGTACTCCTCGATCAGCATCGTCTGCGATGCCAGGCGATGGGCGCTCTCCTCCTTCGGGAAGAACTCCAGGTACTCATCGCGGAAGGTGAGCACACACGAGGGCTCCAGCCCCAGGATCGGCTTGCCGGCGGAAACATAGGGGGCCAGGGCGCGCAGATTGCGGGACGCCATCTGGCGCGCCCGTCCGAGCATGCCCTTCGAGATCATCGGCCTTCCGCAGCACCCCTGGCCGCGGGCGATCTCCACCCTGCAGCCGCACGCCTCCAGAACCTGCACGGCGGCAATGCCGATCTCCGGGCACATCGTTTCGACGTACGTGTCGACAAACAGCACCACCGGCTCGCCCTGAGATGGCGAAGGGTGGCGGGAGAACCATGAGCGGAACGAGCGCCGGCTGAAGGACGGGAAAGCCCGGCGCCTTGAGATTCCCAGCAGCGGCTCCTGCAGGCGGCGCATGACACCCCAGTGGGAGAGGGCGTTTGCCACGGCCCAAGCGCGCTGCCCCCAGGGCGCCAACGACCCGATCTCCCCGAACAGCCGGCTGCGCAGCGGCAACCCATGCTCGGCGTGGTGGGCGGCCAGGAACTCCGCTTTCATGCGCGCCATGTCAACCGCCGACGGGCACTCCGACTTGCAGGCCTTGCATTCGAGGCACAGGTCCATGACTTCGTACAGCTCGGCGCTCGTGAGTGAACCTGGCGGCAGCGTGCCGGAGAAGGCCGCCCGCAGCGCGTTGGCGCGCCCGCGGGTCGAGTGCCGTTCGTCGTGCAGCGCCTGGAAGGACGGGCACATGACGCCGCCCTGCTTCAGGCACACCCCCTGCCCGTTGCAGCCCTCCGCCGCCTGTGCCCAGCTTGCCTCGCGCTGAAACGCAAAGTGCGTTGGGCTGCTGATGGAGTCCGGCAGCACCGGAGGCCGCAGGTCCTCGTCCGGGCCGAGCTCGCGGTCGACGACCAGGCCGTCGGCGACCAGGGCGCCGAGGCCGCCCACCGACGCCAGGACCGGGCAGGGCCGGCGCTGGTCGCCGCCCCCGCCCACCAGGAGTCCGATCGGGCC
>DYJB01000249.1 GCA_020723365.1 Candidatus Aquidulcis sp. | reverse complement strand
GCCAGGCGCCCGCTACGAAAACCCGGCGCTGGGGCGCCGGGTGTGTGGCGGCTCGGATCTGCAGCCATCATCAGCCGCGGCGGAGTGAACCCGTCTTCGGGGTGGGCTCGCGCGGCAGCGTGACGTGGAAGGTGGCGCCTTCGCCCGCCTTGCTCGTCACCCAGATCTTTCCGCCGTGCTGCTCGACGACGGTCTTGGCCAGCGCCAGGCCCAGCCCGGTGCCCTCGATCGGGTTATTGGGATCGCGGACCGTCACCCGGCCGCGGAAGAGATGCTCGAAGACGCGCGGGATCTCGTCCTCCGGAATGCCCGGGCCGTTGTCGGCCACGTGCACGTTGACGAGGTCCTCATCCCAGTCGACCGATAGGGTGATCTTCCCTCCCAGCTCGGTGAACTTGATGGCGTTGCTGAGCAGGTTGGCCATCACCGAGTTCAGGCGGGACGGATCGCCGATGATCAGCACCGCTTCGTGGGGGGGCTCATAGGCAATCGTGTGGTTGCGCGCATCGGCCAGCGGCCGCAGATCCTCGATCGCCCGGCGGATCAGGTCGTTCACCTGGCAGGGCTCGAAGGACAGGTTGGCGTTGGACTCCACCCGGATGGTTTCCAGCAGGCCGGTGATCAGGTTGGTCATGCTGTCGGTGGCGCGCTGCATCATGTTGAGCGCCTTGCGCTGCTGGTCGCTGAGCGGGGCGTCGTTGAGCAGGTCGGCCCCCAGGCGGATGGCGTTGAGCGGGTTCTTCAGGTCGTGCGCCGCCGTGCCCAGCAGCTGCGAGCGCATGCGGTCGATCTGCTTGAGGGCCGTGATGTCCTGCATCACCGCCACACGCCCGACGTCGGTCACCTCGCTGACCGAGGCGTAGAGCGTGCGCTCGGTCGGCGTCGTGACCTCCATGGTGGTGGGCAGGCTAACCTCCTGGCCCACCAGCAATCCGCCAAGCGGGTGGCCGAAGAAGATCTCGTCCGCCATGCGCCCGGCGGCCATATCGGCGTTGATGCGGAAGGACTGCGCCGCCGCCTTATTGACCAGGATGATCTTGCCCGAGCGGTCGGTGAGCACGACGGCATCGGCCGTCTCGACCAGCGTGGCCTCCAGCCGGCGACGCTCCTCGGCCACGCGTTGGAACAGGTTGGCGTTCTCGATCGCCACGGCAGCCCACGAAGCCACCGAGGTCAGCATCTGCTGATCGCCCTCCACAAAGGCGCCGCGTGGGTGATTGATGGCCTCGATGACGCCCAGGATCTCCCCGCGCGTCTCCATCGGGACGCACAGCACCGAGGAGGTCAGCAAGCCGGTCTGCCCGTCGATTGAGGAATGGTAGAGCGGGTTGGCTCGCACGTCGTTGGCGATGAGCGGCTGCTTGTTGCGCGCCACCCATCCGGCGATGCCCTCTTCCAGGCGGATGGCGACGTCGCGAATGCGCAGCGTCGTCCCGCCGGAGGCCTTGAGGATCAGTTTCTCGCCCGGCTCGTCCAAGAGGAAGAGGACACAGGCCTCGACCCCCAGCAGCCGCTGGGCGTTCTGCATGGCGTTCTCGAGGGCCACCTCGAGCTCGAGGGTCGAGGTCAGGTCGCGGCCGATGTCGCCCAGCAGCTGGAGTTGATCGGCGCGCGCCTTGACCGTCTCCAGGTGGATGGCATCCTGCAGGCCGACGGCGCCGATGTTGATCACCGCCTGGGCCAGCTCCATTTCCTGCTCGTTGATCTGCCGCCCCGGCTGCGAGTAGAGCAGACGCACCAGGCCGAGGGCCTGGTTGTGGGTGGACAGGGGGAACACCGCCACGGCCGCCAGGCCTTCCTCCTGCAGCATCGTCATGTCGCGCGGCGTGCCCTGGGGCGGGACGACGCTGAGCGTTGCCGGCTTCAGGTCGCGCAGCACCTGCTTGTGCACCGGGTACTCCGGCATGCTCTCGGTCACCATCGAGACGACCGTGTGCTGCACCGACTTGCCCAGCTGCGGCCGGAAGCGGGTCGTCAGCCCCGGGCCCTCGCCAAACACGAGCACCTCGCACGAATCGGCCGAGGTGGCCTTGAGCAGATGGGCGGCCGTCTGCCGGACGGCCTCCTGACGATCGCGCGTGCTGGTGATGGCGTGCGTCGCCTGGTAGAGCAGGCTCAACTTGTGGAAAAGGTAGGACTGGCTGGCGGATTGGCGGGCGAAAGCCAGAACTTCGGCCGTGCGGGCGGCGATGATCTCGACTGTCGCCAGCGCCTCGGCATCGTAGCCGGCGGGCGAATCGTTGGCAACGAAGATCAGGCCGATGGTCTGGCCCCCGGTCAGGCAGGGAGCGCACACGACGTTGCCGGGAGCGAGAGGCAGGCCGAGGGACTCGCGTGAGCCGCCGGTTGTGGTGGCCTGGCGCCCCTTCAGGGCCGTGCGCAGGACAGGGTGCTCGGCAGCCGGTGAAAGCCGCCCGAGGTCCGCCAGCGGAATCCCCTGCGCAAAGCGAGGGGAGAAGGAGTTCTCCGACTCGTCGTACTCGTACAACGCGGCACGGGGGGAAGCGAGAAGCTGGCCCGCCAGGCTGAGCAGGCCGCTCAGAGCTTGAGCCGGGTTGTTGAAGTCAAGCGGATTCGCCGCCGCGCGGAACAGACTGCCTTGTCGGATCGCTGCAGGTGCCGCCATGCGGGATGTCTCCGGAAGGCTCAAGCGAGCGGACCCATTATGGCATATCCAAAGCTACCCGGCAAACCGTACCGCCGTCCGGCTCAAGGCCGGAACAGGCGAGCGGCGAGTGGCGGCCCGAGGACGAGCAGGCCGATTGCGGCAGCTGCCAGCGCGGCGATCAGCACTGCCGCAGCGCCGACGTCCTTGCCGACCCGTGCCAGGGGATGGGCTTCCGGGCTGGCGAGGTCGACCGTCGCCTCCTCCGCTGGCGCCAGCCAGCCGCGCAGCGTGT
>DYJB01000021.1:8494-22943 GCA_020723365.1 Candidatus Aquidulcis sp. | reverse complement strand
GCCCCCGATCAGCCGCCGATCACCGTCAGCGTTCAGGCGGACCTGAGCAACCTGGCCGACCTCGGCACGCCGCTGACGCTCCGGGCGCGGGGCGGCTTCCGCTTCGGCGCCGACCCGCTGGACAACTGGTGCTGTGACGCCGTGATCGTCAACCCGGCGGCGCCCGACGGCGCCGGCTGGCCGAGCGGCTCGTTCACGCCGACGCTGATGACCCTCTCGAAAGCCTATTCCGGTCCTGAGGACGAGACCGCCACCGGTCCCAACTATCCCCGAAGGTACACACTGACGGCCTCGATCGCCGACGCGCAGTCCGTGACCGGGCTGACGATCTCCGACGTCCTTCCTGACAATCTGCAGTTCACCAGCGTGATCAGTCCCATCTCCGGCTGCACGCCTCCGCCGCCGGGCATCCCCGGCGGGACGCTCTCGTGCACCTTCGCCGGCTCCGTCAGCGGGAGCGCCAGTGTCGTCTTTGAGTTCTATGTACCGCAATTCGATGCCGGCGGGTCCCCCGTCCTGCCGCCGGCCAGCGGCGACGATCGTACCTCGGCGGACAACGCCAGCGCCTCGGCCTCCTGGGACCCGGACGACGGGCGAGATCCGATCACGCCGATCGCGATCGATGCCGCCGGGCCGGAGCACACGCTCAACGACCGCTCGATCGCCGTCCAGAAGTCGGTCCGGAACACGACGGACAGCACGAACACGCCCGGCGATGTGCTCGAGTACACGCTGGCCTTCCAGATCTCGGACTTCTTCGCCTTCGATGCCGTGACGCTGACGGACGTCTTCAGTGACGGCCAGCGCTTCGACGCCACCTTCGCCCCGACGCTGGCGATCGCAGGCAACGGCTTCTCGCTGCCGGCGGCCGGCATGGCGCTGGCCAACTACACCGTCGACCCCAACTACACGCCGGCCTCGCCGGCGCCCAACGACGGCACGACGACCGTCACCTTCCGCGTCTCGGACGAGATCATCAGCCGAGGGCAGGCGACCGGCCAAATGGTCGGCGGGTGTGTGCCTCCCGCAGGCACTGGGGGCCCGACGCCCGACTGCGCCGGAACCAACGACGGCGCCACGACCGGCACGATTGTCTTTCGGACGGTGATTCAGGACGAGTTCAGCGACACCTTCCCCTCCGGCGATCGCTCGGTGGATCAGGGCGACACGCAGTCCGACAGCGTCACCGTCTCCGGGAATGTGCTGGCCGTCTCCGACCTGGCGCCGACGGGTCAGACCGAAGAGGACGGCAGCGGGGCGGGTGTAACCATCGCCCGCGGCTCGGTGACCAAGTCGCTCTACGCCATCAACGGCGTGGAGGGTGCGCCGGCGCAGGTGGCCCCGGGCGACACCGTCACCTACCGCATCACCTACGACATGCCGGCCTCGGATGTCGAGGACCTGCACTTCCATGACTACCTGCCGCTGCCGGTGTTCGATGTGCTCGACCCGGATGCGGACGGCAGCGCCGGGCCGGGTTGGACGTACAGCGATACGCTGGGAATCCCTCCCCCGGGGCAAGTTCGTCGCACCGATGTCACGGATACCTTTACCGGCCCAACCGGGCTTTCCGGCATCACGCCGGCACTGGCGCCTTCGGCGCCGGACAACAGCCTGCTGATCACCTACGGCACGTTCGACGATCCGCTCAACCGCGCCTCGCGCGTCGACCTGCTCTTCACCGTCTCGGTCACCACCGATCCGTTTGCCGACGGGTTGTTCCTCACCAATCAGGTGCGCCAGCATGAGGGCTCAACCAACGCCGGCGAGACCGAGACCGACGTCATCATCCAGATCCAGGTCCAGGAGCCGCTGCTGTTCCTCACCAAGGGCATCGGCGCCACGAGCAGCCCGACGGGCGCCTTTACGCCGCCGCAGGTCGCCCCGCCCGGCGTGACCTTCAACCCGCCGGGATCGAATCCGTCGTGGTCCGGGCTGGTCAATTCGAGCGGACTGGCGGCCCAGCCGATCGATTCCGATTTGGCCGGCGTCGACGCCGGCGATCTGGCGACCTTCGCCCTGGTGATCGAGAACCAGGGCTCGAGCCCGCACGGCGCCTTCGACATCCGCCTGCGCGACCTGCTGGCGCCCGGCTACGTCATCCCCAGCACGGGCGCCGGGCTCAACCTGCAGATTCGCCGCGGCAATGGGGATGCGATCAGCTTCCAGGCGCTCAACACCGCCGGCAGCGCCGTGGGCGCGCCCAACACGAATCCCGAGTACCTGTTCTATGACGTCGGTTTGAACCGCGGCGGTTTGGAACTGCTCGACCCGTCCGATGACGAGGGCGTGTGCCAGGGTCACGATCTGGGCGACGGCGCCAACATCGTCATCCTGACCTACGACCTGCAGCTGGCGCCGGGCGTTGAGCCGGGCGACGTCATCACCAACACCGCCAGCGTCACGCAGTACGCCAGCCGCAACGACGGGCCGAACTTCCTCGACTCGGGCGGGCCGCTGACCGACACGGCCCAGGTGACGGTCGCCAACGCCACCTCCAGCAAGATCTTCATGCTGACCTCCGAGGCGCACACCCTGGATACCACCGTGCCGCCGCGGGTCGCCATCGGCGAGATCGTGCGCTACCGGCTGGTGGTGCGCCTGCCCGAGGGTACGGCCACCAACTTCCAGATGCAGGACCTTCTGCCGGCCGGGATGGGCTTCCTGGATGACGGCACGGCCACGCTGGCCTTCGTCACCAATGGGGGCGGCCTGGCGTCGGCGGCCTTCGATTCGATCCCCGCCATTGCCGGCGCCTGTACCGTCAATGGCAGCGCCGCCGATGGCACCACCCCCGCCGCGCCGCTACCCTGCGCAATCCCCGACGCCAACATCGGCAGCGATAGCAGCACGGCCGCCGATCCGGACGCCTACGGTGACGGCGTCGATCCGTTCTTCAAGCTCGGAACGCTGACCAACGCCGACTCGGACGCCGATAACGAGTTCGTCGTGGTCGAGTTCAACGCCCTGGTGCTGAACGTGGCCTCCAACGGCACCGGCACCGTGCTGAGCAACGGGCTGCGCACGACGATCGACGGATCGGCCTCCGGTCCGGATGCCACGCCGGTGACGGTGCGCACGGCCCAGCCGAGCATCCCGGTCCTCGCCAACATGAAAACGGTCCTCCCGACATCGGCCGATGCCGGCGACACCGTCACCTACACGGTCACCTTCACGGCCGCCAACGGCGCCGACAACGCCGACGCCTTCGAGGCGCGCCTGGTTGACGACCTGTCACTCCTGCCGCTCACCAACATCGCCTTCGGCGCGCCCTCGTTCAACGCCGCTTGCCAGTCGCCAACGGTCACCGACGCCTCGACGGCGACGATGCTCGATCTGACGTTCGACCGGGTCCGCCGCGGCTGCACCATCTCGCTCACCTACACCGCCGAACTGACGTCGGCGGTCGCACCGGGCGATCTCATCATCAACACGCTGGTCCTTGCCTACACCAGCCTGCCGGGATCGAACGGCACGCCGGGCAATCCGACCGGCTCGACAACCCCGGGCGTCCCGGGTGCGGCCGATGGCGAGCGCACCGGCACCGGCGTGGCGCCCAACACCTACCGCGCCACCGACACGGCCACGGTGACGGTTTTCTCCACGCCGGTCAAGTCGATCATCGACACATCGGAGGCGCATACCGGGCTGGTCTCCGGGGTGGAGCGCTTGGCGATCGGCGAGATCGTGCGCTACCGGCTGGTCTACCGCATCGCCGAAGGCGTGGCGGCCAACTTCCGGCTGGAAGATGATCTGCTGGCCGGTTTGCGGTTCCTGGATGACGGCACGGCCATGGCGGCGCTGGTCTCGAACGGCGCTGGGCTGACTTCGTCCACGCTGGCCGGAGGCGGGCTGATCGTCTCCGGCAACGAGACGACCATCGCCGGGATTCGCCCGACCTTCGTGCTGCCCGACAACGCCGTCTCGTCCAGCGCCATAGACCCGAATGCCGACGCCTATGCATCCGGCACCAACGTCTTCTTCTGGTTCGGCGACCTGACCAACGCCGACCGCGATGTCGATCAGGAGTTCGTCGTCGTCGAGTTCAACGCGCTGGTCGAGAACATCGCCGGCAATCAGGCCTACAACAACGTCACCGGCGCCTCGACGCCGGTCACCCTGACCAACCGCTTCCGGACGCGTATCGGGGCCGCCGGTGGAACGCTGGGAACCTATTCGGCGGTCCTGAATGCCGTCGTGGCCGAGCCGCTGATCATCGCTCCGGTCAAGGCGGTGGCGACGACGCCCGGCGATGCCGGCGACACGGTCGTCTACACCCTCACGGCGACGAACAGCAGCGCCCCGCCCAACGGCGCCGCCGCCTTCGAGGTGCGCCTGGCCGACACGCTCAACGCCAACCTGGCGCTGCAGAGCGTCTCCGTCAGCGCGCCCGGCTCGACGATCACCGACAACTCGAACATCCCTGGCAACCTGGTCGATGTCCTCCTCGACCGCCTCAATCCGGGAGCTTCGGTGGTCGTGACGGTCACGGCACGCGTGATCGACACGGCGGCGGCGGGGCTGCGGATCCCCAATTCGTTCACCGTCACCTACACCAGCCTGCCGGGCAACGGGACGCCCACCGGACCGGGCAACACCACCGGCTCGGTCACGCCCGGCGCCTCAGGCGCGGCGAACGGCGAGCGCAACGGCACGAGCGGCGGCGTCAACGACTACACCGCCAGCGGCACGGTGAATGTTGACCTGAGCGCGCCGACCATCGCCAAGCAGGCGCCCGTTCCGGCGCAGCAGACGATCGGCGGCGAGGCGGACTACGACCTGCTGGTCACGCTGCCCGAGGGCGCCCTCACCAACCTGCGCGTGCGCGACGCGCTGCCCGCTGGGCTGGCCTACGTCAGCCACAGCGTCATCACGACGGCGGCCGGCAGCGGCGGGCTGTTGCCCGTTGACTACAGCGGCACGCTGACGACCACGCCGGCCTGCCCGGCCTGCGTCGTCGGGGACTCCGGCGTGACGCTCGAGTTCCAGTTCGGAGACGTGCAGACGAACGGCTCGGGCCCGGTCAACGGCACCTCGGCCAATCAGTTCCTGGTGCACGTACGCGCCCGGGTGCTGAACGTGGTCGGCAACCAGAACGGCACGCCGCTCACCAACTCCGCCAGCCTGGCCTACGTCAACCCCCAGACGGGCGATACGACCGTCGCCGGCGGTTCGCGCACGCTGACGATCACTGAGCCGGAGCTTGCGTTGGTGAAGGTCGCCGACGATGTGACCCCCGCCTTTGGCCAGGTGGTCACCTTCCGCATCACCGTCTCGCACCTGCCGTCGAGCACGGCCGACGCCTTCGAGCTTTCGCTCGCCGACGTGATCCCGGCCGGGCTGACGTACGTGGCGAGCTCACTGGTCAACGAGTCGGGCGTGGCGGCGACACTGAATGACGCCGGCGCCCCGACGTTGACCGCCGCCTGGCCGACGCTGGTGCTGGGCCAAAGCAGCGTGATTCGCTACCAGGCGACGGTCGGTTCGCCGCCCGGCCTGAATGTGGGCGACGTGCTCACCAATGCCGTCTCGCTCACCTGGACCTCCCTGAGCGGCGTGGTGGCCGGAGAGCGCACCGGCGGGGGCGGGATCGATGACTATCGCGCCGCCACCTCGACCCCGGTGACGGTCACCGGGCCGGACGTGCGCGTGGCCAAGACCGATGGCGAAACGAACGTGGCGCCCGGCGACACGCTGACCTACACGATCACCATCACCAATGACGGCAACAGCACGGCCCCCAATGTGCTGCTGACCGACACCATCCCGGCCAACACCACCTTCCAGTCCGCAAGCGATGGCGGCGCGTTTGCGCTCGGGATCGTGACCTGGCCGACCTTCGACCTGGCGGCGCTGGGCAGCACGACGCGCACGGTCACGGTCCTGGTGGACGACCCGGTCCCGGCGGGGGTCACCTCGCTCACCAACCAGACGGAGGCGCATGACGACGGGTCGGCCGGACCGGACCCCACGCCGGGCAACAACCTCGCCACGGACGTGGACGTGCTCGACGCCGGCCCGGATCTGGTCATCACCAAGGATGACGGTGTCGACATCGTCTCGCCGGGCTCGTTGCTGGTCTACGCCATCCGCTATGACAACGTCGGCGATCAGGACGCCACCGGCGTCGAGATCACCGACACGGTGCCGGCCGAGACGACCTTCGACGCCGCCGCAAGTTCGCCCGCCTGGTCGTGCGTACCCGACAACAGCGCCGGGAGCGTCTGCACGGTCATCATCGGCGACCTGGCGGCGGGAACCGGCGGCAACCTGACCTTCGCCGTGCGCATCCTCGATCCGGTGGCCGCGGGGACGACGCAGATCGTCAACACGGTCAGCGTCCGCGACGATGGAGCCAACGGCGCCGATCCGACGCCGGGGAACAACAGCGACACCGACACCGACAACCTGGTGACGCTGCCTGCCGCCGATCTCACCAAGTCGCTGGTCGCCACCAACCAGGCGCACACGACCACGCCGGCCGTCGCCATCGGCGAGATCCTGACCTATGAGCTGGTGCTGACCATCCCTCAGGGCACGATGACCTCGGCCACGCTCACCGACGTCCTCGACCTCGGGCTGGCGTTCGAGACCTGCCAGGATCCGGTCGCCACGGGCGGCCTGACCACCTCGCTGCCAGGAGGCTTCAGCGACGTCTGCAACCTGCCGGCCAATCCGAGCGTGGCGGCCGAGCCGCCCGGAGGCGTGGCCGATCAGGGACGGCGGGCCACCTTCACGCTGGGCACGCTCACCAATCCCGGCCCGGCCAATGCCACGCTCACGCTGCGCTACACGGCTGTGGTCATCGACAACACGGAGAACGTGCGCGGCGTAGGCCTCAACAACCGCGTCACCTGGACCTGGGTGGGCGGGCAACTTGTCGAGAGCGCCGCGGATGTGATCCTGGTGGAACCGACGCTGACTCTGGCGAAGGACGCCGCGCCGCGCACCGTCCCGCCTGGCGGCGTGGTGACCTTCACCCTGTCCATCGCCAACGTCGCTCCACCGAGTGACAGTCCGGCCTTCGATCTGGTGCTGACCGACACCGTCCCGGTCGGGATGACCTACGTCCCCGGTTCGCTGACCGCCACCGGTGGAGGTGCGGTCGACGACTCGGCCGTACCCGCACTGACCGTCACCTGGCCGGCGCTGGGGTTGGGCGACACCGTCAGCGCCAGCTTCCAGGCAACGATGGATGCCCTGCCAGCCGGGACGCGCATCCGCAACGATGGCTTCCTCGCCTGGTCGACGTTGCCCGGCGACGTCTCGGCGCCCCAATCGAGCTTCAATGTCCTTTCGACCGAGCGGCTGTACGATCCGCCGATCAACGCCAACGTCGTTGTAGCCATCCCGTCACTGCCGGCGACCGGCTTCGCGCCGGACAAGGTGACGATCCTGCCGGCGGCGCCGGCCGAAGCGCCCTACGCCGACCTGGGCGCCATGCTGCTCGAGATCCCGGCGCTCAAGCTCAGCCTGCCGATCGTCGGCGTGCCCGCCGGCAAAGCCGGCTGGGATCTGACCTGGCTGTGGGACCAGGCCGGCTATCTTGAGGGGACGGCCTACCCGACCCACCGCGGCAACTCGGCGCTGACGGCCCACGTCGTGCTCTCTGACGGCAGGCCCGGACCGTTTGCCCGGCTGCAGGACCTGCGCTGGGGCGATCGCGTTCTCGTCCGCGCCTACGGCCAGGTCTACACGTACGAGGTGCGTACGGTGGCGCGCGTCATCGCCGGCGACCTGCGGCCGCTGGGCCACAAGGACCAGCCCTGGCTGACGCTGATCACCTGCCACACCTACGATGAGGCCGGCGGGCGGTACCTGCATCGGATGGTCGCCCAGGCGGTACTGGTGGACGTGAGCGACGGATAGCGCCGGCCGCCCGTGTCTGCGCCACCGGGGCAATCACACGTGGACGATGGCCGCCCGCAGTCAGGGGCGGCCTTGTCATCCCCGCCATCCTCGCCCACAATCCAGTTCCCGGGAGCGCATCGAGAGCCCCGGCCCAAATAGTGCATCCACCGCGCGGCCTGAAGGGCCCGACGCGGGCCGATTGGGGCCGGAAGGCGATCCCGGCGTCAAGGCCGCACGGTGGGTTGGGTCTCTCCCGGCAAACGGCATGGCTGGAGCGTTGTCCAGGATCCCTGGACGCACCCTCCAGCGGCTCAGTGGCCCGGCTCTCCCGTTGGGTGGGCCGACCGGAGAAGACGCCAAGGGCAGCACGACGGGATCGCGACGGTGAACCGGTCCCAAGATGAGCCATGCCGGCAGTGAAGGGAACCAGGCGCCTCGATGCGCCAAGCGGGTAGGGAGGATGATGGCAACCTCTCCAGCTCAAGCGGCAAAGCCCTCACACAGGCCGAAGCGTGGCATGGGCTTCCAGGCGCGGCTGTTCCTGGTCGCCGGCCTGATGTTCCTCGCCGCCCTGCTGGTGGGTGTGGGCGCGGCCGGATCCATCATGCTGCGCTACCAACAGGCAGCGGAAATCACCACCTCACAGCAAACGACCCTTGGGATCCTGGCCGTTGCACTGGTCGGACTGGGGGTCGTCGTGGCGCTGGTGGGCTGGTGGTGCATGAACGTGCTGGTCCTGCGTCCGGTCCGGGAGGTTCAGCGGGGTGCCGAAGCGCTCGTGCAGGGCCAGCCCGATCGTGGCGAGGCCGCCTTCCGCCGGGATGATATCGGCCGGGTGGGCATGGCGATGAAGGCCATGGCCTCCCGCCTGCGGCAGAACAAGGTCGACGTCGAGCGCCATTCCATGCAGTTGGAGACTCTCTATCGGGTGAGCCTGAGCCTCACCAAGCGCCTCGAGCTCGAAAGCGTCCTCGAAACCGTCCTGAACGCCGCCTTCGAGCTGTTCCCAGGCCTGATGGACGCACTGGTCTTCCTCTATGCCGACGATCGGCTGACGCTGGCGGCGTCCCGGCGCGGATTGGCGGCTGCCGGGGGCATCTCGCCGACGCCCCGCATGGAGGGTTCGACCTATCGGGTGGCGCGCACGGGCGAGATGGTGCTCATCCCGGACGTACACGCCGATGCGCGCTACCCGGGCGATCCGCGCAGCTGGCCCGGGGCACTGGCCTGTATCCCCCTGAAGGTCGGCACGCACGTCATCGGGGTCCTCAACGCTTCCTACGAGGCAGCCCATCCCTTCGGCGAGGAGGAAACCCGCTTGCTCCAGCTGCTGGCGGATCAGGCAGCGATCGCGGTGGAGAACGCCCGCCTGTACGGGCAGGCCCAGCAGGAGCTGCTCGAGCGCCGCCGGGCCGAGCAGGCCTTGCAGAAGGCCAATGAGGACCTCGAGCGCAAAGTCTCCGGGCGGACGCACGCGCTGCTGGAGGCGAACCAGCGCCTCGAAACCCTCAAGGAAATCGATCGCGCCGTGCTGGCGGCCCACTCCATGGACGATATCGCCATGGCAGGGCTCTCGCGGCTGCGGGCACTGGTCGGCTGCGAGCATGCCGACCTGGTGCTGTTCGAACTGGAGCAGGGCGTCGGTCGGATGCTGACCATGGAGGGGCCGAGGACGTTCGGGCTCGAGGCCGGGATGACCTTCTCCTTGGAGGACTATGGCCCCCTGGCCGATCTTCAGGCCGGCGAGGTGCGCCGCGTCAACGATCTGAAGTCGGCGATCGGTCTGACCCCGGTGCGCCAGCGGCTGTTGGACGGCGGCGTGCGCAGCTTCCTGACGGTGCCGCTGGTGGCCGATGGCACGCTGATCGGTGAGTTGAACCTGGACTCATCCCGAGCGGCAGCCTTCGATATCGACACCGAACTGCTGGCGCGTGAGGTGGCCAACCAGCTGGCCGTGGCACTTCGCCAGGCCGGCCTGCGGGCGGCGCTCGAGGCGGAGCAGACCCGCCTGGGGCAGCTCGTGGAGCACCTGCCGCAGGCCGTGGCGCTTCTGGACGGCGACAAACGCGTCGTGCTGGCCAATGCGCTGGCGCGCAAGATCCTACCGGAGCTCGGCCGCTGGCCAAGCACCGCCACGCTGCAGCAGGTCGGCGGGCGGCCGATCGAGCGCCTGCTGGTGTCGGCCGATCACCCCGGATGGCACGAGCTGCGCCTGGAGGCGGGGGCGCGCCGGGTGTACGAGGCCGCCGCGCTGCGTCTGGGTGACCCGCCGGACGCCGGCGGCTGGATCGTGCAAATCCGCGACGTCACGAGCGAGCGCTCGGCGCAGATGCAGCAGCGCTCGCAGGAGCGCCTGGCGGCCGTCGGGCAGCTGGCTGCGGGCGTGGCCCACGATTTCAACAACATTATCTCGGTCATCATCCTGTATGCCGAGATGCTGCTTCAGGCGCAGGGGCGGACGCCGCAGGAGATCGAGCGCCTGCAGACGATCACCCAGCAGGGCCAGCGGGCGGCGCAGCTCGTCCAGCAGATCCTCGACTTCAGCCGGCAGTCCGTGATGGACCAGCACCCCTTCGACCTGGTGCCCTTCCTGCGCGAGATGGAAGGGCTGCTGATGCGCACGATGCCCGAGTCGATCCGCGTGCGCGTGGTGGCCGAGGGCCCGGGCTTCATGATCCAGGGCGACCCGGCCCGCATCCGGCAGGCCTGCATCAACCTGGCCCTCAATGCGCGCGAGGCGATGCCGGAGGGTGGCGAGATGCGCTTCACGCTCTCGCCCCTCACGCTGAGGGAAGGCGAGCCGACGCCTTGTGTGGAGATGACCCCCGGGGAATGGGTGCGGCTGACCGTGAGCGACACGGGATCGGGGATTCAGCCGGAAGCCCTGCCCCACATCTTCGAGCCCTTCTTCACCACCAAGTCGCCGGCCAAGGCCAGCGGCCTGGGGCTGGCTCAGGTCTACGGCATCATCCAGCAGCACCATGGGCACATCGACGTGACCAGCTCCAGCGAGGGCGGCACAACCTTCGCCATCTTCCTGCCGGTGCTGGCGGCGCCGCCGGGCGGTGGGGCGCCCCTCGAAATGTCGGACGCCAACCGCGGCCAGGGCGAATTGATCCTGGTGGTGGAAGACAACGAGGCCACGCGGGCCAGCGTCAGCGAAATCCTGACCAACCTGGGATACCGCGTGCTGCAGGCCTCCGAGGGCAAGGAGGCCCTGGAGGTCTTTGCGCAGCAGGCGGGGAAGATCGATCTGATCCTCAGCGACCTGGTGATGCCCGGCATGGGGGGCAGCGAGCTAGTGCGGCACCTTGCGGCCGTCGCGCCGCAGCAGCGGGTCCTGCTGATGACCGGCTACCCGCTGGGAAGCACGCGTGAGCTGCTCGAGTCCGGCACGGTGCACTGGCTCCAGAAGCCGCTCACCGGGGCCAAGCTGGCGCGCGCCGTGCGCGAGGCGCTGACCACCGAACGCGGCCAGCCGGCGCCGGCGTAGAGTCCTCCGAAGCCGTATGCCGCCTTCACAAGCCGCCGCGCTGCTGGCGTGGTACCGGCGCCATGCCCGCCGCCTACCCTGGCGCGACCACCCCGACCCGTATGCCGTCTGGATCTCGGAGGTCATGCTCCAGCAGACGCGCGTCGAGACGGTCATCCCCTACTTCAAGGCCTGGATGCGGCGCTTCCCCGGCGTGCGGGAGCTCGCCGGCGCCTCGGTGCAGCAGGTCCTGCGCGCCTGGGAAGGGCTGGGGTACTACCAGCGGGCCGTGAACCTCCACCGCGCCGCCCGGCAGATCCTCTCCAACGGCGAGGTCCGATGGCCGCAGACAGCCTCCGCGTGGCGGGCTCTGCCCGGCGTCGGGGACTACACGGCAGCGGCCGTTGCCGCCCTGGCGTTCGGAAAGGACGAGATCGCCCTCGACGGGAACCTGCGGCGCGTCCTGGCGCGCTGGATCGACCTGCCGGTCGACGTTCGGTCGCCGGAGGGCGAGAGGCGGCTGCTGGCCAAGGCCCGCTCGCTTCTTCCGGCGGGCAAGGGGGCGGCCTTCAACCAGGCGTTGATGGATCTGGGGGCCATGATCTGTACGCCGCGCGCTCCGATGTGTGAGCGGTGCCCGATACGTTCAGGCTGCCTGGCGCGCCGGCGCGGGACCCAGGGTGAACGTCCGGTACGGGCCGGGCGAGGTCGGGTCCCGCACCGAATCGTCGCCGCTGCCGTGCTGCGTCGCGGCGGGCGCGTGCTGATTGCCCGCCGGCCGGAGGGAGGACTGCTGGGAGGTTTGTGGGAGTTTCCCGGCGGCAAGCGCGAGACGGGCGAGTCGCTGGAGGCATGCCTGCGCCGCGAGCTGAGGGAGGAGCTGGGCATTCGCGTTGAGGTAGGCGAGTCGCTCGGGGCATTCGAGCATGCCTACAGCCACTTCAGCGTGACCGTGCACGCCTTCGCCTGCGAGCTGCTGGGTGGTGTTGTGCCGAGAGCCCTCGAGCACACCCGCCTGGCGTGGATCGCGCCGGGAAGGCTGAGCGTCTACCCGATGGGCAAGATCGATCGCGCCATCGCCCGCTGTCTGGTGGCGGCTCCAGGACGGGAATCGGTGAGCGCCGATCCGCGCAAGCGGCGCCCGAGCGCAGGAGCACGTGCGGGCGGCGAAGGCCGAGGCGTGAAGCGGTCCCGGCGCTAGGGCAGTCCGAGGACCTGGCCCCGCAGCCCGAGCAGGATCGGGGCGGAGGCCTCGGCCAGTCCGGTCGCCGACGCCGCCAGGCGCAACGGGAGCAGCTGGTCGGAGAGAGGCTTCGCCTCCTCGAGCGTATCGCTGGCGGCGATTCGCAGGGCCAGATCGCGGGCGAAGGCCGCGTCGGCCAGCAGGCGATCCACTTCAGCGATCGTCTGCCCTGCGGCGGCCTGCTGTTCGGGCGAGGCGAGCATCCACGCGCCGGCGCTGGTGGCGTAGTCGCGCAGCAGCGCCAGGTAGGGGAGCAGGCCAAAGGCGTCGCCCGGGTTCTCCTGGCGTCCGTCCCCGTTGACATCCCCGAAGTCGGCGCCGAGTTCCCCTTCGGCGATGTTGACCATGTGCTCGGCATGGCGCTTGGCCATCTCCAGATCGCCGTTCCCCATCGCCTCCACGGCGAACTCCAGATGGCTGTCGAAGGAGCCGGCCTGGGAGCGCAGGCCCTCGAGGAGTGCAGCCGAGGTCGGGAGCTGCCGGCTGACGGCGTCGAGCGCTCGCACGCGCGCCAGGACCTCGGCCTCCATCTCCAGCCTGAAGCCCACCGGGCCGCCGGGGTGCTCGGAGCCCGAGGACTGCGGCTCAAGCGTGACGAGGAAGCCGTCGTAGAGCGCCAGCAGGTTGCGGGATTCGGGATCGGCGACTCGAATCTGGAGCAGCTGCCCGGCACCCTCCAGGCGCGCCGCCTGCACGCTGGACCCATCCGGCTGGATGAACCACAGGACGAAGACGCTGCCCGGCGGGGCGGGCTGAGGAGCCTGTATAGCCAGGTCCAGCACGGCGTCGGCGAAGAGCGCTTCGCTATCCGGGAGGGCAACGAACTCCAGGGTCTGTGCGGCGGCCGGGGAGGCAGGTGGTGAAGTCGGCAAGACCGCCGGCGGCGAGGAGGCGGGGGCGAGCGCGCTCAGGATGGCGCGCAGCCCGAGCCCGCCCAACACCAGGGCCAGCGCGCCAACCAGGCTCACGATGGCCCACTGCGCCCGGGAGGGACGGCGCCGCGCTCCGGCAGGGCGCATGGGAGGCTGGGGCGCCGGTGTCGGCTGGGCCGGGGAGGGGGTGAGTGCCTGGCTGAGCGCCCGGGCGAGTTCTCCGGCCGAGGCGAAGCGGTCCGCAGGCTGTTTGGCCAGCGCCCGGTTGACGACCGCCTGGATCGCCGGATCGGTGTCGGCGATCGGCGGCAGCGGGTTGGAGATGTGTTTGAGCAGCACCGAGAGAGGCGTATCGGAGTCGGACTCGAACGGCACGCGGCCGGCAAGCATCTCGTACAGCATCACGCCCAGGGCGTAGACGTCGGAGCGGGCGTCGCTGGCTTCACCGCGGGCCTGCTCCGGGCTCATGTAGGCCGGTGTGCCCAGGAGGCTTCCGGTGGCGGTGTGCTTGTCGGCGCCGGCGATGCGGGCGATGCCGAAGTCGGTCAGGATGGGCTGAACGTCGGGGGGCAGCGGCAGGCCGAGCATGACGGGCAGGGTGGCCGCGCGCAGGATGACGTTGGATGGCTTGATGTCGCGATGGACGATGCCCTTGGCATGGGCATAGTCCAGGGCGGCGGCCAATTCGCTGATGAGGTGGACGACCGTCGCCAGCGGGAGGGAGAGCCCTGCCTGGCCGAGGGCCTGCAGATAGGCCTCCAGCGAGGTGCCCTCCAGCAGCTCCATAACGATGTAGGGACGTCCGTCGACAACGTCGAAGTCGTAGACGTGCACGATATTGGAGTGGCGCAGCGAGGCGACCGCCTGGGCTTCGGTGGCGAAGCGGCGCTGCAGATCCTCGTCTTCCGTCAGGTGGGCATAGAGGATTTTGACCGCCACCGGGATGTTGAGGGTGGTGTGGCGGCCGAGGTAGACCTCGGCCATTCCGCCCCGGCCGAGCGGCCGCTCGAG
>DYJB01000021.1:7906-8484 GCA_020723365.1 Candidatus Aquidulcis sp. | reverse complement strand
AGGACGACCTTGGACAGGGTGCGCCCGGCCCACTCGCTCATGGGCCGTCGGCCCGGGCGGGCGCCGTCAGGGATTCCCAGCGGAGCATGCGGCGAGTATAGCATGCGGCCCTCCGGCGGGTCGGCTCACGTCTATAATCACAGCATGACGCGAGTACTGATCGTCGAGGACGACGCCACCATCCGCGAGGCGCTGGCGCTCAACCTGCGGGCCGACGGCTACGACGTCGGCGTGGCCTCCGACGGCGAGGCCGGGCTTGCGGCGGCCCGCAGCGAGAAGCCCGACCTGGTAGTCCTGGACGTGATGCTCCCGGAACTGGACGGGCTGACCGTATGCCGCATCCTGCGGCGGGAAAGCAGCGTGCCGATCATCCTGCTGACGGCGCGTGGGACGGAGACGGACAAGATCATCGGGCTGGAAACCGGCGCCGATGATTACATCGTCAAGCCTTTCTCGCTGGGTGAGTTTCTGGCCCGGGCGCGGGCCGCCTTGCGACGAGGCGCGACGGCGGCTCCGGCGCAGGAGCTGGCCTCCGGGGACCTGCGGCTCGATCTGCAGGGACGCCGGGCCTACTTGCG
>DYJB01000021.1:0-7896 GCA_020723365.1 Candidatus Aquidulcis sp. | reverse complement strand
GGGACGGGGAGCTGGCGCTTACGCCGCGCGAGTTCGACCTGCTGCTGGCCCTGATGCGCAATCCGGGCGTGGTGCTGACGCGCGATCTCCTGCTTTCGAAGGTGTGGGGCGATCATTACCCAGGGGAAACTCGGACGGTGGACGTGCACATCAGCTGGCTGCGCAAGAAAATCGAATCCGATCCGGCCGCGCCGACCCGCATCGCCACCGTCCGGGGCGTCGGCTACCGGTTCGAGGGATGATGGACGGCCTGGTGGCGGCCGGGGCGGTGTTGGTGGCGCTGGTCTTTGCCGGGCTGTGGCTGAGAGCGGAGCGCCAACTCCGTGAAGGGCGCGGCGCGCGCTCCCTGCTGCGGCGGGAGCTGGATACGACCCGGGAGGAATCAGCACGTGCATCGGACGAACGGCGGTGGTTGGATATCGCCGGGCAGGCGAGCCAGGAGATGTTGATCGGAGTGGATCGCCAGCTCAAGGTGCGCAGCGCCAATCTGGCGGCGATTAGCCACTTCGGGCCCGTCCCCCCACAGGCCTCCCTCATCACCTACATGCGCAGCCTGGACCTGGAGGAGTTGGCCCGCGAGGCGCTGGAGTCGCAGTCGGCGGAGGCCCTGGAGAGGGTCGTGCGGTTCGATCGGCAGCCCTTCCGGGCGCGGGCGGCGCCCGCGGCCCAGGGCTTGGGGATCGCGCTGATGGATGTGGCGGAGATGGAACGGCTCGGGCGGGCCCGCCAGGACATGGTTGCCAACCTGTCGCACGAGTTGCGCACGCCGCTCACCTCGCTGCGACTGCTGGCCGACACGCTGCAGGTGCCGGTGGGCAAGGATCCGGCGACGGCTCGCGAGCTGGCGGCCAAGATCAGCGCCGAGGTCGACACGCTCGCCCAGATGACGGGCGAGATGCTGGACCTGGCGGCGATCGAATCGGGCCGTCAGGTCATTCGCCTCGGGCCCACGCTACTGAGCACCCTGGTGAGCCCGGTGGTGGCAGGCCTGGAGGACCAGGCGCGCCGTCGCAGGATTCGGATCGACCTCGACATCCCCGCCGACCTGCAGGTGCTGGCGGATGCTGAACAGGCGGCGCGAGCGGTGGGTAACGTCCTGCACAATGCCATTAAGTTCTCCCCGGATGCCGGAAGGGTTGAGGTGCGGGCACAGCGGGAAGCCGATGGCGAATCCGTCGTGCTGTCCGTGGCCGATGAGGGCCCCGGCATTCCGCCGGAGGAGCTGGACCGGATATTCGAGCGCTTTTTCCGTGGCGACCGTTCGCGTGGTACTCCCGGAACGGGGCTGGGCCTGGCCATTGTGCGCCATATCCTGCGGGCACACGGCGGCGAAGCTTGGGCGGAGGATCGCCAGCCCCCTCAGCGAGGGGCCATCCTGAGGCTGCGCTTTCGCTCGTCCCAGGCGAGTGGAGCGCCTCTCCGAAAGGCCGAGACCCCACCCGTGGGTTAAGCGGCCTTAACAGGACCTTGACCCCATCTTAAGGGCGCCCTGCTACGCTACTCTCCGCCATGAACACACACACGAGGAGAGATACGCGCATGTTCCACAAACCAACGACCTTTGCTGGAATGCTCGTCGCCCTGTCGCTGCTGATGACGGCGTGCGGCGGTGCAGCCACACCGTCCGAAACGCCGATCGAGCCCACGGCCCTGCCGGCCCAGCCCACCTCCGCCCCCGTTGAGGAGATGATGGGCGAGGTCCAGCTGCCGGAGGTGGATCCTCTGGTGCTGACCGGCAACATCGTGATCGCAGGCAGCTCGACGGTGTTTCCGTTGAGTGAGCGGATGGCCGAGCGTTTCAAGGATGAGGGCTTTGGAGGCGAGATCACCATTGACAGCATCGGCTCGGGCGCCGGGCTGGAGCGGTTCTGCGTGACAGGCGAGACCGACATCGCCAACTCGAGCCGGGCCATCAAGGACGACGAAGTGGCGGCCTGCAAGGCCATCGGGCGGACGCCGGTCGAATTCCGCGTGGGCACCGATGCGCTGGCGGTGGTGGTATCGAGCGAGAACGACTTCCTGACCGACGTGACCACGGGGCAACTGGGGCTGATCTTCTCGACGGCCGAGACGTGGGCGGATGTGGATCCGGCCTGGCCGGCGGAGCCAATCCTGCGCTTCAGCCCCGGCACGGACAGCGGCACGTTCGACTACTTCGTCGAGCACGTGTTTGAGAAGGACGAAACGCCGCTCCTGGCTGCCCAGAACCTGCAGCTGAGCGAAGACGACAACGTTCTGGTGCAGGGCGTCGAAGGAAGCCCCTTCGCCATCGGCTACTTCGGGTTCGCCTACTACCAGGAGAACGCCGACAAGCTCAAGGCGCTGTCGGTCGACGGTGTTGCGCCCACCGCCGAAACGGCGGAGAACGGTGAGTACCCGCTGGCCCGTCCCCTGTTCATGTATGCGGATCCGAGCATCCTGGCGCAGAAGCCCCAGGTGGCCGGTTTCGTCAGCTTCTTCCTGACGTTTGTGAACGAAGAGATCCTGGACGTGGGGTACTTCCCGGCCAGCGCCGAAGCCCTCGACGCGGCCCGGCAGGCCTGGCTGGACGCCGTCCCGTAGGGCCCGGCGTCGTTCCGACCGACGGGTGACCGGCGGCACAGGGAGGGACCTTCTCCCTGTGCCGCTTCCCACGTAGAATCCGTGGGTTGCTTGAGAGCGCTTCAGGAGTAGCTTGGATGCAAACGGCCCTGCGATCCGGCCCGGCGGAACAAGCGATCTTCGGCGGACCTCCCACTGCGGAATCGCTGGGATTGAAGCGCCGCCGCCGGGCGGGCGAGATTCTGATCCAGGGGTTCCTCTTCTTCAGCGGGGCCTTGTCCATCCTGACGACGATAGGCATTGTCGTCGTCCTGGTGCGCGAGTCGCTGCGCTTCTTCGGCAGCCCCGAGGTCAGCCTGGTCGAGTTCCTGACCGGGACGACCTGGCAGCCGCACATCGGGGCGTTCGGCATCTGGCCGCTGGCCACCTCGACGCTGATGACCACCGGCATCGCCATGCTCGTGGCCGTCCCGCTGGGCCTGTGCGTCGCCATCTACCTGAGCGAGTACGCATCCGAGCGGGCCCGTTCCCTGCTCAAGCCGGTGCTCGAAGTCCTGGCCGGTGTCCCCACGGTGGTGTATGGCTACTTCGCGCTGACGTTCATGACCCCGCTGCTGCGTTCGATCTTCGGGCGGGACGTCGTCGAGATCTACAACATGGCGTCAGGCGGAATCGTGATGGGCGTCCTGATCCTGCCGCTGATCAGCTCGATCAGCGAGGATGCGCTCAGCGCCGTGCCGCGCTCGCTGCGCGAGGCCTCCTATGCCGTGGGCGCCACGCGGCTGGAAACGGCCGTGCGCGTGGTCGTACCGGCTGCGATCTCGGGCATCTCGGCCGCCTTGATCCTGGGGGTGTCGCGCGGCATCGGCGAGACGATGATCGTCGCCCTGGCGGTGGGCGCCGGACCGGCCTTCACCTTCAATCCCTTCAAAGGCGCCGAGACGATGACCGGCCACATCGTGCGCATCAGCGGCGGCGATCTGAGTTACGGGTCGATCGATTACAACAGCATCTTCGCCATCGGGCTGGCGCTCTTCCTGATGACATTGACGCTCAACTTCGTGAGCCAGGCGGTCGTGCGCCGCTTCCGGAAGGCGTACGAGTGATGCCGCACGCGCCCGCACACCCGTCGGACTACGACTACCGTATGCTCCAGCGCCACCGGCTGTCGAGCTTTGGCCGCTGGATCTTCCTGGCCTCGACGATCGTTGGCATCATCGTGCTTTCGGCGCTGCTTCTCAATGTCATCGACCAGGCCTTCGGGCTGGTGGCGATCGAGGCCCAGGTCGAACCGGCATCCCTGGCGCAGGACGGCGTTCCTGTGGAGGACCTGTCGCAGGAGCAGTTGACGGCGATTCTGCAGACCCGAATCTCCAAGGGGCTGCTCCGACGCCTGGAGAACGATCAGCCTCTGGCGGAGCGCACGCGCCTCGAAATCTATGAGCTGGTTGTCGAACGGGTGGTTGAACCGACCATCGTTGAGACCTGGTCGCTGACGGACTCCCTGCTGCACCGGCGGGAGATTGAGGCCCGGGCCGCGCAGGAGCACCCGGCGGCGGCGCTGACCTTCCGGGCGTGGGTCAATCCGACGTTTCTTGGGGCGTCGCAGTCGAGCAACCCGCTCCTGGCGGGAATCCGCGGTGCGATCCTGGGATCGCTGTGGATCATCGGCCTGACGATCCTGCTGGCGCTTCCAATTGGGATTGGCGCGGCTGTGTATCTCGAAGAGTACGCCGCCGACACCTGGGTCAATCGCATCCTGCAGACGAACATCAACAACCTGGCCGGAGTGCCTTCGATCGTCTATGGGATTCTCGGTCTGGCCATCTTCGTTCGTGCCCTCGAGCCGCTGACCAGCGGCGCGGTGCTGGGTCAGGCATCCGATCCCACGTCGGCCAACGGCCGCACGATTCTGGCGGCGGGGCTGACGCTTGGGCTGCTGGTTCTGCCGCTGGTGATCATCAACGCCCAGGAGGCGATTCGGGCCGTGCCAGCTTCCCTTCGCCAGGCGGCGTATGGCCTGGGCGGTACGAAGTGGCAAACGGTCTGGCACCATGTGCTCCCCAACGCCCTGGCCGGGATCCTGACCGGCACGATCCTGGCCGTGTCGCGTGCCATGGGCGAGACCGCGCCGCTGGTTGTCGTGGGGGCTTCCACCTTCATTACCTCCGATCCCGCCGGCATCTTCTCCAAATTCACCGCGCTACCCATTCAGATCTACCAGTGGACGGCGCGACCGCAGGACGAATTCCGCAATCTGGCGGCGGCGGCCATCCTGGTGTTGCTGGTTCTCCTGCTCGGTCTCAACGCCGCCGCCATCCTGTTGCGCAACCGCTACGGCCGGCAGGGCCGCCACCTGTAGGAGTATCGAATGCTGAGCGTATCCACCATCGGCCCCGGCGCCTCCACCGCGGATCCCGCGGCGCGCGATGTGCGCGTGAGCGGGGAGGTTCTGCGAGCCGGAGAGGACATGGAGGCGCTCGAGGCCGCCATGGAGATGCGGCACGTGAGTGTCTACTACGGGTCGTTCCTGGCGGTCCAGGATGTGAGCCTCAAAATCGCTCGCCACAAGATCACCGCTATCATCGGACCTTCGGGATGCGGCAAGAGCACGCTGCTGCGATCTCTCAACCGCATGAACGAACTGGTTCCGACGGCACGCACGGAGGGGGAGGTGATGTTCAATGGGCTGGACATCTACTCCCCTGGCGTCGATCCGGTCGAAGTGCGGCGGCGGGTGGGGATGGTCTTCCAGAAGCCCAATCCGTTTCCCAAGAGCATCTACGAGAACGTCGCCTGGGCGGCGCGCATCAACGGCTACCGGGGAGAGATGGACGGACTGGTCGAGCGATGCCTGAGCCGGGCGGCCTTGTGGGACGAGGTCAAGGACAAGCTCACGCAGAGCGGGCTGTCGCTGTCCGGCGGACAACAACAGCGGCTGTGCATCGCCCGGGCGTTGGCGGTCGAGCCGGACGTCATCCTGATGGACGAGCCCTGCTCGGCGCTGGACCCGATTGCGACGCTGCGCATCGAGGAACTCATGCGCCAGCTGTCGGTCAACTACACCATCGTCATTGTCACCCACAACATGCAACAGGCAGCGCGGGTCTCGGACGTCACGGCGATGATGATGCTGGTCGGAGAGAAGCGAGCCGGCTCGGTGATCGAGGTCGGGCCGGCCGAGACGATGTTCACCCGGCCGAAGGACAAGCGAACGGAAGACTACGTCACGGGGCGGTTCGGCTAGGCGGGGCTCAGGAGGATGGACGGATGACACACGCGCGTTCAACGCTGGACCGGGAGCTGAACGAGATCAACGAGGGCCTGCTGCGCATCGGGGGCCTGGTCGATGCCGCCATCGAGCGCTCCATCCAGGCGCTGGCCCACCGGGACGCCGCCCTGGCCCACCAGGTGGACGCCGACGACGCCAAGGTCAATGCCTTGCGTTTCCAGGTGGAGGAGGAATGCCTGGCGCTGATCGCGCGACAGCAGCCGGCGGCCGGGGACTTGCGCGCCGTGCTGGCCGCCTTCAGCATCGTCACCGACCTGGAGCGCATGGGCGATCACGCCGCCGGGATCGCCCGCACCGTCCTGCATATGGGGGACGAGCCGCTGCTCAAGCCCCTGATCGACCTGCCGCGCATGGCGGAGACCTGCCGCCAGATGCTGCGCCTGGCGCTGCAGGCCTACGTCGAGCGCGACGCCGAGAAGGCCCGCCCGATCGTGGCCATGGACGATACCGTCGACGGGCTCTACACACAGATCTTCCGCGAGATCCTCTCATTCATGGTTGAGGATCCGCACACCACCAGCCGCGGCCTGTACTTGATGTTCGCCGCCCACAACCTGGAGCGCATCGGCGATCGGGTCACCAACATCGTCGAGCGCATCCTCTTCATGGCCAGCGGGGAGATGCACGAGCTGAACCCGAAGGTCAGCAAGACGATCACCGACCTGATGGGGTAAGCCGCCGGCGGCCGTCCCCGGAAGCAGGGGAACGGCGCCTCCTTCCTCCTGGGAAGGGATCGCGCGGGCGGGGGGCGGCGTCTCCTCCGCGGCCGCATTCGCGCGAACGGTGTGCTGAATGGCCCTGCCGTGTCAGGCGTATGTCCGGATACGGTCGCCCGCCCGGCGGGGGCAGGCGGCCGGCGTGCTATACTCGAATTCGAGGGCGCCGTGCGCCCTTTCTTCTCGACGCCGGAGGGAATGATGCGGCCGACAGATCCTGTCCCCGGCACACCGCCTGAGGACCGCCCGCCGGATGAACGCGTCTGGCACGCACTGGAAGTCCACGATCTGCTGCCGGTGCTGGGAACCTCTCCGCAGCGCGGCCTGACCTCGGACGAGGCCGCCCGCCGCCTCGAACGCCACGGCCCCAACGAGCTGGCCGAGAAGCGCCGGCCCACCTTCTGGTCGCTCTTGTGGGATCAGCTCAACAACTTCATCGTGATCGTGCTGATCGTGGCCGGGATCATCTCGGCCGTGTTGGGCGACTACATCGAGGCGGCCGCCATCCTGGCCATCGTCGTGCTCAACGCCATCCTGGGGGTCATTCAGGAGAGCAGGGCGGAGCAGGCGCTGGCGGCCCTGCGCCGCATGGCGGCGCCCGAGGCACAGGTCATCCGCGATGGGCATCGCCAGTCCGTGCCGGCCCGCCAGTTGGTCCCGGGGGACCTGGTGCTGCTGGAGGCCGGCAACTTCATCCCGGCCGACCTGCGGCTGATCGAAACGGTCAACCTGCGGATCGAAGAGGCGGCCCTGACCGGTGAGTCGGTCCCGGTGGAGAAGGACGCCCGTGTCGTCTTGCGACAGGACGTGCCGCTGGGCGACCGCCAGAACACGGCCTTCATGGGCACCGTCGTGTCGTATGGCCGCGGGCGCGGCGTTGTCGTCGGCACCGGCATGCACACCCAGATCGGGCTGATCGCCGCCATGCTGCAGGCGGTCGAGGAAGAAACGACCCCGCTGCAGCGCAAACTGGACCAGCTGGGCAAGCTCCTGGGATGGGCGGCGCTGGCCGTCTGCGCCTTGGTGTTTGTTATCGGCTGGGCGCGCGGCTACGAGCCGTTCGAGATGTTCATCACGGCCGTCAGTCTCGCGGTGGCGGCCGTCCCCGAAGGCCTGGCGGCGGTCGTCACCATTACGCTGGCGCTGGGCATGCGCGAGATGATCCGCCGCCACGCCCTGATCCGGCGACTGGCGTCGGTGGAAACGCTTGGCTCGACGACCGTCATCTGCTCCGACAAAACCGGCACGCTGACGCAGAACCAGATGACCGTCACGCGCCTGTGGGTCGATGGCGCCATGTTCGAGGTCAGCGGCCAGGGACTGGACACGGTTGGTCGGTTCCCCCTC
>DYJB01000020.1 GCA_020723365.1 Candidatus Aquidulcis sp. | reverse complement strand
GCGTGAGGTGCGCTTCGTGCAGTCGCTCTCCGGCTGGATCAGCGGCCTCATCTTCCATCCCTATCACGCCACGCACCAGCATGTCACCGCCTCGATCGGCCAGTCCGTTCCGGTGGTCATTCTGGGAGAGTTCGGGGATGACGCCAGCCTGCCGGGCAACTGGGATCGCGTGACCTCCAACAACGAGGAGACGGCCCGCATGGCCGTCGAGCATCTGGTTAGCCTGGGGCACCGACGCATCGCCTTCATCAAGGGCCAGGAAGATGCCCCCAGCGGCCTGCGGCGGCTGAATGGCTACCTCAGTGCGCTGCAACGCAACGGCATCCCGCTCGACGAGGCGCTGACGGTTCCCGGTGACTACACCCAGAGCGGCGGCCGGGCAGCGATGGAAAGACTCCTGGCGCTGCCCGCCCGGCCCACGGCAGTCTTCTGCGCCAACGACCTGAGCGCCCTGGGTGCCATGGGGTTGGTGCGCGAGCAGGGGCTGCACGTCCCCGCCGATCTCTCGATCGTCGGTTTTGACGATATCGATGAAGCCGCTCAGGCCTCCCCGCCGCTGACGACCGTGCGTCAGTCGCCGCGCGAGGTCGGGGCGGTGATCGCCGACACGCTGGTGGAGCGATTGCACGGCCGCTCGACACCGGTCGGTATCCAGCTTTCGGGTCAACTGATCGTTCGCGCCTCGTCCGGCCCGCCTCGTCGCCCCTAGGTGATCTCCCGCCTGGATGGCTGCCGTCGCGGAGCATGCACTCGGAACCCGATCGAGGTCGCGAGCGGGCACACACCCTCGACGGCAGACCATCCAACCTGCCGCCCGATCGCCACAGGGAAAGATAGGACACTACCATGCCCCAGGAACTGATCGTCGAGAGCCCCCGCAAGATCGCCTTTCGCAGCTACCAGGATCCGCCGCTCGCGGGAGACCAGGTGCTCGTGCGCACGACCGTCAGCGGAATCAAGAGCGGCACAGAGATCAACCTCTACCGCGGCCAGGTTCCTTTTGTCTCGGAGATCTGGGACCCGGCCCTGCGGCTGTTCCGCCCGCCCGAGGCGGGAGAGGTGGTCAAGCCATTCTTCCCTCACGGGCTCGGCTCATGGGCGGCGGGCGTGGTGCTCGCCGTCGGGCCGCAAGTCAAGTCCCTGCGCCCGGGCGACCTGGTGCACGGCGAGTGGAAGCACCGGCAAACCGCCGTGATGGGCGAGGCGCGCCTGCACCCCGTCTCATCGCACGCCGAGAGCGAGGCCATGCTGTTCACCGACCCGGCCAAGTTTGCCCTGGCGGCCGTGCACGACGCAGAGATCAAACTGGGCGATCGCGTGGCCGTGTTTGGCATGGGCGCCATCGGCCTGCTTGCCATCCAGATGGCCAGGCTGAACGGAGCGCGGCAGGTGTTCGCCATCGACCCTATCGCCGGACGCCTCGAGCTGGCGCGCCGGCTGGGCGCCGACCAGGCCCTCCACCCGAACGAGTGCGATGTCGCCCTGGCGATCAAGCGGGCGACGGAAGGCCGAGGGGTGGACGTGGCCCTCGAGATCTCGGGCGTCTACCCGGCCCTGCAGGAGGCCATTCGCGGCACCTGCCAGGGCGGCCGCGTGGTGGCCGCCAGCTACTACGGCGCCCAGGACGGGCGCGTGGACCTGTCGCGCGAGTGGCACCACAACCGCATCACACTGCGCTCGAGCATGCCGGTGTGGGACTGCCCGCACCGCGCCTATCCCGCCTGGGATCACGATCGCACCGAGCGCGAGGCGATGGACCTGCTGCGGCGCGGCGCCGTCGAGGTGGAGCCGCTGATCGGCGACCGGGTGCCGTTCTCGGCCGCCGCCCGCGCCTACGCCATGATCGACCAGGCACCCGACGAGAAGGTCAAGATCCTGCTCACCTACGATCTGGAAGGGGCATGAGATGAAGCCGCTGCGCACCGCCATCCTCGGTTGCGGCTCGATCGCCAAGCGCCATGCCGATATCCTGGCCACGCTGGACGACGTGCGCCTGGTGGGCTACTGCGATCAGAACGTAGCGGCAGCCCAGGAGTTTGCCAAGCGTTACGCCCCGGGGAAGGTCTATGAGCACTGGGAACCCATGTTCGCCGAGCTGGACCTCGACCTGGTGTACATCTGCTTGCCCCCGTTTGCCCACGCGGACGAAGTAGCCCACGCCTGCCGGCACGGAGTGCACATCTTCATTGAAAAGCCGATCGCCCTGACGTCCGAGCTGGCGCGCGGCATGGCGCGCGACGTGAGCCGGAGCGGGGTCAAGTGCCAGGTCGGCTTCATGTACCGGTTCGGCGAGGCCGCCTTGTGGCTCAAAGAGCGCATCGGCGATCCCACCGGGGCGCGGGCCTTCATGGTCGCCCGCTACTCCTGCAACTCCCTCCACAGCTCGTGGTGGAGGGACCGGGCTCGGAGCGGGGGCCAGCTGGTCGAGCAGGCGATTCACCTGCTGGACCTGGCGCGCTTCTTCCTGGGCGAACCCGAGGCTGTGTATTCCTCGCAGCAGAACCTGTTCCACGCCGAGGTGGAAGGCTACACGGTGGAGGACGCCAGCGCCACGGTCATCCGCTTCCCGAGCACCAGCCTGGCGGTGGTGGCGGCGACGAATGGCGCCATCCCCGGCCGCTGGGATTGTGACTGGCGCATCGTCCTGCCAGGGCTGACGGCCGATTTCGCCGATCCCAATCACGCCACGATCCACTCGACCGCCTCCGCCTGGCCGAGCGTGACGACGCTTGCCTCGGAGAAGAACATGTACCGCGCCCTGACCCTCGACCTGCTGGAGGCCATCCGCCAGGACCGCCCGCCGGCGGTGCCGATCGAGGAGGGCGTGCGGTCGCTGGAGCTGGCGCTGGCCGCCACCCTCTCGGCGCAGCAGCAGACGGAGGTCCGGACCGGCGCGCCGGTGGCCGGGTAGCGGCTGGCGGGGCGCCCGATGGGGGGCGCCGTGTTCTGGAGGCACGACCCCCCGCACAGGGCGGGGCACGAGGCGAGGCGTCATGGGCGATCCGAAGATCACGATCATCGGGGCGGGCAGCACGGTCTTCGCCAAGCGCCTGATGGGCGATATCCTCAGCTACGAGGAGCTCAAGGGCGTCACGCTGTCGCTCTTCGATCTGGACGCCGACCGCCTGGCGACGTCGGCCATGGTCGCCCGCAAGCTGTCGGCGGCCGCCGGCGCACATGCCCGCGTGGAAACGCCTGCCGACCGCCGACAAGCGCTGGAGGGCGCCGACTTCGTCATCTGCCTGATCCAGGTGGCCGGCTACCAGCCGGGCACGGTTATCGACTTCGAGATCCCCAAGAAGTACGGCCTGCGGCACACCATCAGCGACACCCTCGGCGTGGGCGGGATCATGCGCGGCCTGCGCACCATCCCGGTCTTGCTGGGGATCTGCCGCGACATCGAGCAGGTCGCTCCGCACGCCCTGCTGCTGAACCACGTCAACCCGCTGGCCATCAACGGCTGGGCCCTGAGCCGGGCCACTTCGGTGCGCACGATCGGCATCTGCCACAGCGTCCAGGGGACGGCCGGACAGCTGGCGCAGGCCATGGGCGTGCCGGTGGAGGAGCTGAACTACGTCTGCGCCGGAATCAACCACATGGCCTTCTACCTGCGCCTGGAGCACCTGGGGCAGGACGCCTATCCCCGTTTGCGGGCGGTGATCGACGAAGGACGCGTGCCCGCGAACGATCGTGTGCGCTACGACGTATTCTCCAGGTTCGGCTACTTCGTGACCGAATCGAGTGAGCACTTCAGCGAGTACGTTCCCTGGTACATCAAGCGCGACCGCCCCGACCTGATCGATCGCTTCGCCATCCCGCTGGACGAATACCCCCGGCGCTGCGAGGAGCAGATCGCCCGCTGGGACGGGATGAAGGCGGAGTTCGAGACCGCCGCCTCGCTCGAGATCACCCGCAGCGGAGAGTATGCCCCGCTCGTGATTCACAGCCTGGCCACCGGCCAGCTGCGCGTGATCTACGCCAATGTCCCCAATGAGGGGTTGATCGACAACCTGCCGCGCGGCTGCTGCGTCGAGGTGCCGTGCGCCGCCGACCGCTCAGGCGTCCAGCCGATGAGGATCGGCGCGCTGCCCCCGCAGCTGGCGGCGCTGATGCAGACCAACATCAATGTGCAGGCCCTGACGGTCGAGGCGGCGCTGACCACGCGCCGCGAGCACATCTACCACGCCGCGCTGCTCGACCCGCATACGGCCGCCGAACTCGATCCGGACCAGATCCAGGCGCTGATCGACGACCTGCTGGCGGCGCACGGCGGCTGGCTGCCGGAGTATCGCTGAAGGCGCCTTGGATGGAGTCCGCCCGGGGAGGCGTCGTTTGACCTCGCCAGCCTACCACGCCCTTCGGCAGCTGGTGGACAGCCTGCCGGTGGCCTCCAGCCACGAGCACCTGCTGCCGGATGACGTCCAGCGCCGACTGACGCTCGACTCGCTGCTCTTCAACTCGTACGTCAAGATGCTCGACCTGCGTCCGGGCAACACGGCCGATGAGCACGGACGCTTTCTGGACGCCTGCCGGCAGAACGGGCTGTTCAACTGGCTGGAGCGGGCGCTGCGCGAGATCTACACGCTGGAAGCGCCCCTCGACCCGGCCAACTGGGAGGCGGTCTCGGCGCGGATCGCTGCCCGCCACGCCGATCCCGAGGCTCACCTGACGATCCTGCGCCAGCATGCCGGCTATCGGCTGGGACTACGGCAGCGACAACGGCCACCCCGAACTGCTGTCGCCCACTTTGCGTACGGATATGTTCACCAGCGTCTACCACCCCGACCTCGCCGATCACGACGGCAACTGTCCCTTCCGGGCGTACCCGCAGGCGCCGCGATCCGGACTGGGCGACTACCTGGCGTTTCTCGAGGATCTTTTCCGCGGCTGGAGGCAGCGAGGCGGCGTGGCGCTCAAGTGCGCTCTTGCCTATGAGCGCTCGCTCGACTTCGGCACGCCGGACCGGGAGGCGGCGGAACGCGTCTTCCTGCGCGATCCGGCCCGGGCCCAGCCAGGGGACCGCCTGGCCTTCGGCAACTTCATGTTCCACTGGTTCTGCGACCTGGCCGCCAGACTCGAGGTGCCGTTCCAGGTGCACACCGGCATCGGCCGACTGCGCGATTCGGCGCCGATGCTGCTCGAGCCGGCGCTGGCTGCGCACCCGGCGACGCGCTTCGTGCTGTTCCATGCCGGCTACCCGTGGTACGACGCCGTGGCCGGCATGGCGCAGAGCTACGCCAACGTGGTCGTGGATTTGGTGTGGGTGCCCCTGCTGACTGTCTCGGGCGCCGCCAGCGCGCTGCACGAACTGCTGGATGTGGCCCGATCGGGCGAGCGCATCTGCTGGGGAGGCGACGCGCGCACGGCCGAGGAGGCCTACGGTGCCCTGCTGGCCTGGCGGCACGTCGTCGCCCGGGTGCTCTCCGAGAAGGTTGAGCAAGGCTATCTGGACGTGGGCCACGCCGAGCGGCTGGCCCACGGCCTGATGTATTCCAATGTGGCGAGGCTGTACGGGCTTGACCTGGCTGTGTAGCCCGGTTGCACGGCCCTTGGATTGACCCCGCCCAGCGAGCCGAGTTGAGGCTGTGTGAATGAACAACCGTGAACGGACCCGGGCCGCCCTCTCCTACCAACCCTACGATCGCCTGCCGGTCGTGCATTTCGGCTACTGGCGCGAGACGCTCCAGCGCTGGACCGACGAGGGGCACATCACCGAGGAGGAGCGCCGGGGCTGGTCCGACGGGAACGAGATCGACCATGCCGTCTCGGGTCGGCTGGGCTTCGACTTCAACTGGTACACGCTCTTCCAGTGGGAATGGCGCCTGTTCCCGCGGCTGGAGCGCCGGGTGCTCGAGGAAATGCCGGGCGGGATGCGCAAGGTGATGAATGAAGATGGCGTGATCGTGATGGAGAAGACCGGCATCACGTCGATCTCGACCGAGATCGACCACACGCTGCGCGACCGCGCCAGTTGGGAGGAGATCTTCAAGCCGCGGCTCCAGTTCGCGCCGGAGCGCATCCGCCAGGCGCGGGCCGCCATGGGCCCGCATACGGTCCGGCTGGCTGACGACTACGAGGCCGGGATCGAGGTGCTGCGGCGGCACGACAGCCCGGACCCCGTCGGCCTGCATTGCGGCAGCCTGCTGGGGGTAATCCGCGACTGGCTCGGCCTGGTGGGTCTCTCGTACCTGATCGCCGACGATCCGGCCCTGCTGGACGAGATGATTGAAACGGTGGCCGAGCTGATGGTCGATGGAGTCGGCGCCGCCCTGGCGACCGGGGCGCAGTTCGACTATGCCATGTTCTGGGAGGACATGGCCTACAAGTCTGGGCCGCTGGTCAGCCCGCGCCTGTTCCGCGACAAGCTCGGCCGGCACTACCGGCGCATTACCGACGTCCTGCACCGGCACGGCATCACGATCGTCTCGCTCGACTGCGATGGCGTCATCGACAAGCTCATCCCGACCTGGCTGGAGAACGGCGTCAACACCATGTTCCCGATCGAGGTCGGGACCTGGAAGGCCAGCCTGGCGCCCTGGCGCGAGCGCTTCGGGCGCGGCCTGCTGGGGGTGGGTGGGGTCGATAAGCGCATCTTTGGCATGGACCGGGCGGCCGTGGATACCGAGATCGAAAGGCAGCGTGGGCTGGTCGAACTGGGCGGGTACGTACCGTGCCCGGACCATCGCATCCCGGGAGATGCCCGCTGGGAGCTGGTCCAGTACTACTGCCAGCGGATGCGGGAGACCTTCGGCTAGGGTGAGGGGTCAAGGATTCCGTCCTCGGCACCAGGTTGGGGACGGGTCTTGACGACCGCACGCTTTGTGCTATACTGGGTTTACCGGTTATATAAACGGTTAATACAGGCTGCGACCTAACCCGAGGCGGCACTATCAGGTTGTGCCGTCACCCTGCCGCCGCCGACGGTGAGGCGGCGACGTTCGAGGGGAGGGGCGCTCGCCGGCCTGCCATTCAGGGTTAGGTCCCACTGGATTGCCTGGCTGGCGAGGGGTCTCACGGTCGCCCGCATTCTCGCCGGACCCCCGCCGGCCAGGATCCCCGCTTGGCGATGTGACGAGGAGAAGAGCACCAGCGATTGAAAGGAGGAGAGCCCCAAGAGAACGCCCGACGACCGTTCGTCCATCCGCAGAACACCCAAGCCGGAACCGTCCGCAGGCCTGATGCCGGGCGGTTCAACAACGCCCGAATGGAGGAGGATCCCCATGCGTTACCTCGTACGGATCGGCATCGTCGGATTGCTGCTGGTGGGTCTGCTGCTGACCTCCTGCCAGCCCGCCCCGGAGCCCACCGAGGCTCCGCCGCCGGCGGAGACGGCCGCCCCGGTTGAACCGCCGCCCCCGGCACCAGCGGAGCCGGTGGAGCTCATCTTCTGGGACAGCTGGGAGGAATCCGGCAGCTCGACCGCCTTCGATCAGTTGATCGCCAACTTCGAGGCTGCCAATCCCAACATCACCATCACGCGTGAGTTCCAGAACTTCGAGGACATGAAGACGCTGCTCAAGACCGCCCTTGCCTCGGGCACCGGCCCGGACATGGCGGCCTACGGTGTTGGCGGCGGTTTCATGGGCCCGCTCGTGGAAGCCGGCGTCCTGCTGCCCGTGGACGCGTACGTTGACCAGTACGGCTGGCGCGACCGCATCTACGACTGGGTCTGGGAGCAGTCGACCTTCGACGGCCAGGTCTACGGCATCGGGCACGAGCTCGAGATGATCGGCGTGTACTACAACAAGACCATCTTCGATGAGCTCGGCGTGACCCCGCCGACGACCTTCGAGGAATTCGTGGCCATCTGCGACAAGGCCAAGGCAGCCGGCTACATCCCGATCGCCTTCGCCAACAAGCCCGGCTGGCCGGCGTTCCATACCTTCAGCATGTACGCCAATAACATCCTGGGCAAGGAGGCGCTGGCCGAGATGATCTTCGGCGACGCCAGCTGGGACGACCCGGCGATCGTGCGCTCCATCCAGATCCCCTTCGTCGACATGAACAAGGCCGGGTATCTGATCCCGAGCCCGAACTCGCTGGAGTACACGGAAGGCAACGACCTGTACTACACCGGCAAGGCGGCCATGCACATGACCGGCATGTGGCTGCTGAGCGACATCCTGACGAAGTCGCAGGGCTTTGAGACCGGGTTCTTCGCCTTCCCGTCAATCGACGGCAAGGTAGCCCTGCCGCCGGGCGGCATGGGCTCGGGCGTGATGATCTCCAAGACGACGGAGCATCCGGATGAGGCAGCCGCCTTCATGGACTACCTCTTCTCCGAAGAAGCCGCCAAGATCTGGTACGAGGTCGGCAAGGTCATCCCGCCAGTGAACGTCGACCCGACCGACTACGAGATGGAGGACCTGTTCCGGTTCTTCGCCCTGACCATCCGCGGTGCATCGACCGGTGACGGGATGGGCCTCGGCTACAATATCGACGTCCTGACCCCGCCGGAGTTCAACACAGCGATGAAGGATGGATTCCAGGCTGTCATGGAGGGCGTCCTGAGCCCAGAAGATCAGGCCAAGGCGCTGCAGGCCGCCAAGGTGGCCGCCTCGCAGTAGCCGCCCGGCCACACGGAGCCGCCCGCCTCGGGCGGACGGCGACCGACGGCTTCCGCACTCCCGTTGGCCCCCGGGGTCAGGGGGTTGTCCGGGCGAACGCCGAAAGGCGTCCAAACGGGCACGAACCTCCTGTCCCGGGGGCCGACTGAATGGTCGGGGACGCAGGCGCAGCAGGCATCGTGGCGGGGGCTGTCGTGCCTGCCGCCGGAACGACGCCGCAGTGCCGGTAGCCAGCCTTCGAGGACAGGTCAGGCATCATGGGTAGCGTTCGCCAGGTTGCCAGCAAGCCCCCAGGGGCACGCCTCGGTATCCGTCTCACCCCCTGGGCCTTCCTGATCATCCCCCTCGTCTTCTACGCCATCTTCTTCCTTGTCCCCTTGCTGCAGTCCGTCGTCATCAGCCTGACCGACTGGGATGGTGTGCGGCAGGTGCGCAACTTCGTCGGGCTGGCCAACTACGCCCGTATGCTGACCGACCCTCTGGTCCGCGTGGCGCTGGGGCACAATCTGATTTGGATCCTCGTCGGCACCGCCAGCCCGATCATCATCAGCCTGGGCCTGGGAATGCTCCTGTGGCCCTCGACGCGCGGGTCGAACCTGTTCCAGGCCGCCTACTTCATGCCCCAGATCCTCTCGACCGTTGTGGTGGCCGCCATCTGGTCCAAGGTCTACCACCCGCTCATCGGGTTGCTGAACAAGGCCCTGGAAGCGGCCGGGCTGGGACATCTGACGCTCGGCTGGCTGGGCAGCATGCAGTGGGCGCTCCCGGCGGTCTTGATCGCCGCCATCTGGGCCTACTTCGGCTTCACGCTGGTCGTGATCCTGGCCGGGCTGCAGACCGTGGACGTCGACCTGCTCGACGCCGCCAGCATCGACGGAGCCAACGGCCTGCAGCGCTTCTGGAATGTCATCCTGCCGCAGTTGGGCCCGGTGCTGACCATGATCACGGCCTATACGCTGATCGGCGGCTTCAATGTCTTCGATATCGTGTGGGTCATGACGGCCGGCGGGCCGGCCAACGCCACGGATGTCCTTTCGACCGTCCTCTACAAACGGGCCTTCATGGAGGATCACGTCGCCTACGGGACGTCCCTGGCGCTGATGCTCACGGCCCTGTCGCTGATCGCCTCCGGGCTCTTCATCTACTTCCGCGAGAAGGGGACAGAGCGATGAGCCGCCCTCCCGCCCATGCCACCCCGCGCCGCAGCCCGGGACGCCTGGCGCGGCGTGGACTGACCGCCGCGGCCAAGTACACGATCCTGATGCTGGTGCTCCTGGCGACATTGGGGCCCGTGCTGTGGGTCTACACCACGGCCTTCCGCTCGGACGCCGAGATCATGCAGGATCCGCTCGGCCTGCCGCATGAGTGGAGGCTGGAGAACTTCAGCGAGGCGTGGAAGGTCGGCAAGTTCGACCGCTACTTCGTCAACTCCGTCATCATCGCCGTTCCGGTCGTCAGCCTGGTCGTCGGCCTTTCCGCCCTGGGCGGGTATGCCCTGGCGCGCTTCCGCTTCCGCGGCAACCGCTTCGTCTTCATGCTCTTCCTCGTCGGCCTGATGGTGCCCTTCCAGGCGGTCATGATCCCGCTGTACTTTGACCTGAGGGACTGGGGCATCCTGTCGACCTACTGGGCGGTCATCCTGCCCGGCATCGGGCTGGGACTGCCCTTCGGCATCTTCCTCATGCGGGCTTTCTTCATCGGACTGCCGGCGGAGCTCGGGGATTCGGCCAAGGTTGACGGCTGCAACGAGTTCCAGGTGTTCTGGAAGGTCATGCTTCCGCTGACGGTACCGGCGGCTTCGGCCCTGGGGATCTTTCAGTTCATGTGGACCTGGAACTCGTTCCTGATGCCGATGCTCTACCTGCAGCGCGAGCAGCTGCGCACGCTGCCGCTGGGAGTGATGCTGTTCTCCGGGCGCTACAGCACGCAGTACGGGCTGCTGTTTGCCGGCGTCACCATTGCCACGCTGCCGGTCGTCATCGCCTATGTCCTGTTGCAGCGCCGGATTACCGCCGGCCTGACGGCGGGCGCCGTCAAGGGGTAGCCGGATCCGGCCGGGGCGGCGCGGCCCAGGCAGCCGAAGATCATCCGCCTGGGGATTGAGCGGAGGGGTGGCATGGCCACACTCGATCTGGATGTCCGCTACTACCGCTTCTACCCGGGGGACACGCCCCTGGGCGAAGCCCAGAAGGCCGTCTGCCTTCCGCCGGCGGAGACGGCGCTGCTGCTGGTCGATGTCTACCATGCCGCCGAGAAGCCGGAAGGCAAGGACCTCGTCCATCCGCTGTACGACGCCGCCTGGTGGGAGATCGTCCGCGATCGCCTGCCGCCCGTCCTGGCCGCCGCTCGGGGCGCAGGCATCCCGGTCATCTACGCCATGAACAGCGCCCCGCGCATCCAGCTGCCGCGGTCAGCCTTCGGCCGCCGGCTGCAGGAAAGCCTGGGCTTCAACCCGGCGTGCCACTTCTGCGAGCCGACCGTCGACCCCGCTGAGTACACCCAGGGTGATCTCGTCCAGCTGGCCATTCCGGCGGAGATCGCGCCGGGGCCGAACGACTACTACATTCGCAAGCACACCTACAGCGCCTTCTTCGAAACTCGCCTGGAGAGTCTGCTCAAGAACCTCGGCGTGCGCACGCTGCTATGCGCCGGCTTCGTGGCCAACTGCTGCCTGTTCTTCAGCCTGGGCGACGCCCTCTTCCGGGGGTTCGACCCAATCCTGATCCGCGACTGCACCCTGGCGGCGGAGATGCCCGGTGAGGTCGAGGGCTTCCCGGAGACCCGGCGCACGATCCTGTGGATCGAGAGCATCCTTGGCCCGTCCGTGACGGCGGAGGCTGTCGCCCGGGCGATGCATGCGCTGGGGAAGGCATAGCCGCATTCGGGGCCTGCCGGCAAGGACGCCGGCACGCCGCGGCCGAACGTCGCGCCGGGCAGGCGCGGAGAGCGGAGATGAGTGGGATGATGCGAGACCAAGTGGGGGCACCGCCGGAGGTCCTGGAAGAGATGGCCTACCGGATCCGGCGGCTGTCCATGGAGATGATCACCTATAGCCGCTGGGGGCACCCGGGCGGCTCGCTTTCGGCGGCCGACATCCTGGCCGTGCTCTACTTCGATGTCATGACCGTCGACCCCGCCCGGCCGGATTGGGAGCAGCGCGACCGGTTTGTATGCTCCAAGGCCCACGCCGCGCCGGCCGTATATGCCGCGCTGGCGCTGCGCGGCTTCTTCCCCATCGACGAGATCTACACCTACTGCGAGCTCGGCGGCCGCCTCGAGGGCCATGTCCATCGTGGCGGTCTGCCGGGGATCGAGTCGTCCGGAGGGCCGCTCGGCATCGGCCTGTCGGTCGCCACCGGCATGGCCCTCGGCCTGCGCTCCAAGGAACTGCCCCGGCCGAGGGTGTTCTGCCTGCTCGGCGATGGGGAATCCAATGAGGGCAACGTCTGGGAGGCGGCCATGTCCGCCGCGCACTACCACCTGGACAACCTGATTGCCGTCGTTGACTACAACAAAGTCATGGCCAAGGGCTTCACCTGGGATCTGATGGGCATCGAGCCTTTGGCGGACAAGTGGCGCGCCTTCGGCTGGGACGTGCTCGAGGTGGACGGGCACAGCCTGGCCGGTCTGCAGGAGGCCTTCCACCAGTTGCGCTGGGTGCGGCCGCGCGGCCGGCCGCTGGTCCTGATCGCCCACACGGTCAAGGGCAAGGGCATCGACCGCGCCGAGTTCAACTACAAGTGGCACACCCACGCCCCCGATCCCGAGACCGCTGATCAGATGCTGCGGGCCCTGGCGCGGGCCTATGGACGACCGGAGGAGGGCTACTCGCGCCTGGGACTGGAGCACAGCAAGGAGACCTTCTATGGCGGGGAGTGATGCGGCCCCCGAGCTGGAGATGCGCGAGGCCTTCGGCCGGGCCCTGGTTGAGCTTGGTCAGCGCGAGCCTCGCATCCGCGTCCTGGATGCCGACCTGTGCACCTCAACCAAGGCCAGCCTGTTCCGAGATGCCTACCCGGGCCGGTTCGTGCAGCTGGGCATCGCCGAGCAGAACCTGTTTGGCGTGGCGGCCGGATTGGCCCTGGAAGGCTTCATTCCCTTCCCGTGCACCTTCGCCTCGTTCGCCGCTCGCCGCGGCCTGGACCAGATCGCCATCTCCATCTGCTACGCAGGTCTGAATGTCAAGATCCCCGGATCGTACCCGGGCCTGCCCACCTCACGCGCCGGAGCCTCCCACAACTGCCTCGAGGACCTGGCGGTCATGCGGACCCTGCCGGGCCTGCGTATCGCCGACCCGGGGGACAATGCCGACCTGTTGGCCATCATGCAGGCGGCGGTGGCGACGCCCGGCCCGGTGTACTTCCGGGTCACGCGGCTGACGCTGCCGCCCCTGCCGCGAACCGCGCTGGGATTCCAGTGGGGGAAGGGCGTCATCCTTCGCCCGGGCAAGGACGTGACGTTGTTCGGCACGGGGATGATGACCTCGCTCTGTCTGCGGGCGGCGGACCTGCTGGCCGCCGACTCCGTGCAGGCGGAAGTCGTCCACCTGGCGTCGGTCAAGCCCATCGACCGCGAGTTGATCCTCGAATCAGCGGGCCGCACGCGCTGCGCCGTGACGGCCGAGAACGGCACCGTCCTGGGCGGCTTTGGCAGCGCCGTGATCGAGGTGCTGGCCGACCGTCTGCCGGTACCCGTGCGCCGGATCGGCGTCCAGGACCGCTGGATTGAAAGCGGGGGGATCGACGAGCTCTTCACGCTGCACGGAATGCAGCCGAGCGACATCGCCGCCGCGGCGCAGGACGTGATGCGCGCCCGGGCCGGGCAGAAATGATGCCGTTGTCTACGGCCCCCGTTGACCCGGGTGCCCTGTTTGCCGAGTACATTCGCATCACCGGCCTGCCGCACCTGGGGCCGGAGCCGCGGGGCGATCCCGTTCTGATCGGGAAACGGCTGGGGCTGCTCAACGGGTCGACCTGGGTCGCGCTGTGGTCGAGCTTCTTCGCCCGCCGCTACCTGCCGGGCGTGCAGCTGGTCCATGCCGGCAGCGACGCCGTCCAGCTCAACTTCATGGCTGCTCACGAGCGCGGGGAGCCCTGCCCGCCGGAGGCGAACGTTCAGGCCTTCGTGCGCTATGCCCGGGATCTCGTCGACCTGGGGGGCGTCGACGCGATCCTGATCACCTGCTCGACGATGAACCGGGCCTACCCCGCCGTCGAACTCGCCCTGGCCGACCGGGGCTGTCCCGTGCTGCAGATCGACGCCCCGATGATGGAGCGCGCCGTCGAGCAGGGCGGGCCCGTGCTCGTGTTGGCGACCCACGGACCGACGGTGCGAAGTACGAGCCAACTCCTGGCCGAGACTGCCGGTGCGCGAGGGCGGAGCGTTGAACGGATCGAGCTCAGCCTGCCGGCAGCCTGGGCCCACCTGGCGGAGGGCGACGTCGAGCGCCACAACCGCGTCCTGGCGGACGCCATACGTGAGCAGTGCCGGCTTCGGCCGGTCGGCTGTGTGGTGTTGGCGCAGCTTTCGATGTCGGTCTTCCTCCTGACCCATCCGGAGCCGGAGAGCGAATTCGGCTTGCCGGTGTGGACGTCCGCCGAGTGCGGATTCCAGCGAACCCGTGACGTGCTCGCGGGCGGGGAAAGGGCAAATCGGCGGGCGTGAACGGCGAGGCTGCCTGCCAACAGCCTCGCACGATAGGGCTTGCCGGGTCGAGTCGGCGCGTTGAGGCAGGAGCCCGGCGCGCAGCATCGCCACCCGGCAGGAAGGCAAGGGAACGTCGCCGGCCGGTGTTTGACCGAACGCCCTGCGCCGGGGGGGAGGCGACGAGGCTGGCACGAGGAGCGTATGACGGCGGACGGACGCTTTCATGGACGGGCGGTGCTGATCACCGGTGCCAGCCGCGGCATCGGAGAAGCACTGGCGCTGCGCTTCGCCCGTGAGGGAGCCCGACTGCTGCTGTGCGCCGACGAAGCCCGCCTGCGCAGCGTGGCCGAGGCTGCACGCCGGCTGGGTGCGAAGGTTGTGGACCTCATCCTGGACGTGACCGACCGGCACGAGGTTGAGCGCGCCTTCGAAACCGTCGATCGGGAGTTCGGTCGGTTGGACGTGTCCGTTCACAACGCCGGCGTGATTACCATCTCCCGCCTGGCCGACCTCAGCGAAGACGACTGGGATCGCGTCGTGGACGTCAACTGCAAGGGGGTCTTCCTCTGCAGTCAGGCGGCGGCGAGGCGGATGGTGCCGCAGGGGGCCGGGCGGATCATCAACGCCGCCTCCGGCCAGGCCGGGCAGGCGCGTCCCTACACCCCGCATTACGCCGCCAGCAAGGCCGGGGTGGTGGGCCTGACGCAGAGCCTGGCGCTGGAGCTGGCGCCGTTCGGCATCACCGTGAACGCCTATTGTCCTGGCGTGATCGAGACCGATATGTGGACCTACAACGATCGCGAGTGGGGCCGCCTGCTGGGCGACGGATCTCCGGGAAGCTACTACCGCGAGGTCGTGAGCCGGATCCCGCTGGGGCGCGCCGGAACGCCCGAGGACGTCGCCGGCCTGGTCACGTTCCTGGCGTCGGATGACGCCGCCTACATCACCGGCCAGGCCATCTATGTCAATGGCGGCTCGTTCATGCGGTAGCCGTGGGAAAGGGCCGGCCAGGAACCAGAAATTCCGGCGATCGAGATCACGAATCTTGCCCTTGCGGCATGGAGGCACACGAGACATGAGACCGGTCACCTACTTCCACAGGGTGGCGGCGCTTTCGCCCACGCAGTTCTGGGTCAACAACCCGACCCGCGAGGAGGCAGACCTGGCCCTGGCAGCCGGTGCCGTGGGCTGCACCACCAACCCGTCCTACTGCCAGAAGATGATCGACCATCCGGTCGAGGGCGCCTATGCCCGCGCCCTGCTGGACGAGGCGGTCCGCGAGTCGCACGACGACAGCGAGGCCGAAGCGATCCTGCAACGCAAGCTGGTACAAGGCATCGCCGAGCGCTTCCGACCGCTGTACGAGAAGACGAAGGGGAAACACGGCTACGTCAGCATCCAGGGAGATCCCATCCACGAGCACGATGCGCGGACGATCGAGCTAGAGGGGTTGACGAACCGTGAGCTGGGGCCGAACGTCTGCATCAAAGTGCCGGTTACTCGCCCAGGGCTCAAGGCGATTGAGGCGCTCGTCCGCCAGAATGTCCCCATCAACTCGACGGAGATCTTTGCCTTCGCCCAGGCCACGGCGCTGTGTGATCTGTATGAGCGAACGTCGGCCAGGGCCCGCCGGCGTCCGAGGATGTACCTCTCGCACATCGCCGGAATCTACGATGACTACCTCAAGGCCTATGCCCAGGACAAGCAGGTCCAGATCTCGGATGACCTCCTGTGGCAGGCGGGCCTGGCAATCGCCCGCAAAGTCTATCGGCTGGTGGAGGCGCGCGGGCAGAAGGTGACCTTCATCGGTGGCGGGGCGCGTGGCCTGCACCATTTCACCGAGATGGTCGGCGGCGACCTGGTGGTGACGATCAACTGGGGCGGGACAGCCGACAAGCTTATCGAGCAGGATCCGCCCGTCGTCTATCGCGTGTACAACCCGGTTCCGCAGCCGGTGATCGACGAACTCAAGGCCAAGCTGCCGGACTTCCGGCGCGGCTATGTCGCCCGGGGGCTTGACGTCGACGAGTTTGCCGAGTTCGGGCCGGTCGAGCTCTTCCGCAGTCAGTTCGTCAAGAGCTGGGAGCGGGTGCTGGCTGTGGCCGGGGAGCGAAGGCGTGCGCTCGGGCTGCAGGGCTGAGCGGGATGGTGAACCAGGTGGTGGAGACGCGTCCGTGAATGAGTCGCTGATGACGATCCGCAACGCCGTGATCGATGGAAGCTCGAAGGACGTCGAGGGCGGCATCGGGGCCGCGCTCGCGGCGGGGTTGGCCCCTCAGGAGATCCTGGAAAGCGGCCTGATCGCGGCCATGTCGATGGTCGGAGAGCAATTCGAACAGGGTGAGATCTATGTCCCGGAGATGCTGGTGGCGGCTCGCGCCATGCAGGTGGGCCTGTCGTTGCTCAAGCCGAGGTTGATCGAAGAAGGGGTCAAGGCCAAAGGGAAGGTCATCCTCGGCACGGTTCAGGGGGACCTGCATGACATCGGCAAGAACCTGGTGGGGATGATGCTGCAGGGCGCCGGCTACGAGATCATCGATCTGGGCACGGACGTGCCTCCGGCACGGTTTGCCGAAGCGGTGCGTGAGCACCGTCCGGATCTGCTCGGACTATCGGCGCTATTGACGACCACCATGGGGAACATGCGCGACGTGATCGAGGCCATCGAGGACTGCGGGCTGCGCGGGAGTGTGAAGATCATCGTCGGCGGGGCGCCGCTGACGGAGGAGTTCGCCCGGTCGATCGGCGCCGACGCGTACGGCGCCGATGCCAGCCGGGCGGCATCGCTGGCCCGGTCCCTGACCTCCACGGGCTAAGGCACACGGTGGCGCAGGCCACGGCAGCAAGCGGCGGCCGCAAGGGCGGCCGCCTTGCGCGTGAGTTGGCGGACGAAGCCCAGGGCGCCGCTCGCTGGTCTGCGCTGCCTCACCCCGGCCTGGCAAAGACGACCACGAAGTAGCCGCCGTAGTCGCTGTCGGCGTCATAGACGTAGCCCACGCCGAACTGGGTGTAGTTCGGGCTGAGCAGGTTGGCCCGGTGCGGCGTGCTGTTCATCCACCAGTTGAAGGCCGTCTGCGCGCTGCCGCCGCCGACGAAATAGTTCTCGCCGATCCAGGACCAGCTATAGCCCTGCCGTTCGACGCGGTCGCGCACCGATGAGCCGTCCGAGCCGGTGTGCGAGGTGAAGTGATTGCAGGCCATGTCGGTGGCGTGCACCCTCGCCGCCGTCCGCAGCCGGCTGTCGACGGTGTAGGCTGCCAGCCCCTGCGCCACGCGTTCGGCGTTGATCAGGTCAACCACCTGCGCCTCGACGCTGGCGACGGCCGAGGCGTCGCAGGTCGAGGCCGTCGGCGGGAGGGTGGGGGTCGGGGGCGCGGCCGTATCCGTTGGCTGACCCTCGAGGGTCTCGGTGGGCGGTGGGCCAGGCGTTGCCGAAGGTGACGGCGTTGGGGTGCGCGTGGCCGTGCGCGTGGGGGTGCGTGTGCGGGTCGCCGCCGGCGTGGCGCTGGCGCGCGCCGTGGAGGAGAAACTGGCCGTGGCGGATGGCGTCGGGGAGGGCGTGCCGCTGGCGGTGGGAGTCTCCGTGAGCGTCTCGGAGGGCGTCGCCGTCGGCGTCTCGGTAGCCGTCGGCGAAGGTGAGACGCTCGGGGTGGGGGCGTCGGCGGTTGACGTTGCCGCCAGGGGGAGGAACGGCGTGAAGGACGGTGCAGGTGTGAGCGTGGCCGGCTCGCGCGTAGGCGTCGCCGGCGCCAGGCCGGCATAGGCGCGCGCTTCCTGCACGGCGGCCTCGACCGAAGCCCGCGTGTCGACGCCCATGGCTTCGGCGGCCAGGACGAGGCCAACCCCGGCCAGCGCCAGGAGGACGGGCGCGAGCAGCAGGCCCAGCAGAAGCGTCCCACACGCGGAAGGTCCGCGGCGGCGGGTCATACCCTATTTTGGCCGCCGGGCACGAGGCCGGGCCATAGGCGGGTTGTACCAGGAACCGGTCCGCCACCCCGATCGGGATGGCGGACCCCTTGGCTTCGCCTGCGGTGCGCCGGTCCGGGACCGGTCAGGGGAGCAGTTCGACGACGGCGTACGCGTACAGCGACGGGATCGTGAACGCGGCCCGGGTGCCCTCCAGGGCCACCGGGATCTCCGTCACGCTGGCAGACTCGAAGTCATACAGCCGGGCCGAGGCGACGGCCAGCCCACCGGTGTCGAGGCTCACCTCGAAGGCGCCGGCCGGCACGAACTCATCGCTCGTCGGATCGTAGTCGTAGTTGACCAGGTGCAGGACCCAGCGCTGCCCGTCGCCGTAGCGGCGGATGCCGACCGTGATCGGCGCATCCGAGGTGACCTCGGGCTCGAGATGAGCCTGCAGCGCCGACCGCAGGGCCACCGCCGCCGGGTCGTCGGCTGAGTGCTCGGTGGGCAGCACATTGCGCTTCTCGGCCTCGTTCCAGCGGTAGCGGCCCAGTTCCTCCCACAGACCGAGCGTGTGCCACGTGCCCTGCCCGAGGGTGTGGGCGCCGGGACCGCGCAGGGTCGCCAGATCCTCCCGCGCCGCCGGGGCGCCCTCCAGATCGTAGGTCCCGAAATCGTTGACCTGCAGCACCACACCGCCCTGGCGGACGTACTCGAGCAAGGCCTCGACTTCGTCGTCCGAAATCAGCTGGACATTGGGCAGCAGAACGAGGTCGTAGGCGCTCAGGCCTTCCAGGCTCAGGCTGCCGTCCGCCCACCAGCCGTCTCCAGAGGTCAGCATGGCGAAGGGCACGCGCTCGTTCAGGAGCACCTCCATCACGGCCATCGTCTCGGACGATCCCCACAGCCGCTCCTGCGTGGGGAGCCGGTTGGAGATGTACGAGGCGGCGGAGTGGACGACGGCCACGCGGGCGGGCTCGGGCAGGTCGAAGAGCCCGGGGTGCTCGTTCATGAAGCCGACGTAGCGCTCCGCCTCGGCCAGATCGGTCTGAACGAAGGGCTGGACGTAGGACCCACCACGCATCGTGTACACGCCGTCGGTTGGCAGGATCATGCCTGCCCCGGATGACGAGTAGATGTCGGCGAACATGTACTTGAACAGGTTGGCCGTCCGGGCGGGGAGCTCGCCGCGGTCGTGCGAGACCTCGCTCAGGAGCATGACCTTGGCGGGCGAGGCGGCCTTGGCCAGTTTGGCGACCAGGGCCGCCCGAGTGTGCCCGGAGGCGAAGTAGAACATCTCGCCGGTCAGATAGTCGAGGTAGTCGACGGGCAGGAAGCGGGAGAAGTCGTATAGAGGACTGGCGTTGAACGAAAAGACGAAGTCGCGGCCGTACTCCGTGCGGGCATAGTCCCGCAATTCCGTTGCGAAGCGGCGCAGGAAGGCGTCGGCGCCCTGATTCTGGAAGCGGAAGAACTCATAGGTCAGGAGCGATGGGTTCTGGTCGCTGGCGTTCCAGGTGTCACGCAGCCCGTTGTCCAGGATATGGCGGCGCAGGTCGAAGGAGGCCACATCTTCAATGCCAAAGCGATCCTTGAGCTCCACCGCGTCGTACTTGCCCGCCAGGTGCTCGCGGAACCCGGCCAGGGAGTGCTCGTCGAATGAGCCTCCGGCCTCGAAGATCAGCGAGCCGTAGGTGTTGGGCTCGTCCATGACGATACCCTCGGCGCCCATGTCGACGAAGGCCCGCCCCTGCTGAAGAAGCCGTTCCTGCCAGGCGGGATCGAAGATGCTGTAGAAGAACTCGCCTTCGAGGAAGCCCTGCATGCCGGGCTTGGCGAGCGGGATCGGGTTGCCGTCCAGGTCGAGGGCCGCCATCTCGGGGTGCGGATCGGCGGCGTCGAGGTTGAGGTGCCGGATGGTCATGCTCGCACCGAGCAGGTGCAGCCCCCGAGCGTGAAGCAGACGCACGGCCTGGGGTGACCAGGCGTCCTCTTTCAGGGACGCCCAGCCCGCGCCGGTCGAAGGAATCATTGTCTCGGGCTTTCCGAAATGCGGGCTGATCAGAAAGACAGGTCCGTTGAGCAATCCGGTGATCTCGCCGGGCCGGTAGTAGGTGAACGAGTCCTCGGCTTGCGGGATCCCCGGCGAAACCGGCAGGCCCGGGAGCCCCGGCAGGGACACGCCTCCCTCGCACCAGGGCGGCATGGGCCACGGGCCCTGGGGCGGGCACAGCTTGGCGGCGAACATTGCCCCCGCGCCGATCAGGCAGACAACCGCAAGAGCCAACACGATCCCGAGGCAGGTCAGGGCAGTCTTCTTCATGGAGGCATCCCTCACGTACAGGTGTGAGTGCTTGGAGGTGCGCCCGGGAGGGGCGCCTCAGACACTTGCATCCAAGCATAGCCAAGGGTCCTGCCGGGCCACCTTACGGCCAACCTACGAATTCATTCCCCGGCCGGCGCGGTAGAATGGCCCTATGGCCAAGAACATCCTGATCGTCCTGCTCGTGCTGGGCCTGCTGGCCGCCGCGGCCGTCGTCGTCGGCTCGGTGCTCGTCGTGCGCACCGTCGAGAATGCTGTGCGCCCGGTGGGCGAGCTCTCGGCCGGGGTGGGCACGCAGGTGGCGGACATCCTGCACCCGACCCCGACCATCCTCCCCGATCCGGTGACGATCGTGCGCGAGGTGCGCTCGCTTGCCCGTCTCGAGACGATCCAGTACACGGTCGAGAAGGTCATCACGGCCGAGACGGGGCAGGGGGCGCTGGGCTTCCTCTTCGGCGACCGGCTGCTGTTCATCGCCCACGGGGTGGTCATCGCCGGAGTCGATCTGGATCGGGTGACGCCGGACGACATCCGCTTCGATGAGCAGGGCCGCGCCTACCTCAGGCTGCCGGCGCCGGAGGTCTTCGTCGCCACCCTCGACAATGAGCGCTCCTACGTCTACGACCGCGACACCGGCCTGCTCACGCGCGGCGACCTCACGCTCGAGGCCGCCGCGCGCAAGGCGGCCGAGGACGAGATCCGCCAGGCCGCGCTCGAGGATGGCATCCTCGAGCAGGCGCGGGTGAACGCCGAGAGCGCCCTCTACCGCCTGTTGCGCGCCCTGAACATCCCGGACGTCATCTTCGTTGTCGAAGGGGAGGCGCTCCCTGCTCCCGCGGCGACGGCCACCCCCTGATCCAGAGCTCCGTTCACCTTCGCCCGTAGGCCGGGCGGACTGCTCCTGGCAGTCTCCCCCGACGGCACGGGCGGATCCCTGCGGTTGCGCACGGGCGGATGCGAGGCGCCAGGCCCGGGCGCGCCTCGCCTGCTATACTAGGCGCACACGGGCGGACCTGTGATGACGTCGCCGCGCATTTCCATCGCTCTTCTGCACTACTCTGCTCCTCCCGTCGTCGGAGGCGTGGAATCCGTGCTCGCCCACCATGCCCGCTTGATGGCCGCCGCCGGGCATGACGTGCGCATTGTCGCCGGACGTGGCGAGCAGGCCTGCCTGCCCGTCCCCTTCGTGTCGCTGCCCCTGGCCGACTCGCGGCACCCGCGCGTCGAGGCCCTCAAAGCCGAGATGGACGCTGAGCGATCTCCTCCGGAACTGGAACGCCTCACCTCCGATCTCGAGTCCGCGTTGCGAAAGGAACTCGAGTCGGCCGACGTCACGATCGCCCATAATGTCTGCTCGCTCCACAAGAACCTCGCCCTCACCGCCGCCCTCCGCAACCTGCAGCGCTCCGGCGCCCTGCGCCGCCTGATCCTGTGGCACCACGACCTGGCCTGGACGACCCCACGCTACCAATCCGAGCTGCACCCGGGGTACCCCTGGGACCTGCTGCGCACCGACTGGGGCGCCGAACACGTAGTCGTCTCGGCCACCCGCCGGCTCGAGCTGGCGCAGCTGCTGCGCATCCCGGCTGAGCAGATTGCCGTCGTTCCCAACGGCGTCGATGCCGCCCGACTGCTCAAGCTCGAGCCTGAGTCCCTAGACCTGATCCACCGGCTGCACCTCGACCGCGCCGATCCGATCCTGCTCCTCCCGGTGCGCCTGACGCCGCGCAAGAACATCGAGCTGGCGCTGCGTGTGCTGGCCGAGTTGCGCCGCGCCTTCCCCGAGGCGGCGCTGATCGTCACGGGCCCGCCAGGACCGCACAACCCGGCCAACGCCGGCTACTTCGAGCGGCTGCTGGCCCTGCGTGGGGAGCTGCGCCTGGAAGGCGCCACCCACTTTCTGGCGGAGGTCCGGGAAGGCTTCCTGCCGGACGAGGTCATCGCCGACCTGTACCAAATCGCCGACCTGCTCTTCCTGCCGAGCAAGGAAGAGGGTTTTGGCATCCCGCTGCTGGAGGCGGCCTTCCACCGCCTCCCGGCCTTCTGTGCCGACATCCCGACGCTGCGCGAGCTGGGGGGCGGCGAGGTCGCCTACTTCGGCCTGGACGACGAGCCGCAGGACATCGCCGGCCGCATCGTCGAACGGCTGCGCTGCTATCCGGATCACTCTCTGCGGGCGCGCGCCTGGCGCCAGTCCACCTGGGAGGCGGTGTACGCCCGCTGCATTGCGCCGCTGATCGAGCCATGAGCCGCAAGCGCGCTCTCGGCAGCATGCGCCGCGTGCTCGTTCCGGTCGTCTACGGCTGCGATTCATCCAGAGCCGTAGCCCTGGCGCACGCCCTGGCGGCCGAGGTGGTTCTGCTGGGGCTGGTGCGCATGGATCCGGGTGAGCCGCTGAGCGCCGGGGCCAGCCGGGCGCGCGAGGTGCGCATGCTCCTTGCGGCGCTGGCCCAGGACGGGACCGTGTACTTCACCGGCCGCGGAGGACTACTGTTTGCGTTGAACTCCAACGGGACCGAGAAGTGGCGTCGCCGTGTCACGGCCAAACGAAG
>DYJB01000019.1:20693-23082 GCA_020723365.1 Candidatus Aquidulcis sp. | reverse complement strand
GTTACCTGATCGGCGGGCTCAAACTCGAGCCGATCTGGGGGCGCAGCGCGTGGGTGCGCGGCCCCGGCCTGGCGCTGGCGGACGAGGCGGACACGAGCCTGATGGCCGACCTGTACGCCGCGCTGGCGGAAGCCTGGGTGCGGGATGGCGTCTACTACCACTTCGCCTTGATGCCGGTGGCCGAGCCGGAAGTCATTCATGCGTGGTTCGCCCTCAGCTTCGGCCTCGAGCAAGTCCATGCGGCCATCGATCTCCGCACCATCGAGCCCTCCCCCGCGCCGCCGGAAGGAATCACCATCCGCCGTGCGGGTCCGGACGACGCCGACACGCTGGCCGGATTCTCGGAGCTGATCTGGCGCGAGCTGGTGCGGGCGCCGGTCTGGGGCCTCACCCTTCCGGAGGCGGTGGCCGAGATCCGCAGCGGCTATGGCGAACTCGCCGCTGACGCCACGGCGACGGTCTGGATTGCCGAGCTCGATGGCCGTCCGGTCGCGATCCAGGGCTACTGGGAACATGATGATCCAGACCCGGTGCTGGTGCCGGAGAAGGCCGTCACGATGAGTGTCGTTTCAACGCTGCCGGAGATGCGCCGGCGCGGGATCCAGTCGGCATTGACACGCCACGGGCTGGCCCAGGCACGGGCGGCCGGCTACGAGTTCTGCGAGACCGACTGGCGCAGCGCCAACCGCGGCGTGGCGCGCATGCTGCCGCAACACGGGTTCCGGCCCATTGCCTACCGGCTGGTGCGACGCGTCGACGCGCGCATCGCCTGGGCGCCGGGGCGCGGCGGGCTTCCGACCCGCGAATGACCTCCACGGCGGTGTACATCCGGGCGGCTGTGCCCACGGATGCCGCAACCCTTGCCCGGCTGCAGGTGGACAGCTACCGCCGCGCCTACCGGGGGCTGCTCCCCGACGCCTTCCTGCAGCGCTTCACGGTGGAGGAGCAGCAGGCGGACTGGAGAGTGATGCTGCCCTCTGAGGCAGGCGAGGCTGTCCTGCTTGCCACTACCGAGACCGACGAAGCGCTGGGGTACGCCATGGCCCGAGTCCCGCGTGCAATGGCGCCGGGCGGCGAAGGCGAGCTGGTGTCGCTTCACGTGCGCTCTGACTCCCAGGGAGGCGGCGTGGGGAAGGCGCTGTTCGAGGCCGCCAGCGCCTGGCTTGCGGGTGAGGGATGCCGGTCGATGATCGTGTGGGTGCTGGACGGGAATCCGGCCGCCGCATTCTACGAACACCTGAGCGGCACGGCCGCCGGCCGCCACGTGATTGGCCTCGGTGAAGGCGACGTGCGGGCTATAGAGGTCGCGTTTCGCTGGGCGTTGGGACCGCCGGGCACGGATCCGGCTGCCCTGTAGGAGCAGGTCTTCCGCCTCCCCCTTTCAAGCCGGTCCCGGCTGCCGCAGGCGCACTGCATGCAGCGCCCCTGCGTGATCAGGAGATCGGCCACTGTCGAAGCAGGCAGACCCCCTGGGGACGCTGCGGTCCCAATGGCATGCCTTCCAGCATGTCCCAGCTCGTGCCCAACGCGGCGCCGCCACACCTCGGGCACAGCATGCCATGCGGCTACCTGGGTGTGGGCAAGCGCCAGCCCGCACGCCTCCCCACGCGCTGCGATGCCAGGCTCCCTTCGGGCGCGGGATGCCGCTCCAACCATGGATGAGGCGAGGGCTCCGGGCGGCGTCTCACCACCGCCCAGAACTAGAGGCGACGCACATCCCGGATTCTCATTGACAAAACCTAGACAATTATGGTAGGATATCTCAACATCCTTCAGGAAAGGGAACCGCATGAGATCTCCCGCCGCCTCCACAGCACCATCCGGAAAGGCCGCCACGAGCGCGCTCTGGCTGGGAATCGCCTTCAGCCTGGGGTTTACGGCGCTGATCGCCTGGGCCGGACCGCGGCTTGATGCCATCCAGCTTCTGCCCGACCAGGGCGCGGCCTGGTACTTCTGGAAGCTGCCCGAGCCCACCGTCTGGACCCGAGTCTCGGCCTGGTCGCTCTACCTGCTGCATCAGGTGGCGCTGTGGGCGCTGATCGCCTACGCCCACAAAAGCCGCCCCTCCTACACGGCCGGCCTGCACAAGTTCAATGTGCTGGCGCTGGGCGTCAATGCCTTCTTCATCCTGCTTCACTTCGCCCAGACGCACCTGTTCTACGACGGCCTGGCACAGGACGTCTCGGTCTTCTCGTCCCAAGGTTCGGTGATCGTGCTGCTGGTGTGGGTGCTGCTGATGGAGAACCCGCGCCGGGGCCTGTTCTTCGGGCGCAAGGCGCCCATCGGCAAGGAGATCATCGCCTTTGCCCGAAAGTACCACGGCTACTTCTTCGCCTGGGCTACGGTCTACACCTTCTGGTTCCACCCGATGGTCTCGACCCCCGGCCAC
>DYJB01000019.1:9364-20683 GCA_020723365.1 Candidatus Aquidulcis sp. | reverse complement strand
CCTGCTCGGCTTCGTCTACATGTTCCTGCTGCTGCTGCAGGGCAGCCTGTTCTTCACCCGCGTGCATGTCAACAAGTACTGGACCTTCGTCCAGGAGGGCCTGGTGGCGGTGCACGGCACGCTGGTGGCCGTGGCGCAGGGCGCCGGGCTGTGGCCGATGTTCCTGTTCGGCTTCACGGGCATCTTCGTCATCACGCAAATGTACGGGCTGGGGCTGGGCCGCTGGGCGCGGCTGGCGATCTTCGCTGCCTACGCCGGCGCCGTGCTGTGGGTGTACTCCGAGCGCGGCTGGGCCCAGCTCAATGAGATCGTGCGCATCCCGCTCATCGATTATGTGGCGGTGTTCGTGCTGGCCGGCCTGTTCGGCGGGGGGCTGTGGCTCGCCCGCCGCGTGCGCGGCCGGCGAGCGCCGATGGAGCAGGGAGCGACGGCGTGACCCAAGTGCTGCGAGGCAAGGTGGCGGTCATTACCGGCGGGACGCGCGGCTTCGGCCTGGCCGTCGCCCGCGCCTATGCCGCCGAGGGCGCGGCGGTGGTGATCTCCGGCCGCACGGCGCAGGCGGTTGAGTCTGTCGTCGCCGGGCTGACGGCCGCCGGCGCGCAGGCTTCCGGCTTGCGGGCCGATGCGGCCGAGGCAGCGCAGGTCCAGACGCTGGCCGCCTTTGCCCTGCAGAAGCACGGGCGCTTCGACGTGTGGGTCAACAACGCCGGCACCTCGGCGCCCTTCGGCCCGACCTTCGCCGCCTCGCCCGACGAGTTCGAACGCATCGTGCGCACGAACATCCTGGGCGTCTACCACGGCACACGCGCCGCCCTGGAGCACTTCCTGCCGCGCCGCGCCGGCAAGCTGATCAACGTCCTGGGACGCGGCGCCCGCTCCCCCGTCCCGTTGCAGAACGCCTACGGCTCGAGCAAGGCTTGGGTTCGCTCGTTCACCGCCGCGCTGGCGAAGGAGTACGTCCAGAGCGGCGTCGGGATCTTCGCCCTGGCCCCGGGCATGATGCGGACCGACTTGCTGCTTCGGCCGACGGCCTACCGTGGGTACGACGAGCGGCTGGCCGGCGCATACACAACCGTGCTGCGCATGTGGTCGCAACCGCCGGAGGTCGCCGCCCGCAAGGCCGTTTGGCTGGCGAGCGCGGCGACAGACGGCCGGACCGGATTGACGCCGCAGGTCATGGGCCCGGGCGCCATGCTGGGCGGCGCCTTGCGCGAGGCGCTGCGGCGCCTGGCGGGGCGCCCGGCAGAGCCGATCGACGTTCAGGTGGTCACCTTGCCGGCGGAGCCCTTCGGGACTCCGGAGGCAAGCCGTTGAGCGCGCCGCGCCGCGTGCTGGTGACAGGGGCCACGGGCTATGTCGGCGGGCGGCTTGTGCCGCGCCTGCTCGCCGCCGGGCACCGCGTGCGCGTGCTGGTGCGCGATCCGGCCCGACTGCAGGGCCGCCCCTGGCTCAGGCAGGTCGAGGTGGCCGAAGGCGACGTGCTTCAGCCGGCAACCCTCGGCCCGGCGTTGGAATCGGTCGAGGCAGCCTTCTACCTGGTGCACAGCATGCTGACCCACGGCGACTTCGCAGCCCAGGACGTCGCGGCGGCCCGGGCCTTCAGCCAGGCGGCGCTCAAGGCCGGCGTCCAACAGATCGTGTACCTGGGCGGCATGGGCGATCCGCAGGCAGACCTCTCCGAACACCTGCGCTCACGCCAGCAGACCGGCGAAGCCCTGCGAGAGGCCGGCGTGCCGGTGACCGAGCTGCGCGCGGCGGTCATCGTCGGATCGGGAAGCCTGTCGTTCGAAATGATCCGCAACCTGACCGAGCGCCTGCCGGTGATGATCTGCCCGCGCTGGGTTTTCACCCGCATTCAGCCCATCGCCATTGACGACGTCCTCGAGTACCTGGCCATCTCGCTCGAGACCCCCGCGGCGCGCGGGCGCGTGATCGAGATCGGCGGGACGGACGTGATCACCTACGGCGACATGATGCGCGGCTACGCCTCGGCGCGCGGCCTGCGACGCCTGCTGATCGCCGTACCCGTGCTCACGCCCCGCCTTTCGTCCTACTGGGTGCACTGGATGACGCCCATCCCGGCCGGCATCGCCCGGCCGCTGATCGAAGGGCTGCGCAACGAGGTCGTCGTGCGCGACGACACCGCCCGCCAGATCTTCCCCGCCATCCACCCGCTGGGCTTTCCCACGGCGGTCCGCAAGGCACTGGCCCAACTGGAGGCCGGCCCCGTCGAGACCACCTGGTCGGATGCGCTCGTGACGACCGAAGGCGACCACGCCGCCGTCCTGCTCACGCTGCGCGAAGGCATGATCGTCGAGCGCAGGCAGGAGATGCTGAAGGCACCTGCGGAGAGCGCCTACGCCGCCTTCTCGCGGCTGGGCGGAGAGACGGGCTGGTTGTACGCCACGTGGCTGTGGCGGCTCCGCGGCGCCCTCGACCGGCTGGCCGGCGGCGTTGGCATGCGGCGCGGCCGCCGCGATCCGGTGGACGTGCGCGTCGGCGACGCCCTCGATTTCTGGCGCGTCGAGGCTGTTGAACCGGGCCGCTTGCTGCGGCTGCGGGCGGAGATGAAGGTCCCCGGCCGCGCCTGGCTGCAGTTCGAAGCGCGCCCGCGGGAGCCCTCCGGCTCCCGCCTGATCCAGACGGCGTTCTTCGCCCCGCGCGGCCTGCTGGGGCTGCTTTACTGGTACGGCCTGTATCCCGTCCACGCGCTGATCTTCTCCGGCCTGGTCCGGCGGTTGGCGGCGCGAAGCGAGACACACACGGCGCCTTCCGGCTGACGTCGGCTCGCGCCCCCGAGGATCCATGATGACCAATAGGCTCCGCAAGCTGCTGGATTCACTGCTCGCCCTGCTGGGCGGCCGCAGGCTGGCGCCGCAGCCCGTGCGCGTGCGCCCAGCTCGCTGAGGCCCCGAGGTCCACACCCGATGCAGAAGCGTTCGCTCCTGACCATCTTCATCATCGTCTTCGTTGATCTGCTTGGTTTCGGGCTGATCCTGCCGCTGCTGCCGTTCTATGCCGAGCAGTTCAACGCCTCCCCGGCGGTGATCGGTCTGCTGGTGGCGTCATACGCCGCGGCGCAGCTGGTCGGCGCGCCGATCCTGGGCCGGCTGTCGGACCGCTTCGGCCGCCGGCCAATCCTGCTCGTCAGCCTGGCCGGGACCTTCCTGGGTTTCCTGATGCTCGGCCTGGCCCCTTCCCTGGGGACGCTGCTGGCCGCCAGCCTGGATCCCTCCCGCGCCGGACTGGCCTCCACCCTCACCTTAGTGGTCCTGTTTGCCAGCCGCATCCTGGACGGTATGACCGGGGGCAACATCTCCGTCGCCCAGGCGTACATCACCGATGTCACCGACGCCTCCAATCGGGCGCGGGGGCTGGGATTGATCGGCGCCGCCTTCGGGCTGGGCTTCATCATTGGCCCGGCGCTCGGCGGGACGTTGAGCGTGCTTGGTTTCGTGGTCCCGGCCTTCGCCGCGGCGGCGCTCTCGTTCGTGAACCTGATCCTGGTCTTCTTCTGGCTGCCGGAGTCGCTCACCCCGGAGCGGCGCTCGGCCCTGGCGGCGCAGGCGCGCCCGCCGTTCACACTGGGGGCGATGCTTGGCGCGCTGAGCCGGCCACGCGTCGGCCCGCTGCTGCACATTCGCTTCTTCTTCGGGCTGGCGACCTCCATGTTCCAAACCATCTTCGCGCTCTATGCCCAGAGCAAGCTCGGGCTGACGGCGCAGTCGACCGGCTTCGTGCTCACCTACGTCGGCGTCCTGGCCGTGCTGGTGCAGGCCGTCGGTGTGGGATGGCTGACGTCGCGCTATCCCGAGCGCTGGATCATCTTCGCTTCCACAGCCGTGCTGGCGATCTCACTTCTGGGATGGGCTTTCGTCCCCTCCGTCGGCGTACTGCTGGTCGTGCTGGCGCCGCTGGCGGCGGCCACGGGTACGCTCAACACAGTGATCAGCAGCGCGCTAAGCAAGGCGGTCTACCCGGAGGAGGTCGGCGGAACGCTCGGGCTGGCGGCTTCGCTGGAGAGCTTCACGCGGGTCGTGTCGCCTTCGGCGGGCGGCCTGCTGCTGCAGCAGGTGGGCGCGTGGGCTCCGGGTGTGGTCAGCGCGCTGATCATGGCCTGGGTGGTGTCCTTCACCTGGCGTCGCCTGATCGCCCGGCCGGACGCGCCCCTGCCCCCGCGCGTGGAGCCGTCCGTACGGTCCGTTGAGGGCTAGGGACCGTGCTCGCAAGCACACCATGCTTCTGGGAGAAGGATCTCGATGAGTGACCCTGGGGTGCAGTTCGATCGGCAGTCCTTCCTGAACCTGGAGACCTTCAAGCGCTCCGGGCAGGGCGTGAAGACTCCGGTGTGGTTCGCCCGGGAAGGGCCGACCTTCTACGTGCGCACGCGGGCCGAGTCCGGCAAGGTCAAGCGGGTGCGCAACAACGGACGCGCCCGCATCGTTCCCTCCGACGCTCAAGGCCATCCCCTCGGCGAATCGGTCGATGCCGCGGCGCGGATGGTGCAGACCGACGAGGCCGAGCGCGCCAATCGGATGCTGACGCGCAAGTACGGCGCCATGAAGATGGGCTTCGACCTGATGAACCGGCTGCAGGGGCGGAGCTGGGCGACGATCCGGCTGGATCTGCCCATGGAGGGCAGCCGATGAAGCGCATCCTCCTGCGAGTCCTGGCGGGCTTTGGCCTGCTGCTTGCGGCCGTCGTGATCGGTTTCGTGATCTGGGGCAGCACGCCGCAGGCGGCGACCGACGGCGCGCTTCAGGCGCTGGTCAGCGACTCGGCCGTCACGGTCACGACCGACGAGTGGATCACGTTCTCGCCCGCCGGTCAGGCTCCGCGGGCCGGGCTGATCGTCTATCCGGGCGGGCATGTCGACCCGCGTGCCTACGCGCCGCTGGCGCGGCAGATCGCGGCGCAAGGCTACCGCGTGGTGATCGTGCCGATGCCGCTGGCGCTGGCTGTGTTGGCGCCCAATCGCGCCCTGCAGGTCATGGCGCACGACCCCGCGATTGAGACCTGGGCCATCGGCGGCCACTCGCTGGGCGGCGCGATGTCCGCCCGTTTCGCCTATACTCATCCCGACGCCGTGGACGGGCTTGTGCTGTGGGCCGCCTACCCGGCATCGACCGATGACCTCTCGGGCTACGACCTGGTGGTCACCTCGATCTACGGCACGCTCGACGGGCTGGCGACGGGCAGCAGGATCGACGCCTCGCGCCCCCTCCTTCCGCCTGTCACACGCTGGGTGGCCATCGAGGGGGGGAACCACGCTCAATTCGGCGACTACGGCCCGCAATCCGGCGACACTCCGGCCATCATCCCAGCCGAGGAGCAGCAGGCGCTGGCGGCCGGAGCCACGGCGAGTCTGCTCGAAGACATGCTGCAGGCGGCTCGATAGAGCGCCGGCTCCGGTGTGCATCCGAGACAGGCGGCCCGCCGCTGGGCTGGCGATAGTCCGGGAGCGGTAGGGCGGGCCAGAGAGGACATGCGGTGGGCGTTCGGGGGGCCATGTCGGAGCTGAAGCAGTACTTCCGCTTCCCGTTCCAGGACCGCGAGTCGCGCTCCCGATTTGCCCTGGGGTGCGCCCTGATGCTCGCCGGATACATCATCCCCATCCTCCCCGGGCTCCTCGTCTACGGGTATGCGCTGCAGATCCTTCGGCGAAGCGCACAGGGTGAGGCACCGTCAATGCCGGTCTGGGAAGACTGGCCCGGGCTGCTGAGCCTGGGGTTCCGAGGCACGCTCGTCCAGCTCGTCTTCACTCTGCCGGCCCTGGCCGTCTTTCTCGTGGGATTCGGCGCCTACTTCGGAGCCCTCATCCCCCTCTCGATCGCTTCGAGCCCGGACGCCAGCGTCAGTGATCCGGCCATCCTGGGTTTCCTGGCTGCGATGCTGATCCTGATGCTGTCGATCGTCCTCGGATCCGTCCTGCTCGTGCTGGGCCTCCTTCCGCTTCCTGCCTCCGTCGCGCATTTCGCCGCCCAGGACAGGCTTGAGGCGGCATTCCGCATCCGGGATTGGTGGCGTATCCTCTCGTCCAATTGGCTCGGCTACTTCGTCGCCTTCGTCGTGGTTAGCGGGCTCTTCGGAATCGCCTATTGGGCGTTCATGATCCTTTACTCCACGCTGGTCCTTCTGTGCGTCGGATTCGTCGTCATCGTGCCGGCCGGCGTGTACACGCTACTCGTCGGTGCGGCCCTCTTCGGGGAAGCCTACCGCGAGGGAGCCGAATCGCTCGAGGCGTGAAGCGGGGCGCCGACCGACACGGCCATCCCTGCGCAGGGAGTGAATCTCCCCCGCCGGCCGGGAGCGATGCCCCGCACCTCGAGGGGGCGCGGTGGACGACGGCCTGGCCATCGACGGGTCCTGGGTGGGGCGGGGCCGCACATGAGCGTCGGATGGGCTCCCACCGAGCGCGTGGGACGACATGGGCGCCAGACAATCGGCGAAGGGGCTAGCTCCTGTCGCCGCCGGGAATCGCAGGAGGAAGCGCATGCCCCCAAGTCCTTCCGAGTTGAAGGCGACCTTCCAGGCGCTGCGCGGGCTGCTCCGGCGCTACCAGCCGCCGTTGGTGCCCAAGGTGGACAAGGCCGGACGGTACGACCTGTGGTCCAACAAGGACGTTGTGATCGACGGCCGCAAACGCACCGAGGTCTACTTCGCCGGTGTGATCATCCAGAAGACGTACGTCGGCCTGTACTACATGCCGGTCTACACCACTCCGGAGATGAAGAGGCTTTTCCCGCCGGAACTGCTGGCGCTGCTCAAGGGCAAGTCGTGCTTCCATATCAAGACGTTGGATGCCCGCCTGCTGGCGCAGGTCAAGCGGGCGCTGGAAGCGGGGTTCAAGCTGTACAAGAAGAACGGCTGGGTGTAGACGCGTGAAGCGGGCCCGGCGATGAGCCGCGAGGGCCGCGCCCGGCGGGGATGCCGCTCGCTTGGAGGAGAACCTGATGCCGAAGGTCGAGATCAACACGCCGGCGCCGGACTTCAGCCTGGCGGACTTCCGGGGCAAGATGGTGCGGCTGTCCGATTTCCGCGGCCAGTCGGCGGTCGTCCTGGTGTTCAACCGCGGCTTCACCTGACCGTTCTGCCGCCGGCACATGGCGCAGTTGCGCCACGAGTATGACGAGTTCGTGAAGCGAGGCGCCCAAATCGTGGTGGTCGGGCCGGAGGAGGCGGAGGCCTTTGCCCGCTACTTCCAGGAGAACGACCTTCCCTTCATCGGGCTGCCGGATCCGCGGCATGGCGTGCTGAAGCAGTTTGGGCAGGAGGTCAACCTGTTCAGGCTGGGGCGAATGCCGGCGCAGGTCGTAGTCGACCGCCAGGGCACGGCGCGCTTCATCCACTACGGGCACAGCATGGAGGACATCCCGTCCAACGCCGAGCTCTTCGAAGTGCTGGACTCGCTCGCAGTGCCTGCGCAGGCCGGATAGGCCTGCAGCCGGGCACGTCGGCTGGGCAGGCACTGGGCGGGGGCCCTTCGAAGGCAAGGCACTGCGCGCCGCGCCCGGTGCCACCCTGGCGGTCACGGCCCGCGTGACCTGCCCCCCTGAGGCGTCAATCCGCAAGTCCCCTGTAATGTGACCCCTGCATGGCGAAAGGCCGGGGCAAGGCGGGGGCCCTACAATGGGGTCGTGTCGGTCCTCTCCTGCCGCGCCGATGCGGAGGCCCTTGCGTATGCCCACGATCCTGGTGGTGGATGACGAGCCCCTGTTCCGCGAGGTTGTGGCCGACATCCTGACGGCCGCCGGCCACCGCGTGCTGGTGGCGGGCAGCGTCAAGGAGGCGATCGCCACGCTGCAGGTCGAGAAGCCGGCCGTTATCCTGACCGATCAGATGATGCCGGATCTGGATGGTTTAAACCTCGTCCACCGGCTGCGAGCCGATCGCGAGTGGTCGCAGGTGCGCGTGATCATCGTCTCGGCCAAGGCGACGGCGGAGGATATCGAACGCGCACGCCGGGCGGGCGCGGACGACTACCTGGTCAAGCCCTTCTCGGCCAGCGAACTGCGGGCCAAGGTGGGTGCGGTGGCAGGGGCACCGTTGGTGGCCTGCAACTAGCCCCGGCCGCAAAGCCCGGGAAACAAACGGGGCCGCCTAACCCAGTGGGTCAGGCGGCCCCGACGTCCGGCCGGGTCCCGGCTACTTCTTGGCCACCGTCTCGAACGGGCTCAGCTTGCGCATCTTGGCCAGCAGGCGCTCGCGCACCTTGCTGTCCTGCGTCGCCTTGTACTTCGCCTTGAGCGCCCGGAGCTTGATCGTGCGGCGCCGGCGGCGCTCCATCAGCTTCTGCTTGGCAGTCATCGGCATGGCACCACCTCCCTCGAGCGCCTACTATAACGGAAAGCGGGACAGCCCTCAACCCGCACCGACTCCTGTCGAGCCGGATCACGCCCTCCGGCTGCCCCCGGTGAGGCGCCCCGCTCCTTGACGCCTGCGTCAGGCAGGGATAGAATTCGGACCAATATGCTCTTATCGTGAGGGAGACAGGATGGCTGCGCGACGCGTCGTGGTGTGGGTGATCTCGTCCGGCTTCGGGGCCGTATGCGTGCTGGCCGCGCTGCGGCTGTTCGACACGACCCTCGACAAGTTCGCACCCGGCAATGCCCTGCTCGTCTTCCTGGCCATGGGCGCGCTGGCCTTCATCTGGCTCGATTTCATCTTCCGCACCGACTACCTGCGCTCCTAGCTCTCAGCCGGTCCTCCCCGGAAACTCGAAGTCCCCTTGCGGGGACTTCGTCGCGTCGAACCTGCAGAGCGCCAACTCAGCTTCCGGCGTACTCGGTGATCTGGCGGATCAGTTCCTCGGGATCGATGTCCTTGAGCAGGTAGGAGTGCGCCCCGGCGCGCGTGGCCGCCTCCGCTTCCCACTCCGAAGGGTAGGAGGTGAGCACAAGCAGCTTGGGCGGATTGGGAACCTCCGCCACCTGGCGCAGCACTTCCAGGCCCAGGCCATCGCTGCGCTTGACCTCGATCAAAACCACGTCCGGCTGCCCGCGGCGGATATCGCTCAGAGCTTCGTCGGCGTTTCCGCTGTGGCCCAGGATCTTGATGCCGGCGGCGCGCCCCAGGCGATCGGCCAGGGCCAATCGCACGGGATCGTGCTCGTCGACGATGTACACCCTCGCCCGAACCACAGCCTGTCGAGTCCTCGGAGAGTTCATCAGTATAGGGACCGTCGTTCGGAGGCCTCCAGTGACCTCCATCCCGCACGGCCCCGCGAATGTCAGGCCGGGGCGGCAGGGGCGCTCTGACGGCGTCCCGGCAGCCCCACCGTGATGGTCGTCCCCTCCCCCGGGCTGGAGACCAGGTTCAGGTTGCCGCCGACATTGCGCGCTCGATCACGCATGTTCGAGAGCCCGTGGCCCAGCGGCCCGGCGGACGATTCGGCGGCGAAGCCGCGCCCATTGTCGATGATCTGCAGCATGATGCCGTGACTGCCGAGGCGCAGGCTGACCAGGACGCGGCTTGCCTGGGCATGCTTGGCCGTGTTCGCCAGCGCCTCCTGCGTGATCAGGAACAGCGCTGTGCGCTCGGCGCGATCCAGGTCGAGCAGCGCGGCTGAGTCAACCTGAAGTTCGGCCTCCACCAGGGTGTTGGCCTTGAACTCGCGCACCAGCCGGGTGAGCGCCTCGACCAGGTTGTCGGTGGAAATGCGGCTGGGCTGCAGGTCGAGGATGTAGGAGCGGATGTCGCGGATGATGGCGTTCAATCCGTCGATGGCTTGTTCCAGCCGGACGCCGGCTTTCTCGGCCGACTCGCGCATCAGCAGGCGGGTGTAGTCCAGCGTCAGGCCGACGGCGTAGATCGACTGGATGATGCCGTCGTGCAGGCACATGCCGATCCGTTCGCGCTCTTCCAGCACCGCTACCCGCCGGGCGTGACGGTAGAGGCGGGCATTCTCGACCGCCACGCCGACGCCGGCGCCCATGGCCTCCAGCTGACCGGCCTCGCGCTGGCTGATGGTGCGCTGGCCGTGGAAGGCCATCGTCATCACACCCACCACCCGTCCCCGCGCCGCCAACGGCACGCCCGCCAGCGTGCCGATGCCGTCCTCGCCGTGGTACAGGGGATCCAATCCGGGATCGTGGCTCCAGGCCACTTTGCCGGAGGACGCCACCGCCCCCACGAATCCTTCGCCGTAGCGGAAATGGTCGCGTTCCCAGAAGCTGGCCTGGTGGCGCCCCCGGTGGACGGCGAGGTGGTAGAAGCTCTCGTCCTCCTCCATGACGAAGACCTCGCCGGCCTCGGCTCCGAACAGGCCCATGACACGCTCGAGCATGCTCTCCAGGAGCGGCTCGAGCTCCATGGCCGAGCTGACCGCTGTCGCCAGCGAGTTGAAGAGCTCGAGCTCATCGTTGCGCTGGCTGAGCTCGCCCTCGCTGCTGCGCACCTGCTTGTAGAGAAAGGCGTTCTCGATGGCCGCCGCGGCATGGGCGGCGAGCATCTCGATCAGCCGCTGGTCTTCGGTCGAGAACTCGGCGGCGTTCTTCTTGTCGGTCAGGTAGATCTGGCCCAGCGGCTTGCCGTAGGCGGCGATCGGCACGCCCAGGAAGGAGGACATCTGCGGATGCCCGGGCGGGAAGCCGGCGGCCTTCGGGTGGGCGCGCAGGTCCCGCAGCCGCACCGACTCACCCGAGCGCAGCATCTCTCCCAGCAGGCCCTTGCCCACCGGCTGGCTCTCGATGCGCGCCATCTCTTCGACCGACATGCCCAGGGCGACAAAGGCCTGCAGACCCCCGGACGAATCCGGCACGCCCAGCGCGGCGTAGCGCGCCCCCGCCAGGTCCTTCGCCGCCTGGGTGATGCGCTGCAGGACGCCGTCCAGCGACAGGTCTGAGTACAGGCTCAGCGTTGCGCGATGCAGGGCGCGCATCATGGCTTCCGAGTCGGAGGCCGGCGGGAGCGCGGTCAGGCTGCTGTCTTCGATCGGGTACTGGCTGGACACGGACCTCACCACCTGCGCTATTCTACCGCAGCCGCCCGCGCCGCTGCCCGTGATCGCGCCGAGCGGAAGTACAATCCGGCCCATGTCCTTCCTGCGCGCCTTCCGCAATCGACTCTTCACGCTGTTGTGGTCCGGGCAGACCATCTCGCGCCTGGGCGACAGCCTCTACCGGATCGCGCTTTCCTGGTGGATCCTGGAAGCGACCGGTTCGGCCGCGGCGATGGGCGCCCTGGCCGTCTTCAGCCTCGTCCCGATGCTCATCTTCCTGCTGGTGGGCGGCGTGGCGGTCGACCGCCTGCCGCGCTTCCGCATCATGCTGGCGTGCGACACCGTCAACACCATGGTCGTGGCGCTGGTGACGCTGCTGG
>DYJB01000019.1:0-9354 GCA_020723365.1 Candidatus Aquidulcis sp. | reverse complement strand
GGGCACCGATCGCCTCGAGCTCTGGCACGTGTACACCGTGAGCGTGATCTTCGGGTTGTCGGAGGCGTTCTTCTTCCCGGCCTACACCGCCTCGGTGCCTCAGATCGTGCCCCCCGAGGACCTGCCCAGCGCCAACTCGCTCACCAGCCTGTCGTGGCAGCTCTCGGGCGTCATCGGCCCGACGATCGGGGCGCTGCTCGTGGCCGCCGGCGGGACGCCGCTGGCCTTCGGACTCGACAGCACGTCCTTCCTGATCTCCGCCGCCTGCCTGATCCCGCTGCGCAACATCCGGCCGCCGCTGCAGTCGCCGGACTCCCCTCAACTCGCCCGTTCTTCGCCGATCGGCGACTTGCGAGAAGGGTGGCGGATCGTCCTCGGTTCTCCCTGGCTGTGGGTGACCATCCTGGTGTACGCCTTCATCAACGTCACCGACTCAGGGCCCCGCAACATCGCCCTGCCGTTCCTGATCCATGACCACCTGGGCTTGCAGGTTGCGGCGCTGGGCATGGTGGCGTCGTCCTTCTCCATCGGCTCGGTCACGGGCGCCGTCGTCCTCGGACGCCTGAAGCGCATCCGGCGCCGCGGACTGCTGCTCTACGGCTCGGCGGTGGTGGGCGGGCTGATGATCGTCGGCTACGGCCTTTCCCCGAACCTGGTCGTGATGCTGGCGGTCGCCTTCGTCTACGGCCTGACCTTCTCCGCCATCGCCCTGGTATGGACCAACACGCTGCAGGAGATGGTTGCCCCGGACATGCTCGGCCGCGTCTCGAGCATCGATGCGCTGGGATCCTTCGTCCTGATGCCGGTGGGCTTCGCCCTCGCCGGCTGGCTCACGGACAAGATCGGGCCGGTCCAGGTGTTCATCCTGGGGGGCAGCAGCACCGTGGCGCTGGCGCTGCTGGCCTACCTGCATCCCGGTGTGCGGCGGGTGGACTAGCGCTCTGGCCGCCGCGATCAGCGAGGGGAGATGCCCGAGCCCATCATCTCGATCCGCATCGCCGCCGCGCAGGACGCTGAACTCCTGGCCGAGCTCGGCGCTCGCACGTTCGCCCACACCTTTGCCCGCGACAACGCGCCCGAGGACATGGCCGCCTATCTCGCCGCCGCCTTCGGGCCGGCGTTGCAGGCGGCCGAGTTGGCCGACCCGGATACAACGTTCTTGATCGCCGAAGTCGGGCGGGAGACGGTCGGCTACGCCCGCCTGGTCCGCTCTCCGGCGCCGGAGTGCATCCCGGCGGGACGGCCGATCGAGCTCCGCCGCATCTACGCCGCCGAAGCCTGGCTCGGGCGCCGTGTCGGCGCGGCGCTGATGCGCGCCTGCCTGGCCGAGGCCGAGCGCCAGCAGTGCAGCGTCATCTGGCTCGATGTGTGGGAGCGCAACGCCCGGGCCATCGCCTTCTACCAGCAGTGGCGCTTCGTCCAGGTCGGGGCGCAGGATTTCCTTCTGGGATCGGACGTCCAGCGCGATCTCCTGATGGCCCGGCCCGTGTTGGCGCCTGCCCTGGGCGCGGATTGAGTCGTCGCCGGCCGGGATCCGCCTGAGCATCCCGGCGGCGGTTTCGCGAACGGCCGGGACACGGGGATACATCGCATGCCCACGAAGAGTCCCGAACTGTTCTTCCGCGACCGCGCCGCATGGCGCGCCTGGCTGCGCGCCAACCACAGCCTCCGCACGGAGGCCTGGGTGGCGCACATCAAGAAGGGCTCGTCGCGCAAAGGTCTGACCTACGAGGAGGGCGTCGAGGAGGCGTTGTGCTTCGGCTGGATCGACGGCCTGACGCATGCGCACGACGAAGACTACTTCTTGCAGCGCTACAGCCCGCGCAAGCCACGCAGCGTGTGGTCCGAGAGCAACAAAGGACGCGTGGAGCGGCTGATCCGGCAGCGGAAGATGACCCGGGCCGGCCTGCGGCACGTGGAGGCGGCGCAGGCCGATGGGCGCTGGCAGGCGGCGGCTGTGCGCCGCGACCCCGATTGGATCCCGGAGGCGCTGGTGGTCGCGCTCCGGCAGACGCCGGGAGCGCTGGACGCCTACCGGTCCCTGCCACGCTCTCAGCGGGAGATGTACGGCCATTCTGTGGAGATCGCCAAGCGCCCCGAGACTCGCCGTAAGCGCATTCAGGCGGCGATCGAGGCTGCGCTGCGCCGCAAGAGAAGCCCTCACCTGCCGACGTGACACGTGGCGGGCCACGTGTCACGTCGGCAGGCGATCACGGACCAGCGGGGAACAGGCGATGCCGCAAGCCGAAGCAGTGCTGCGATGGATCGGCGCCGCGGCCGGATTGGGGACGCTCATCATCGCGTTGCTGGCCATGGCGCTGTCCTTTCGCCGCTCGCGCGGCCGAACGGAAGGCCGGGCCGGGCTGCTCCTCCGCCTGCCCATCCTCGTCGCCGCCTCGATCGTCTTCATCGCAGCCGGTGCCTGGCTGTGGGTACCGATCCCCCTCCGGCTGGGTGAACTCCTCCGGTGGGTGCTGGCCGTCCAGGGCGAGCTTCTGCTCGGGGGAGGCTGCCTCATCTATCTGTGGGGCCTGCGCGCCCTGGGAGCGATGTTCGGCCCTGCGAGCGGCCTCGGGGTAGCGCTCTTCGTTGGGCACCGGCTGATCACGGCCGGCCCGTATGCCATCGTGAGGCATCCGATGTACCTGGGTGTGATGCTCGCCGCGTCGGGCAGCCTGCTGCTCTACCGCACCTGGGCCGTCCTCGGATTCGCGATCCTGATGCTCGGGCTCGCGTTTCGCGCCCGACGCGAGGAGCGCCTCCTCAGCGACGAGTTCGGCGAGGCATGGCGCGCCTACGCGGCCCGCGTGCCAGCCTGGGTCCCGCGGTTGAAGACCGGCTCGTAGCCGCCCAAGGCCCGGACCCCCGAGGCCCAGCCGACCTGACAGGTGGCACTGCCACCTGTCAGGTCGGATTGCGGGTGCCTGTGCACTTGCCCACTCACTCAATCGGCCCTAGAGTCGGTCCATCCGGTGGGTCTTCGGCCGGAAGACAGCCCTCGACCCCCGGCACGACCCCGCTCTGGCAGCCAATCGAGGAGGTCCGCATGCCGGAATCCGCTCACCTTGCGTGGCTGGAGGGGCGGACCCCCGCTCTGGCAAGCCGCCGCTTCGACCTCGGATACGGGGCCACTCGTCTCGGCCGCAGTGCGTCCTGCCCGGTGGTGGTTGCCGATCCGATGGTCTCCAGGGAACACGCCGAGATCCGCTACGAGTCCGGCGCCTTCACGATCGCCGACCTGGGCAGCACGCACGGCACGTTCATCAACGGCCAGCAGGTCCAGCAGGCGCCGCTATACGACGGGGCTGTGATTCGACTGGGCGAAACCGAGTTCACCTTCCACGTCACGCAGGATGCGGTGCCGACGGCCATGATCGGGGCCGGCCCGCCGCCTGGGATGGCCCTCCAGCCACCATCCCTTCCTCCAAGCTCGCCGCCCACCCCGCCCCGGCCGCCCTCGTCCGCACCGGCTGTCGCCTCCCGGCCCCCCTCGCCGGTCCTGGCGGCTGTGCCGAAGAAACCCGGAGCCAAACGCGGCTGGTTGATCGGCTGCGGGATCGTGCTGCTCCTGACGCTTTGCGGCTGCGGGCTGATCGTTGTGCTCTCCGGCCTGGGCGCGCTTCCTTTCCGCCTGGATGCGGCCTTCAATCGAACGCTCGGCAGCCTCTCGGCGGCCTTGTCTGGCGACCGTGCACCCTACTCCCGGGAGGACCTGGCGCTCGCCCTTGCCCTACCCACGGTCGACGAGCGGCCCGACATCCTGGCCAACTTCGGCCCGCCGGACGAGTTCGAGATCTCAATCGTTCAGGTCGAGGGCGGCCGGGTTCGGACGGAGGCCTGGCGCTACTATGGTTGTGGCACACGTGTCGACTTCGTCGATGGCGAGATCATCTGGACCATCGACCTCGAGCCGGGGCCAGCCGAATCGCTCTTCCCCGCCTGGTACGACCCTACGGCCTTCGAAACCGGGATGACGATCGACGATGCCAGGCAGGTACTCATCGCCGCTTCGCCCGCAGGCTTCGTCCCCAAGGAGACTGACCTTTCCGAAGGCGGTGAGGACTTGGCCGGCGGCGTGATGCTGATCGGCGACCAGATCATGCTGGTCTTTGATCAGGGTGTCCTGGCCTACGCTGAGACCTTCGGGGTGTCCCTTGAGGAGGCCGCCCAATGAAGCACCGTGGCGCCTCCCCGTATCGAAGCACCGTGCTTGCTGCCGTCCTCATCCTGGGCGCGATTGCTGAACTTGCGGCTGCACCCGCGGCCGCCCAGGCTCCCATCGTCAACGCCATATGGGGCGGCGGGAGGGTACTCGCGGGGATGGTCCGGCGCAGCCAGACCTACACTGCGGCTGCGCAAACCCAACGGGACTTCAACCGCTACTACGACAGGCTCCGGGACACGGCCCGCACCCAGCTGATCTCCGGTGAGCTCTCGAGTTTGCGAAACACGCAGGCCGGTCCCCAGCGCGTCAGGGTGGGTGCCTTCGTCAAGCTTGATGCCGCTACCCGCGCCGAGCAGGAGGCCGTCACCCGCGCCATCGAGGCCGAGAAGAATGAGGCGCGGCGCGACTTCAACCGCACCGTCGTGCGCGAGATCACCAACGCGGTCATCCGTCTGCCAGGCGCCCAACAGATTCTCGCAGACGTCCGCAGCACCATTGCCAACCTGCGCGCGGCGGTAATCGCTCTGCAATCGGCCATCGCGGCCGGCCGGCCATTTGACCAACTTCGTGAGGCGCTGGCCAGCCAGGTCAGGGGCTCGGTCGAGATGCAGGACCACGTGCGCTACCTGGGGACGATGCTCGGGCAGGATCTGGATCGCGCCATGGGCGGCGCGATCACGCGCGTGGATCAGGCGCTCCAGCGTGCCCAGGAAGAAATGGCAGCGGCCGCCGCCAACCTCGACCAAATGGATGCCGAGGTGGCCGCGCTCTCCATCGAGAGCGCCACCGTGGCGCCCGGAGATCGAACAGGCTCCGGGTCCACTATCCGCCCCACCGACGGCCTGAACGCGGCGCTTGAGGCTGCGTCCAATGCGATCGCCTTCTTCGCTCTGATTCAGGAATCCCGTGGCACGACCCGCGACCAGATGTACCAGGAGATTCGCAGCCAGATGCTCCAGGTGCACAACGTCGAGTTATTGAACGCGCAGATGTCGATCCGGTCGGTCACCTGCACCGGCGTCGGGCGCGGCGAGTATGAGACGGCGATGGGCATGCTGGGGAGAACGCCGGGCACCGTCCCCGACCCCGAGGATGCCCGCTACGTCGTGTGCACCGAGCGCCAGTCCGGCCTGCCCGTCCACGCCTATATCGTTGGCGGGGGCGTCGAGGTAACGGCCACGCCGGGCGAGGGCACGCCGTCAGCCGAGCCCGTGGTTGTCTCCGGCACCTATGTCGGTGAGGCGGCCTTCCCGGAGATATCCGTCAACGCGGAAGATGTGGTGTCCGAGCGGGTCGTTTCGGTCAACGCGGTGCGATTGACCGTGCTCGAAGACGGCCGGGTCGAGGGCGAGTTGAGTTTCGAAGCCAGGGAGAGGATCACCGGGAAGGACTGTGGGGCCGACTGGGACTTCTCGGCGCACGGCACGTTCAGCGGAAGCCTGACGGCCGACACCGGTGTGATCCCGATGGCGAGCACGATGGTGATCCGTTGGACACCCTTTCGACTCGGCGAGTACCCATGCGGTGATCCCGGCTCAAGCTCGGGGTCCTACCTCTGGACCGTCCAGGTGCAGGTGGATGGTGACGATATGCATGGCGATGGGACGGCCACCGATGAAGAAGGCGGGACCGGCACGTTCACGTTCGATGCCCAACGGGAGTAGCAGGCAGCCTCCAGACTAGGCAGACGGTCCAGGCCATGGGCAACCCTGTCCTTCTATCCATGTGCCGATTCTCCGAGCGGCATGGCCATGGCCTCACGCTCGGGACGAGGCGCTGGCGCTACTACGCCCTCGGGCAGGGGCCGGCGGTCTTCTGGCTCACCGGCGGCTTGCGCCGGGCGGCCTTCGGCTTCGGCTTCCTCGAACGCCTGGCCCGGGCGCACCGCGTGCTCGCACCGGACTACCCACCGGTGATGACCTTCCTGGAGATGGCCGACGGATTCGACGCCATCCTCGCCGCCGAGGGTGTGAACCGCTTCGCTCTGGGCGGTCAGTCCTACGGCGGCCTGCTGGCGCAGGGCTATCTTGCGCGCCGGCCCGAGGCGGTGGAGCGGCTCGTCCTGTCCAGCAGCGGGCCGGCCGCTTACCGGCCGCTGTGGGCGCGGGTCGATGATCTGGCGATCGCCCTGGTTCAGCTGCTTCCCGAGCGGCGCGTCAAGCGCCTGCTGGCCGCCGGCCTCGGGAAGGTGATCACGACCCCCGAAGGCGGCGAGGAGGCGTGGCGCCAGGCGATGGAGCATGTGCTCGTGAACGAACTTACCCGCGCTGACGTCATCTCGCACTTCGCCGTCGCCGCCAGCCTGATCCGCTCCCGCCAGATTGATCGCCAGACGCTGGCGGCGTGGCCGGGTGCGGTCTTCGTCCTGACCGCCGAGAACGACCCAACGCAGAGTCCCAAGGACATCCCGGCCTACGCGGCGCTCTTCGGCAGGCAGCCGGAGGTCGTGAGCCTGGGCACGATGGGCCACACGGCGGCGCTGCAGGATCCGGAGGCGTACGCCGAGCTCCTCGAGCGGGCACTCGGGTGATCCCGAAGCGTGCTTGCCCGGGCGCGCGGATTCCACGGGTTGGCTGCAGGTAGAATGCAGGCGATAGGGCCGGACAATCCCCGGAAGGAATGATGGGAGCTGCGAACCCCTTCGGTATCTTGATCGCCATCGTGGCGGCCCTCGTCTGGGGCAGCGGCGACTTCGTGGGCGGCCGCTCGACGCGCGGCCGGCATCCGTACCAGATCCTGGCGCTCGTCTCAATCACCGGCGTGGTCCTGCTCGTCCTGGCCGCCTGGCTGCGCGGCGAATCCTGGACCGGTCCGGCGGTGCTGTTGTGGGGATCGGTCGCCGGGGTCAGCGGGGGTTTCGGCTTGGCCATGCTCTACCGGGGGCTGGCGACGGCGGAGGCCGCGGTCGTGGCGCCCACGGCAGCGGTGGTCGGGGTCGTCCTTCCGGTTCTCATCGGGGCGGCCCTGATTGGGCTTCCCACACCGCTGCAGGTGATGGGCCTGGTGGCGGGAACCATGGGCATCTGGCTCGTCGCCCGCGGTGCTCCGGCGACGGCCAGGGCCGACAGCGGCCTCGGCCTCGGGCTTCTGGCGGGGATCGGCTTCGGCGGATTCTTCGTCAGCATGGCTCAGGTTCCGGGAGGCAGCGTGTTCACACCCCTGATCGTCTCCAAGTCCGTCGCCACGCTTCTCGGCGTGATCGTAGTCCTGAAGCAACGGCTGCCGCTTCTCACGCCGCGCACCAATCCGTGGGCGGTGCTGGCCGGTCTGCTGGACGCGGCAGGGAACGTGTTCTACCTGATCGCGGCGCACCTGACCCGGCTCGACTTCGCCGCCCTCGTTTCCTCCATGGCCCCGGCCGTGACCGTCGTCCTGGCAGGAGCCATCAGCCGCCAGCGCGTCGCCGCGCGCCAGTGGGTGGGCGTCGGACTGTGCATGGCCGGCATAGCCATGATCGCGGCCTGAACGCCGCCGGTGGAGCTCCGCAGGTGCTGGTCGGCGTGTGTGGAACCTGATAGCTTTTGCCAGTCCTCCCCGCCTATAACCGCCTCCGGACACCCTCGGGGAAATCTGTCTTGAGCACCACGCCGACCTCCCGCCTGCCAGGCTTCCATGGGCAGCCCCTGGCCGACCGGCTTCGCCGGCTGGCGGAGGCTTCCGGGATGACCTTGGAGGCGCTGGCAGCCCTTTCGGGCGCCGCCGGGCTGACGCCCGGGCAGGCGGACCACATGGTCGAGAATGCGGTCGGCGTGTTCGGCCTGCCGCTCGGCGTGGCGATGAACTTCGTCGTCAACGGCCGCGAGGTGCTGGTGCCGATGGCAATCGAGGAACCCTCGGTCGTCGCCGGTGCCTCCTTCATGGCCAAGCTGGCCCGTGCCGGAGGCGGATTCCAGGCGACCTCCAGCGAGCCGCAGATGATCGCCCAGCTTCAGGTGCTCGACCTCAAGGACCCGGACGAAGCGCGCCGGCGCGTACTCGACCATCAGGCCGAGATCCTGGCCGAGGTCGATCAGGTGGACCCGGTGATCGCCGGACTGGGCGGTGGAGCGCGTGATCTCGAAGCGCGCGTCCTGCGCGAGACGGCCATCGGCCCAATGCTGATCGTGCACCTGATCGTCGACGTGCGCGACGCCATGGGCGCCAATGCCGTGAACACCGCCGCCGAGCGCCTGGCGCCGCGCCTCGAGCAGCTGACCGGCGGCCGTGTCCACCTGCGCATCCTGAGCAACCTGGCCGACCGCCGGCTGGCCTCGGCGCGCTGCCGCATTCCGGTCAGCACGCTGGCCTTCGGGGACTACAGCGGCGAGCGCGTGCGTGACGGGATCATCGAGGCCTGGGCCTTCGCCGAAGCTGACCCCTACCGCGCCGCCACCCACAACAAGGGGATCCTCAACGGCGTGGATGCCGTGGTGATCGCCACCGGCAACGACTGGCGCGCCATCGAAGCCGGCGCCCACGCCTATGCCGCCCGCTCCGGACGCTACACGTCCCTCTCGCGCTGGTCGACGGGATCGGATGGCGGGCTGGAGGGCGAGCTGGAGATGCCGATGGCGCTGAGCACGGTCGGCGGTGCCACGCGCGTCCATCCGGCGGCGCGGGCGGCGCTGGAGCTGATGGGTGTGCGCTCGGCGCGTGAGCTGGCCGAGGTGATCGTCTCGGTCGGGCTGGCCCAGAATCTGGCCGCCCTGCGCGCCCTGGCCACCGAAGGCATCCAGCGCGGCCACATGGGCCTGCACGCCCGCCAGGTGGCCATCGCCGCCGGCGCCACGGGTGAGATGGTGGAGCGCGTGGCGCAGCGCATGGTGGAAGAAGGCCTCGTTCGCATCGACCGCGCTCGCGAGCTGCTTGAGGGCCCGAGCGCGGCGGCAGGACCTCGATCGGAGACAAAGGCATGAGCGACTCGCCCCGCGCCCGCCTGCTGAAGCCGACGCGCGACGTCGGCATCGTGGGCTACGGCGCCTACATCCCGCAGTACCGCCTGCCGGCCAGGGAGGTCGCCCGCATCTGGGCCGGCGTAGGCGCAGGCTTGCCCATCAAGGAGAAGGCCGTCGCCGGGCAGGACGAGGACGTCATCACCATGTCGATCGAGGCGGCCCGCAACGCGCTGGCCCGCGCCCGCATCGATCCGACCGAAATCCGCGCCGTGTGGGTGGGATCCGAGTCGCATCCGTATGCCGTTAAGCCGACGT
>DYJB01000248.1 GCA_020723365.1 Candidatus Aquidulcis sp. | reverse complement strand
CAGCTCCTGGAGGCGACGGTCGTAGACCCCGCGGAAGTCGCGGCCCATGCCGATGGGCCAGCTGGCGGGCGTGACGTCGAGCGCGTCTTCGGCGCCGAGGACGAGAAGCACCTGTTCCTGGGCACGCCGCTCGACATGCAGGCGGTGCACGTCAACCTCGACCTCGATCGCTTCGTCGAGCGGTCGTCGGGCGTCTTCGGCAAGAGCGGCACGGGCAAGTCGTTCATCACCCGCATCCTGCTCTCGGGCATCATCCGCGCCGGGCGCGCCTCGGCCCTGATCTTCGACATGCACAATGACTACGGCTGGGCGGTCAAGGACGAGGGCGGGCGCGAGTTCAAGGGGCTGCGCCAGCTCTTCACCGCCGGCCAGGTGTCGGTCGTCACGCTGGACGAGGACACCTCCCGCTCCCGCGGCAGCAAGGTCGACCGCGTGCTCAGGATCGGCACGCAGCAGATCGAGCCGGAGGACGTCGAGATGCTTTCCGGGCTGCTGGGCTTGAGCGACGTGCAGACGGGCGCCCTGCCCTACCTGCGCCGACGGCTGGGCCCGGCCTGGATCGACCGGCTGCTGAGCGACGCGCCGGACGAGGAGCTGGCGGCGCTGGTCGAGGACGAGCGCATCGCCTCGTCGACGCTGGGCGCCATCCAGCGCAAGTTCGAGTTCTTCCGCCGCCTGGGCTTCCTGGTTCCCGGCGCCGGCGACGACGCCGTCGACGACATCTTCCATCGCCTCAACCAGGGCACGAGCGTGGTGCTCGAGTTCGGGCGCTACGGCAACACGCTGGCGGCCTACATCCTGGTGGCCAACTACCTGACCCGCCGGGTGCACGAACGCTACGTGCGCAAGAAGAACGAGGCGGTGGGCAAGAAGGCGGACGAGCCGCGGCCGCTGGTGATCGTCATCGAGGAGGCCCACAAGTTCCTCGACCCGGCCATCGCCGGACACACGATCTTCGGCTCGATCGCCCGCGAGCTGCGCAAGTACAACGTCACGCTGCTGATCGTCGATCAGCGGCCGAGCGCCATCGACGACGAGGTCATGAGCCAGATCGGAACGCGCGTCACCTGCCTGCTCGACAACGAGGCCGATATCCGGGCCGTGTTCTCGGGCGTCTCCGGCGCCGGGGCGCTGCGCGAGGTGCTGGCCCGCCTCGACACGCGCCAGCAGGCGCTGATCCTGGGCCACGCCGTGCCCATGCCGGTCGTCGTACGCACCCGCGACTACGATGAGGCCTTCTACCAGTGGCTGGCGGGTGGCGAACAGTCCGGCGATCGCAAGGTGCGGGCGAAGAAGGGCCGCGAGGCGCTGTACGGCGAGTAGCGGACGGCAACGGGCGCGCGGCAGCCAGCAACCAGGAACCAACCTCCAGCTCCCAGCAGCTAGCGGCCAGCTGCTGGAGGCCGGCGCTGACCGTCCTGATCCCACCTCAGTCCATGCCCGCTAACCTCTTGCGCATTCAGAACGTTTGTTCTATACTGGGTCCGTGGACGCCTTCCACAAGCTCGCCCTGGCCACCTGCCAGGCGAACCTCGAGGCCGATGGCGAGCCCTCGGCATTCCGGCCGTCCCCGGCACCCGAACGTTCCGGCGGGCTGACCGGCCGCCAGGTCCGGCAGCGTTACGGGGCGCACCCGGCATCGTGGTTCGCCGATCTCGACGGCTACACGATCCCTCTGCACATGGCAGCCATGCCTGGCGGCCGCAGACTCCCCCTGCTCAAGTCGATGCTGACCACGGCCTGCGAGCGCAACTGCCTGTACTGCGGCTTCCGCGCCGGGTGCGACCCACAACGTGTCACGTTCCAGCCCGAGGAGCTTGCTCGCCTGTTCCTCGGGCTGCACCAGCGCGGCGTCGCCCACGGGCTGTTCCTCTCTTCGGGCATCCTCGGATGCGGAGTGCGTGCCCAGGACGGCTTGATCGACGCGGCCGAGATCCTGCGCCACCGCCTCCACTTCCGGGGCTACCTGCACCTCAAGATCATGCCCGGCGCCGAGCGTGATCAGGTCGCCCGCGCCATGCAGCTCGCCGACCGCGTCTCGATCAATCTGGAGGCGCCCTCGGCCGGCCACCTGCGGCGCCTGGCGCCGCGCAAGGACTTCGACGATGAGCTGCTGGCCGGCCTGCGCTGGGCGGAGGAGATCCGGCAGTCGCGGCCGCCCCAGTCGGCCTGGCGCGGCCGCTGGCCATCGACCACCACGCAGTTCGTCGTCGGGCCCGCCGGCGAGAGCGACCTCGATCTGCTGACGCTCACCAGCCGGCTGATGAGCCGCCTGGGACTCGCGCGGGCCTACTTCGAATCCTTCTCGCCCCATCTCGGCACGCCGCTGGAGGGCGTGCGCCCCGAAGACCCGCTGCGTGCCCACCGGCTGTACCAGGCCTCCTTCCTGCTGCGCGACTACGGTTTCGATCTCGAGGAGTTGGCCTTCAACCCACAGGGTGGGCTGCCGCGTCACATCGATCCCAAACTGGCCTACGCGCGGTCAGCGCTGGCAGAGTCGCCGGTGGAGGTCAATCGCGCTCCTCGCCAGCAGCTCGTGCGCGTTCCGGGCATCGGCCCGCGCACGGCCGAGGCGCTGCTGGCCGCCCGACGCCAGCAGGCACTGCGCAGCCTCGACCAGCTCCACCGGCTGGGCGTCATCGCCGAGCGCGCCGCGCCCTACATCACGCTCGACGGCCACGCCCCGCGCCGGCAGCTCCCGTTGCCCGGGGTGGAACCCACGACGTGACACGTGGCAGTACCACGTCGTGGGTGGACGCGCGATGCGCCCCGCGGCCGTCCGCAACGAAGGTGACGGATCCCGCGACCCTCCTGCAGCCCCCTGACGCTGTCCGGGAACACCTGTCAGGTCGGACATGCACAGCCAGCAGGCGCGGCCTGCCCCGAACCGCCGGGCGCGCCCGCCCCGTGGGTGGGATTCCCCATGTCCCGACCGCCGGACCCCGTCCAATGAGCCCCCTCCC
>DYJB01000247.1 GCA_020723365.1 Candidatus Aquidulcis sp. | reverse complement strand
TCTTTGGCCGGGTCGCCAATCTGGCCTTCGGGGTGACGGCCGGATTGGCGGTGATCGTGGCCGTGTTCGCCGAGCCGATCGTTACGTCAGAGTGGGGAATCGCCCCCGGCTTCTCCCCGCAGGCCCAGGCGCTCGTGGTCGAGCTCATGCGCCTCAACCTTGCGGCCTTGCTGCTGTTCTCGTTGAGCGGGCTGGTGACGTCCGGGCTGCAGGCCAACCAGCACTTCTTCCTGCCGGCCCTCGCACCGCTGGTGTACGACCTGGCCCAGATCGGCGGCGCCCTCATCCTGGCACCCGAAACCGGGTACGACATTGCCGGCCTGCAACTGCCGGCGTTCGGTCTCGGGATCCACGGATTGGTGTACGGAGTCATCGCCGGCGCCTTCCTGCACCTGTCGATCCAACTGCCAGCGTTGGTGCGGCACGGTTTCCGCTGGTCGTTCGGCCTGGGTTTGCGGGAGGCCGGCTTGCAGCGCATTCTGGCACTGATGGGCCCGCGCCTGGTGACCATCGGCGCCTTCCAACTCATGTTTGTCGTTCAGGACAACCTGGGGTCGCGTCTGCCGAGCGGGGCGATCACCGCCCTGACGTACGGCTGGCTTATCATGCAGTTTCCCGAGACTCTCGTAGGCACGGCGTTGGGAACGGCTATGCTGCCCACACTTTCCGAGTTCTCCGCCCGGGGCGACGCGGCCTCGTTCGCCAGGGGCGTGGAGCGCGGCCTGCGAGTCCTGCTGGCGCTGAGCCTGCCCGCGGCGACGCTTTTGGCGGTGGCGGCCCGGCCGCTGGTCTCGATCGCCTTCGGCTTCGACGCCGCCGACAGCGCTCTGGTGGCCGCGGCCACGCAGGGATTCTTGCTCGGCCTCGTGGGGCACGTGTGGCTGGAGATCCTGGCGCGAGCCTTCTTCGCGCAGCAGAACGCCCGTCCGCCGCTCGCGGCGCGCCTCGCCAACCTGCTGGTCTTCGCGGCTGCAGGGATTGTTCTCTATCGGCCGATGGGCGCGATGGGCATCGCCGTGGCCAACAGCCTCGGGTTCACGCTGGAGGCAGGTATCCTCTTCGTCCTCTTGGCGCGTATCGCTCCCGAAATCCAGCGCGTGTGGTCGACGCTGCCGCGGGCCGCGGCCGGCGCAATGCTGGGCGCCGGCCTCGCCTACGCCGGTGTTGCCTGGCTGCCGATCGGAGCGTTGCTTTCGACGGCGTTAGGTCTGTCGGTGGGTGGCGTCGTGGCCTTGATCTTCGTTTGGCCGGAGATCAGGGAACTGCGGCGACTGTAGGGCAGCCGTCAGGACCGGTCGGCATCCTGAGCGTGGTTGAGGTATCTCGTCACTCTAAGCACCCTCGAGAATGGCGCTCTTCGCTCGCGCTTAGCGAGCCTCCCCGTCTTCCTGTGTTGTCATTCGGGCCACCGAAGGGGGCCGAGGCCATCCCCTCCGTCTGATCGCCAGGCTACACCTGATTGAAGGAATGAGCTTGCCTCGTCGCCGCCGGATGACCCGCGGCTCCTCCCAACGACCATCAGGGCGGGACCGGCACCGATCGCGCGTCGCCCATCGCCACCCCCTCATCACAGGTCCTCGATCGCCGCTCACTCCTTCTCGTACGGTTTGCCTCCCGCCGCCGGTATCTGCGCCCGGCCGACAACACCGGCCAGGACCAGCATCGTGATCAGGTAGGGCGTCATCAGCAGGAATTCGGACGGGATCTTCACGCGCAGCACCGCCAGGCTGGCCGCCAGGGAGTCCGAGAAGCCGAACAGCAGCCCGGCGATCATGGCCCCGACCGGCATGTAGTTGCCGAAGATCATCGCCGCCAGGGCGATGAATCCGCGACCAGCCGTCATCACCTGGTCGAACTTGCCCACCGAGCCCAGCGTGAAGTAGGCGCCGGCGAAGCCGGCCATCATCCCGCCCAGGATGACGGCCAGGTAGCGCGTCCGGATCACATTCACGCCCAGCGTGTCGGCCGCCTTGGGGTGCTCGCCCACGGCGCGGTGCCGGAGTCCCCAGCGGGTTCGGAAGAGCATGAAGGTCAGGAACACCACAAAGAAGAACATGCCGTAGACGAAGATGTTCTGCCGGAAGAGCACCGGACCCAGCACGGGGATCTGGCTGAGGAGGGGAATCTCATACGGCACGAAGATCCCCGGGTCGTTGAACTGGGGCATAGGCTGCATGAACTTGCCCGAGATGAAGGAGGTGATTCCCACGGCAAAGATGTTGATCACCGTGCCCGAGATGATCTGATCCGTGCGGTACTTGATCGACAGGATGGCGTGCACCAGTCCTAGCAGGCCTCCGGCCAGGATGGCGCTCAGCAGGCCGATCCACAAGTTGCTGATGCTACCCACGATCGTGCCGATCATGGCCGCCGTCAGCATCATCCCTTCGATGGCGATGTTGAACACGCCGGCTCGCTCGCACAGAATGCCGGAGAGCGCCCCGAGCGTCAGCGGCACGGAGCGGACCACCATGATGCGCAGCATGCCGGCCAGGTTGAGCGTGCCGCCGGAGGCCGCCCAGGAGAGGAAGGCGAACACGAACATGCCCCCCACCAGGGCGAACGCCAGCCCCGTGCGCCGGCCGAAGCCGCGCACCAGCTGGAAGGCCCCCACCGCGGCGCATCCCGAAGCCATGACCCACAGCATCGTCTGCGTGTTGAAGACCCAGTCGTCGATCACGACTGTCGATCCGCCGGGGTACAGACGCATGGTCGTGTCCATCATGGGGTCGACCGCGCGCAGAAACGCCAGCCAGATGAACGCCGCTACGCCAAGGAAGGCGAAGCCCAGCACGCGCCGCCGCGTCTGGGGGACGCTGACCATGCCCGTCTCAAGGGTGGATGTCGTGGCGCTCATCGGCTCAGCTCCCTCCCCAGCCACGGACGTGGAACTCCGCCTCGGCCTTCTTGGGCTCCTTGAGACGGTAGATGGTTCGGACGATCGCCGGCGCGGCGATGAAGGCCA
>DYJB01000246.1 GCA_020723365.1 Candidatus Aquidulcis sp. | reverse complement strand
TATCGGACGTGCCGAGCGCAGCGACTTCCCGACAAGCGGCGCAGGCGAGCGCGATCGCCTGCTCCTCGATGTGGCCCTCGCGGGCGGGCAGGGGTGACCGGCCGAGCGTGAGCGAGGCCAATAGCGGGCGGCGCGCGCAGCGAGCGGAGGCCCGCAGGGCCGCAGCGCGAGCACGCCGACCCTCCGCTTGTCTTCTTCTCGCTGGCTCAGCTTGGCAGGACGGTCACTTCCGGCAGGTCCGAGGCTGGCGCGCAGGCTGCGGGGGCGGGGTGGGCGTTGCAGCCGGCGTGACAGCCGTCAATTCGGCAGCGCCTCGCTCTCCGCCTCATCCTCGTCGAGGAGGATCGCCAGGTGGGGGCGCGGATGGCTTGTCGCTGCGGTGTCGGCGTCTGCGGTCTGGTGCGGGCGCAGCGATGCGCCGGGATGCGTCGCAGCGTGCACGGCTTTGAGGGTGTGTATCGCGACGTGGGTGTAGATCTGCGTCGTGTCGAGGTTGGCGTGGCCGAGCATCTGCTGGATGTAGCGGATGTCGGCACCGCCCTCGAGCATCAGGGTCGCCATGGTGTGGCGGAAAATGTGGCAGGCGCCGGGCTTGCCGATACCGGCGGCACGCACGATGCGGTTGAGCGTGGTCGACAGCGTCTCCGGCGGGATCGGCAGGCCGTCGGAGCTCAGGAAGAGCACACCCTCGTCCTGGTGCATGGCCAGCAATGGCCGCACGTCGCGGAGGTACGCGGCCACCCAGGCTGCGGCACGCTCCCCGATCGGCACGAAGCGGTCCTTCTTGCCTTTGCCCTGGCGCACCGCGAGGACACCGGCCCCCAGATCGAGGTCCGCCACCGTGAGCCGTGCGAGCTCCGATCGGCGGATCCCGGTCGAGTAGAAGACCTCGAGGATGGCCCGGTCCCGTAGGCCGAGGGGCGTGCGCACGTCGGGGACCGCCAGGATCTTCTCCGCCTCCTCGACGGTGAGGACCGCAGCCGGGAGGCGAATCCCTTTCCTCGGTAGCTCGAGGTCGGCGGCCGGGTTGGTCGCCACCAGGCGCTCGCGCACCAGCCAGCGGCCGAGGACGACCACGGCAATCAGCTTCTTGTGCTGCGAGGACGGCGCCAGGGGCAGCGCGTCCTTCTTGACGATCTTCGAGACGTGCCGCTGGTAGAGGTCGATGATCAGGGGTGACAGCTCGTGCGGCTTGTAGATAGCACGGTCGTTGCACCACGCGAGGAAGGCAGCGAGGCACAGGCTGCGCTGGCGGACGGTGTGCGGGGAGAAGCCGCGCGCTGACAGCCACGCAAGGTGGCGCGCGATGTGGGCGGCGAGGCTCGCGGGATCGGGCAGCAGCGCCAGCGGCACCGGGTGACGGCCGCGGTTGCGGCGGCTGCGGATGATACGCGTCATGGCCGGGTCCGGGTGCGGTGGCCGACAGCGGCCAAGGGAAAGACCTGGTCGTCAGCAGCCGGGTCGTGCTGGGCCGCACGATCGAGGCTACGACGACCAGGCTGGGGGCGAGGATTGGGGGTCCGGAGCACTGCGTTTTCGGAGCTGGTCGAGGCTGAATCGTCAGGATGCTGTTGAGTATTGGCTTCGTGAGGGGTTTGGAGAGGCCGCCATCCCCCCGTTTTGGCCCCGCCATCGGCCCGCTTTGACCCCGCCACCTCGCCGTCCGGGTCCGCCACCCCGGCTCCGGAGGCCGCCACCTGGGGCGGCAGGCCCGCCAGGTCGAGGTCGTACGCGGGTGCCGGCTGGCAGGTACGCAGGGCCTCGACGTCGAGCAGGCCCATCAGGAAGGGGCGGCCGTCCTGCCCTTCGCCGGCATACACGAGTTCGTACACGAAGCTCTGGCCGCGGTTGCCGCGATGGATGAGGACGTACTCCATCTCCACCAGGCGGTCGAGGTGCGCCCGCACCTGGGTGAGGCTCCAGCCGGTGAAGTGGCGCGCGTCGGCTCGCGAGAAGCGGTGCTGGAAGCGGGGGATGTGCTGGCTCTCGCAGGCCGCCCGGACCATCTCGTCAAGCAGCAGCAGGAATCGCCGGCTCTGGGGCGGCAGCTCGTCGAGGGTGTGACCGAGGACCTCGGCGGCCAGGCGGTTGGCGGTGGCGATGTCTTCGAGCGAGACCACGAGGTGCTCGACCTGCTCGCCTTCGTCGGAGAGGAAGCGGTGCTCCCGCTGGTACTGGTGCAGGAGGGTGATGGTGGCGATCAGGCCGAGGTACTTGAGGTGATCTCTTCTCGTCCGGGTCGCGTCGTCGAGGAAGGTGAGCTGGTGGGCGTAGGGGTTGTAGATCGGCAGGGCCTTCAGAAGGCGCTGGGCGTTGCGGTGCAGCGTCAGGAGCCTGGTCCGCCGGCGCCGGCCGAGCAAGCCGTCGAGGGTCTGGCTCTCCCGCTGGATGCGGTGGATGGCGCGCGTCTGCTCCCGGTCCTCGTTGACGGTGAGGACGAGGCAGCGGTTGAGCAGCTCCTCGTCGAGGTCGATGGCCGTCGTGGTCATGAAGATGGCGGCCGGCCCTTCGACCCGGTACTCGTGGGTCACGAGCCGTCCCGTGGCTGGGTCCTTGCCGGTTGAGGCAATGGTCAGCTCCCCTTCCGACTGCAGGAGCTTCAAGGCGTACGCCGCTCGCTGGGCGCCTTCCTCCTCGGCGATGGCGAGGATCTTGTGCTGGAGGTCGGCCTCGCCCATGTAGAACAGACTCTGGCCGGTCATCGCGGAGTACGCGACGCGCTCCTCGTCCGGGACAAAGGCGAGGACGGCGTTCATGAGGGCGGACTTGCCGGCGGCGGAGCTGGACTGCACCATCACGGCCAGCGGCTGCTCGAGCTTGCGCGACACCGCGGCGAGGTAGCCGACGAGCTTGTTGGTCTCCTCCCCGACCACGCCGCACTTCTCGAAGTCCCCAAGGATCCGGTCGAGGAGCTGCGGATCCCGGAGCAGCTCGAGGGGGGCCTCGGCTTCCTGCTCGGTGAGGGTCACGGCCTTGGGCTTG
>DYJB01000245.1 GCA_020723365.1 Candidatus Aquidulcis sp. | reverse complement strand
TGAAGGTTACGCTCAGGGGAACGTAGTTGAGCCACTGCGGCGTCTGGACGCTGAAGGGCACGGTCATGTCGATCATGACCGAGCGCTGCATTTCGGCCATGAAGGCGTCGTCGCTCATGCCCGCCGGTGCCGTCAGGGCGGAAACGCGCGCCCAGGCGGTCTCCACTTCCACGAACGGGATGGGCATGATCTGGATCCAGGCGCGCTTGTTCTTGAGCTGATCGATCTCGCCCACGATGCACTCGGCCAGCACGAGATGCTGCCGCGGCATGGTGATGTGGGTCAATTCGTAGTACTCCCCTTGCGGGAAGGTCTCGTCCCAGGTCTTGCCGGTCTCGCGCTTGAGCTTCTCCTCGGCCAGCTTGAAGTGGTTCTCGTGCATGCGGCGGATGGGGGTGTTCATGGGATGCTCGGCGGCGCCGCAGTCCACGCCGACGACCTTGAGCTTCATGTCCAGGGCCCACCGGTAGAAGGCCATCGACGGACCGGGGTGGCGCACCAGGAAGCCGAACTCCATCGATTCCACGCCGCCCTGCGCCTGGGGATTGTTCACCTGCGGCTGGTCCCAGGAATACTTGTGGTATCCGGTGTTGATGATCAGGATGTCGCCCTGCTTGACCTCGGCCTTCTTGGTGATCATCTCCGGCGTGATGATGCTGTAGTCCGAGACCATGTCCGAGATGTCGACGATGACGCCCGGGCCGCACAGGTCCTTGAGCGGGATATCGGCGATGGCGCGGCCGCCGGAGTGGAAGGCGCGCTCGCCCACCAGGTGCGTGCCGACCGTGTTGCTCCAGTTCAGGATCTGGCCGTTGGCGCCCTGCCCGCCGCCGTAGGCGCCGGTGACGCGCTTGAAGAAGTGGACCTCGAGCGATTTCTCGCCGGGCCAGGGGGGAGTGAAGACGCTGCAGCCCTGGGTCAGATCGTGCAGCCTGGCCTCACTCATCATCTTGATGAAGCCTACTCGGTCCATCGTCGCTTCCGTCCTTTTGGATCTAGGATGCGAAACCGTACGTCTCGGCGAATGCGACCAGCGCATCCTCGAACACGCTCATCGGGGCGGATACAACCCCGGCCCCGACCTGTCCCACGCCCGGGTCCTTGTGGGCCACGCCCGTATTCACCCGCGGGGCGATCTGCTTCTCGACCACCTTGCGGATATCGATCCCCGTCGGGGTGCCGCGGAAATCAAGGTAGGGGATGGAGAACTGCTTGTGTTCGGCGAAGGTGATTTCGTACATATCGAGGGTGGTGTTGATGGCATCCCTGGGTACGCCGCCGATGAAGGTCACCAGGGCCGGCGCGCCGGCCATGGCGAAGCCCCCGATGCCCGCCGTCTCGGTGATGACGCTGTCGCCAATATCGCGGCAGGCGTCGGCCTCCGTGAAGCCCGGGAAGTAGAGCGCCTTGACGATCGGGGACGGCGCCGTGAACCAGCGGTCGCCCAGGCCGCTGACCTTGATGCCGAAATCGGTGCCGTTGCGCGCCATGATGGAGACGATGGTGCTGCCCTCCACGCCATGGCCGGCGGCGGTCATCGACTTGCAGCCGGCCATGACCGGGTTGAGCACGCTGAGGGCGTTTTCGCCCAGCGACTTGATGACCTCGAAGGCCGTGGCGCTGTCCCGGGCGGTCTTGGCGATGTACGGGGCCAGCTGGCTGGTCCACAGCACCGAGGCGGCGTCCAGGCGGTTGTGTCCGTCATCGCCCATCTGCAGCGCCTTGGCCAGCAGGGCGCGCAGGTCAATGCCGCCGATGGCCTCCAGGGCGGCCCGGATGGTCGGCCCGAGGGTCGACTCCATCCAGCGCAGCTTCTCCAGGACCTCCGGGCTGTAGGCGCCCATGCGCAGGACCTTGCCGCGGCCCTCGTTGAGGTTGGAGAAGCACTTGATCTGGTGGGTCTGGTTCTCGACCACGTAGACCAGCATGGAAGGCGAGATCACGCCGGCCATGGGACCGACGGACATGTGCTCATGGCAGGGAGAGAACTCGATCTTGCCCGACTTGAGCATCCTCTCGGCTTCGTCGGCGTTCTTGGCTTTGCCCTCGAAGATCAGGGCGCCCATCATGGCGCCGCGCATGGGGCCGGACATCCGCTCCCAGGTCACGGGAGGGCCGGCGTGCAGGAGCATGTTCTCGTGCAGGCCGGGCACCACCTCGATTGCCTTGGCCAGGGTGGTGGCAATCGGTCGGGCGTCCATCATGCGCTGGGTGACTTCGGTGTTCGCCTTGTCGATGTCCATGAGCGCCTCCAGGCCGTTGGTGGAGGCCTCCGCCTCCAGTCACGGAACGGGATCGAGAGGAACTGCGCCATGCCGCCGAGGGAGGGCCTGCGTGTGCCTCGGGGGCTACGTTTGGGGCGCTTGCCGCATCCGCTCCAGGATACCCGCCAGCCGTTCGTTGCTGCCGGCGGATGGCTTCCAGTCCACATGCACGGCCTGGGCGCCCTGCTCCCGCAGGCTTGCGGCAAAGGACTCCAGGCCGAGATTGAGGCCGGCCATGGGCTTCTTCACCGCGCCCAGATCCACCGACACCATCGCCGGACCGCCCTCGGGGTGGGATGCGCGCTCGATCGCCTGCAGCAGCCGTCCCACATAGCGGGCAGCGGCATCGTTGCTGATCTCGATCCTGGCGCCGGCCTGGCGCAGCCGCTGCATTTGCTGCTCGAATCCCTGCGGGTCTCCATCGGTCCCGCTGACGATCGCCACCACCTCGAGGTGTCTGCCGGCTTCCTTCGCAGCCTGGATGGCGGCGGCGATCGCCGGGGCCAGCTCGCTGGCCGGATCGCTGTGGGCGCCGTAGCCCAGGACGACATCCAGCAGGATGACGGCCACCTCCGGATCGGCCGCCTCCTTCTCCAGGCGCCGCAGGCGGAGGTCGTTGTCCAGCATGGGGTGCAGCCGGCCAACCGTGAACTCGTCCTCGCCCAGGTCGATGACCGTGTGCGCCCGGCTGACCAGGGAGTCCTCGAGCTTGTTCTTCTTGTCCAG
>DYJB01000244.1 GCA_020723365.1 Candidatus Aquidulcis sp. | reverse complement strand
CTGGCGGCGGCGGGGGGGGCGGCATCGTGCTGTACCAGGCGTCGAGCGCCCCGACGAGCAACGTCACCGGCGGCAACAATGGAACCTCCACGACATCGAGCGATCCCTACGGTGCCCGCGACGGGTACGCCGGGGTGAGCGCGTCGTTTGCGGGGACACTGCCTGGGATCGTGTCGGCGTGTCTGGCTGATCCGGCAGTGACGATTTCCCACTCGACGGACCCGTGGACACAGGGGTCGACGGGGCGGCACGTGTACGTGGATCTGCGCAACGCCGATTTTGGGACCTCGACCTCGGGGACGACGACGGTGCAGATCACGTTGCCGACGACGCAGGTGCAGCTCACGCCGACGGCGGTGAGCGGGGGCGCGGACTGGTCGTGCTCGATTGCGGGCCAGGTCGTGACCTGCACGAGCACCTCTGTCAAGGTACCGCTGGCGACCTTCAGTCAGATCGACATCACGGTTTCGGTTGGGAGCTACACCTCGTCGGCGGTGGTGACCGTGCCGGCCGTGATCACCGGCTGGGGGACCAACCGGGTGACCAGCAATGACACGGCGTCCGAAGACATCATCATCCTGTCGCCGACGCTGGCGGATGTGGCGGAAGGGTACGCGGTGCCGATGGCGGAGGGTGTGTGTGTGACGTGGTCGACGAGCTACGAGGTGTCGAACCTCGGGTTTGCGGTGTGGCGGGAGACGGGCACGGAGCGCGTGCGGGTGAACGGGGAGCTGGTGGCCGGCTCGGCGCTGCAGGTGGGAGCCGACATGCCGCTGGCGCAGGGGCGGCCGTACCGCGTCCTCGACACCACGGGACGTGATCTGGACGCCAAGTACTGGGTGGAGGACATCGACCTGTCCGGGCGGTCGACCTGGCACGGGCCGTTCCTGATCGACAAGGACGTGCCGGTGGGGGCGGGCTGCCCCACCGCGCCGACCCTGCGCGAGCTGGGCCGCCTACCGGAAGGTCCGATCGTGCCGGCCGGGATGCTCGCCAGCCGGGCCGTGGCGGCGCCGACCCTGCGGCCGGACGTCGCGCGGCAGCCCTCTTCCGTCCTGGGCGTGCAGGTGGGCGTCAAGATCGGCGTCCAGGACACCGGGTGGTACCGCGTGCCGGCGAGCCAGCTCGTGGCGGCTGGGCTCGACCCGGCGGTCGACACGGCGAACCTGCAGCTCTACTCCGAAGGCGTGGAGTACCCGTTCCTCGTTGAGCAGCCAACCGATGTCACGGCCCGGCGGGTCGAGGCCATCCAGTTCTACGGGTTCGGCATCGACTCCCCGTACACACGGACGCGGGTGTTCTGGCTGGTGCGGGGCACCCGGCCCGGGCTGCGGCTGACCCCGGCGCCGAGGGACGAAGGGTCCCGCCCGGCGGCCGCCTTTGCCGCCGTGGCCGAGCGGCGAGACCGCACCACCTTCTTTGCCAGTCTGACCACCAACGGCGAGGCCGAGAACTTCTTCGGGCCGCTCGTTGCCACCGCGCCGGTTGTCCTGCCAGTGCAGCTCGAGCACGTCGAGCCGCGGAGCGACATCACCCCCGCGCTCGTGGTGCGGCTGCAAGGCGTGACCGACGCCCTGCACCGGCTCGACGTCTCGTACAACGACCGCCTGCTCGGCACCGTACAGTTTGCGGGCCGGACAGCCGCCGAGTTCACCCTGCCAATCTCGGTCGACCTGCTCAAGGACGGGGCGAACACCGTCACCCTCGTGGCTACCGGTGGCGCCCTCGACTACAGCCTGGTCGACACCATCCAGGTACGGTACCCGCACGCCTACGCCGCCACGGACGGGAGGCTGGAGCTCTCCCTCGGCGCCGGCGAGCAGGCGCGGGTCACAGGCCTCGAGAGCACCGACCTCGTCCTCGTCGACACCACCGCGCTGGACCAGCTCGCGCTCGTCACGCCACGGTTCGAGAAGGACGGTAGCGGCGCCACCCTGGTCGTCGGCGCCGACACCGCGCGCACCTTCCTGGCCGTGACCCCGGCGCGCTTCCGCAGCCCTGTCAGCGTGGTGCCGAACGCCCCCAGCTCGTGGGCGTCGCGCTTCACCGAAGCCGACGGGGTGATCCTCACCAGCGCCTCGATGCTGGGGCCGGCGCAGAGCCTGCAGCAATACCGTCGCCAGGCGGGCCTGCGGGTCGTCATCGCCGACATCGAGGACGTCTACGACGAGTTCAGCTACGGGCAGAAGAGCCCGTATGCAGTGCGCGAGCTGGTGGCCCGGAGCCGGAGCTGGCGGCTGCCGCCGTCGTACCTCCTGTTGCTGGGCGACGCCACCCTCGATCCCAAGAACTACCTCGGCTTCGGGGACTTCGACTTCGTGCCCACGAAGCTCGTGCCGACCGCCTTCATGAAGGCGGCCTCGGACGACTGGCTCGTCGACCTCAAGGGAGACGGCATGCCGGCCCTGGCCGTGGGACGCCTGCCAGCGCGCTCGGAGAGCGAGGCGAGCCTGCTGGTCGCCAAGACACTGGCGTTCGAGCAGGCCGGTGCCGGCGAGAGCTGGAAGACGAGTCTGGTGCTCGTCTCCGACATCGACCAGTCGGGGTTTTCCTTCACCACGTTGAGCCAGGATCTGGAGAAGCTGGCCGGACCCGGCTACCAGACCCAGCACATCGCGGTCGGCGCCCTGGGCAACACCGGCGCCCGCACGGCGCTGCTCGCGAGCCTCAACGCGGGTGCGCTGCTCGTCGACTTCGTCGGCCACGGCTCGCAGCAGACGTGGCGGTCGACGTTGTTCAAGAACGCCGACGCCCTCACCCTGACCAACGGCGGTCGGCTGCCCATCGTCACCTCGATGACGTGCCTGAACGGCTACTTCCAGGACGTGTATGGGGACAGCCTGGCCGAGGCGTTGCTACGCGCACCCAACGGCGGGGCGGTCGCCAGTTGGGCCTCCTCCACGCTCACCGATCCCACCGCGCAGGCCGACCTCGTCCGCGCCTTCTTCAGCGTCGCGTTCGGCCCGACCGCACCCCGCCTGGGCGAAGCCGCCCG
>DYJB01000243.1 GCA_020723365.1 Candidatus Aquidulcis sp. | reverse complement strand
GCGGCAGGGTGTGATCCACATCAATCCGCGCTTCGCCGGTGAACACCAGCACCGTCACCGTATCCGTCCCGGCGATCTGGCAGTTGCAGGCTTTCACCGAGAGTGTGATCGGCCCCGGCTGCACCGGCGTCCAGGCGTTGGCGTACACGCCGTCGCCTTCCGCCCCGTCGTTGTGCTGCCCGTCGTCGTACAACACCAGCGAGCCGCTCTGCTCGTCGGCCGTCAGGATGGTGGCGTACACCCGCCCGCTGGACAGGCTGTCCGTAATCCGCGCCGTCACCTGCACCGGGGAACCCGTCAGGAAGCGCTCGTTCTCCTGCGGCTGCAAGAAGGTGGCCGTGATCGCCGAAGCCGCCGGGATCAGGTAGCTGCGCCCCAGCACGATGGCGTCCGCTTGGGCCTGGGTATCCGCCAGCACCCATTCGTGGTACTCATCGAAGCAGATCGAGAGCGTCAGGTCGGTGCTCACCACGTAGTGCCCGCCGTTCAGGTGGGTGGTCACGATCGTGATGGCGTTGCGGCTCACCCCGTCCACCGTCTCCGCCAGGTAGGCCGGATCCACCTGGAAGGCGTACACGCCATTCGGGATGACGTTGGTGTAGTTGCCCACCCAGTGCCCGTTCACGTAGAAGTCGGCGCTGTGCGGACGCACCGAACTCCACATGCCGCGGATGTTGACCCGCAGTTCTACCGTGGTCATCTCGGCGCGCCGCGCGCCGGCGGGCAGGTCAATGTAGGTGGTGATGATCGGGCGGTTGGTGCAGTACCAGTCGCCGTTGCGCGCTTCCATCATCACGTTCTCGGCCAGCCCTTCGAGCACGCTGCACCCCCCCACGCAGCCGAAGTCCACCGGCAGGGTCTGCTCCGCCCCGGCGGCGGTGGCTTTCAGGTTGGCGGTGACGCCCTGGAACGTGGCGTTCAGCACCCCCACCACCGAGAATTCCAGCGATTTGCCCACCTCCAGCCGGGCGTGGTTCAGCGACGGGGTGACGAACAGGTCGCCCTGACCCCCCGTCACCTGGTAGCTCACGGCCAGGTCGGTCAGCGCCACGTTGCCCTGGTTGACCACCCGGTAGCGCCCCACCAGCGTCAGCGGGTCGAAGCTGACCTGCTCGAGGGTGTAATCCACGATCGGGGTGAAGACGTGTACCAGCACGCTGGCGTTGTCCACGATGGGTTGGCTGCCCCGGTCGTCGGCCACCAGGTGCGCCACCAGGTTGTAGTCGGCGTTGGGCAGGGCGTCCTGGGCGTGCAAGGCCAGCACCACGTTGCGCGTCTCGCCCGCTTGCAGCGTAATCCACTGGTCTATGGCGCCCGAACCCACAAAGCCCACGATCAGCTCCTCCGTCCCCACTTCCACGCTCATCATCAGCGTGTGCGAGATGACGTCTTCGTTGGTCACCGCAATCGAGAAGCGCTGGTCGTAATCCCGCTCGATGGTGTATTCGTAGCTGCGCCGGGTGAAGGCGATGCCGTTCGTCACCGTCAGGCGCCGCGGCGTCGTCTCTTCTACCCCGCACAACGACTCGCTGCGGGCGTACCACCAGTACGTGGTGTTGCGCAGCAGGCCGGTCAGGGAGACGTGATGCCCGAAACCGGGTGCGCCGGTGTGCTCCGTGTACGTCGGCGACGAGTCAGGCCGCAGGTACACCGAGGTCGTCGCCGTCAGGTTCGTCGTCCACGCAAACACGGGGTCGGGCGATCCCACTCGGGCGCCCTCCGCCGGGGCCAGGCCGGCGATCACCGGCTGCGGTTGGATCTCCAGGTCGCCGGCGATCTCGGCCGCCGCACTATTCCCCGCCGCCGTGACCTGCGCCGTGAAGTCATAGCTGCCGATCACGGCGCAGCTGTTCGACACGATCGTCAGCACGGCTTCGCCGGTCGCCCCCGAGGGCAGCGACAGGCTGGCCGGTTCGAGCGTGTACAGCCCGGCGTCCAGCCCGCTCACCGTGATGGTGAACTGGTCGCGCAGCGTGCCCGTGTTGTGTACCCGCAGGCGGTACACTGCCGGCACGCCCACGCTGGTCGTCTGGTCGGGCTGGGTAAAGCTGGCGTCGAAGCGGTAGCCCGGCTTAACGAGGGTGGAGGCCGTGGCTGCGTTGTCGGCGGGGTATTCCTCGCCCGTCGCCGCAGCGATCTCGGCCCGGTTGACGAGCTGGCTGCCCAGGGCGGCCGTGCCGCTCACCAGCGCCGTCACCTGGAACTGCCGCGTCTGTCCAACGGCCAGGGTACCCAGATCCCAGCTCAGCACCCGCCCGTCCTGCGTGAACGGCGCAGCCAATGTGTAACTGATGACCGCCGTGTGCAGCGGCAGTGTGTCCGTCACGCTCACGTCCACCGCCGGCAGCGGCCCGCGGTTGCCCAAGGTCACCGTGTAGGTGATCGGGTGCCCGGCGCTGCCCTCGGGCGTGGCGCTCACCGTCACGTACAGGTCGGCGCCGATAATGGTCGTCGCCGCCTGGGCGGCGTTGTTGGCGAGTGTCACTTCGTAGGTCGTGGTGCCTGCCACGGCGTGGTTGGTCAGCACCGTGTGCGGCGACAAGGCTGCCGAGGCGCTCGCCCGCACGGCGAACGAGACCTGCTGGTTCACTGCCAGGGTTCCCAGCGTCCAGCGCAAGGTTTGCCCGTTCTGGACAGGGGTGTACCCGCTGGCGTCGCTCAGATAGGTCACACCGGCCGGCAGGGTGTCGGTCAACACCACCCCCTCAGCCGGAATCGCACCCTGGTTGCGCAGCGTCAGCGTGTAGGTGATCACGTCGCCGGCTTCCGCCTGGGCAGGAGCCGCTTTCGTCACGGCCAGATCCGGCCCCTGGAAGGCGACCGTGGCCGTGTCGTCGAGCGCCAGCCCGTCCGCCGTCGCCGAGACGGTCACCGTCCCGGCCCGGTTGGCAACCAGCGTGGCGTAGGCCTGCCCGCTGGCGTCGGTCGGCTGGCCCGGCTGGGTCAGCGTCAGGCCCACCCCGGGAGCCGTGACCACCACGGCAACCCCCGGAACCGGGTTGTGGTAGGCGTCCAGCACCCGGATGGTGATCGTCGCCAGCGAGCTTCCATCCGCCGGGAGCGAAACGGGGGCGGCCGTCACCCGGCTTTGCGCCGCGTCGGCCGCGCCGGGCACGAACGTCACC
>DYJB01000242.1 GCA_020723365.1 Candidatus Aquidulcis sp. | reverse complement strand
CGGCTATTATTAGTCCTCCGGCGTGGGGGTGATCAACTGCTCCGGCGATGGCACATAGCCGCTCGTGCCGCGCACCAGCCCGTGGGCCGTCTTCGCGTGGATGGTCGCAAGCTGTCCATTGGCCAGGACGATGGCCGTGTCGATCATGAGTTGTCCCTCGGCGGCGCCGGGCCGATATCGTAGAGCGGCGGTCCGGTGCAAAGAACCGGCCGCGAAAGAGCAGGGCTCCATGCAAGGCGGACCCAACATCCTGATCGTCTCCGACGCGACGGGCGCCACGGCGGAATCGGTCTTGACCTCCGTGCTGGTCCAGTTCCCGGCGGCGCGCTTCCAGCTCTGGCGCTTCCCCTTCGTCCGCACCAAGGAACAGATCGAGGAGATCCTGCGGCAGCGCCCCGAGCAGGACTGCCTGGTGGTGTTCACGCTCGTCTCCGAGAGCGTGCGGCAGTTCCTGGCCGAGAAGGGACGGGAGCGTGGCTGGACCGTGGTGGATGTCATGGGCCCGCTCATCGAGCGCCTGTCCGAGATCCTCCACTCCGCGCCGAACATGATTCCGGGCGCCTTCCACCACCATCCGGACGAGACCTACCGCCTGACCGAGGCGATCAACTACACGCTCTCGCACGACGACGGCCACGGCATCGAGACCCTGGAGCAGGCGGACCTCCTCATCCTGGGTGTGTCGCGCACTGGCAAGACGCCGGCCAGCATCTACCTCTCGTGCCGCAAGCTGAAGGTGGCGAACATCCCGATCGTCAAGGGGATCGCCCTGCCGGAGAAGGTCTTCACCTTGCAGGTGAAGAAGGTCGGGCTGCGCATGGCCAGCACGCGCCTGGTCGAGCTGCGCGCCGAGCGCATGAAGCGCATGGCCAGCGCCGACCTGCTGGACTACTCGTCGCGCGCGCACGTGGACGCGGAGATCGACTACTGCGAGCAGATCTTCCGCAAGGTACCGTCCTGCTGGACGATCGACGTGACCAACCGCTCCATCGAGGAGACCGCGGACTGGATCGTGCGGACGGTGCTGTAGCGGCGGGGACGCCGCGAAGCGGTCAGCGGGAAGCGGAGAGTGCTCAGCCCTCAGCGGAAAGCGCTCAGCACCAGCCGTCAGCACTCAGCTTGTGCTTTGGCGGCCAACGTCGACAGTAAGTCGGCGAACATCGAGGCAGAACGCCAGCGGAGCGCTGGGGGGTTCCTTGGACGAGCAGGCGGCCGCGGCGCGCACCTCTTCTCCCGGCCGCTGCGCCGTACTCGGCGCACACATGAGGTGGCGCCTGCGCCCACATCGCTCTTTCTTCTTCACCCAACTTGCGGCCCTGCACGCGAGCAACGGGAGAACGTGCCAGCAGAGCGCCGCGGTGGATTCCCTGGCGGAGGGGGTGGCCGCGACGCCGTGCCACCACGCCGCCCGTGCCTCATGCCGCCGACCCGCCCGCATCGCCTTCGCCCCAAACGAGCCGCCCATCGTTCCTCGCGGACTCGATGCACCGGAAGTCGCGCCACCGCCCCCGGAGGCCAGGGAACCACCGCGGCGCTCCCCCAAACCGTCTTCTCCCCTCCCTTCCCCTCTTCGTCGCGCAACGGTCGTTTGTTCCCCGCGCGGGGCGCGCCCCCCCGCACTCGGGGTAAAATGAAGAAGGTCCGTTCCGCCGCCGAGGATCCCCCATGCCGCCCCGCCCGCTGATCGCGTCGCTCATCGTCTTCTCCGCCTGCTGCGCCGCCGCCCAGGCCGCCACGCCTTCCCAGGTGCTCATGGTGGTGAACGACTCCAGCGCCGAGTCGCAGGCCATCGGCAGCTACTACGCCGCCCTGCGCTCCCTGCCGGCGGAGAACGTCTTCCACCTGCCGGCCGGGACGCCCACGGCGGAGACCGTCTCCCGCGCCACGTACAACGCGCAGGTGCGCGACCCGATCGCCCAGTACCTGTCGGTCACGCAGCCGCACCTCCAGGATCAGATCCTCTACATCGTGCTCGCCAAGTACGTGCCGCTGCGCATCAGCGGCTCGGGCACCGAGCTGGCCTCGGTGGAATCGGAGCTGTGCCTGCTCTTCACCAGCCTGGTCGGCGACAACGGCCAGAACAACTGGCTCGCCAACCCCTACTTCAACAAGGACCAGAGCTTCGCCTCGCTCACCACCCTCAGCCCGAAGTACCTGGTGTGCCGGATCGACGGCTACGACGGGAGCAATGATCCGGGCACCGGCATCCCGGCCGACGTCAAGGCATTGATGGACCGCGCCATGACCCCGGCCGCGGCCGGGGTCTTCCTGCTCGATCAGGATCCGTCCAAGACCGGCGGCTACGCCTCGGGCAACAACTGGATGGTCACCGCCAGCGATCTGCTGCTCGCCCTCGGCCAGAGCGTGCAGCTCGACGCGACCACGACGTTCGTGGCGAACGCCAGCAGCATCCTCGGCTATGCCTCGTGGGGATCGAACGACGGCTACACCGCGGGCCCGCCCTACTACGGCGAAGTGCCGGCCGGCTCGGGCAACGTCTACCCCGGGAGCTTCGTCCACGGCGCACTGGTCACGGACTACGTCTCCACCAACGGCCGCACCTTCCTCACGGCGAGCGCCACCTACGGCCAGTCGCTGGTCGCCGACCTCATCCACCTCGGCGCCAGCGGCTGCGCGGGCTACGTGTACGAGCCCTATTTGAACGCCGTGGTGCGCCCGGACATCCTGTTCAGCCGCTACCTCACCGGCTACGACGCGATCGAGGCCTACTACATGGCCATGCCCTACCTGTCGTGGCAGAACATCGTGGTCGTCGACCCGCTGATGAAGAGCGCGGTCACCGGCGCGTTCCCGCCGCAGGTCGCGACCGTGTTCCCCGACCGCGCCCCGCACGGCGGCGGCGCGGTGGTCACCATCAGCGGCAAGTACCTGGGCGAGCCGGGCGACCCGGTCACGGTGCGCTTCGGCAGCGTGCCCTCGCCGGCCGCCGCGTTCATCGCCGCGCACGTCATCCAGGCGACCGTGCCGGCCCACGATCCGGGCGCGAACGACGTCGAGGTGACCGTGAGCACCGGCACGGCCAGGCTCGAGGACGCCTTCCTCTTCCTGCCGGCGCTGCGCCTGAGCGGCAGCAGCTCGATCGGCCAGACCGCCAGCCTCGAGATCAACGGCATGCTCGGCGAGTCCTT
>DYJB01000241.1:2353-3168 GCA_020723365.1 Candidatus Aquidulcis sp. | reverse complement strand
CAAGGGGGCCTGGGTCTCGAAGGACCACACGCTCGCGCCCCCGCTGCGCGGCAGCGCGTACAGCGTGTGATTGGCGCACGGGACGAGGATCAGATCCCCGGCCACGGCGACTCCTCCGATGATCCGGTCGCCCAGCGGCTCCGATTGCCAGGCCAGGCTGCCATCCGAGGCCTTGAGCGCGTAGACGACGCCGTTGAATCCGCCGACCAAGACCTGGCCGTCGTCGGTGACGGTAGGCGGAGCGAACAGGCTGATGGCGCGGTCCGCCGTTGCCGGAAAGCGCCAGCGTTCGGCGCCGGTCGCCAGGTCGATAGCGTACACAGCCTGGTTATGGGCGACGTAGGCCGTCTCGGCATCGGCGGCGACTCCGGGCCACGAGGAGGGCATCATGGCATCGCCGGAGCAGCCTGCCAGCAGGAAGGAGGCCGCCAGCAGTACGAGGGCCACCCAGTGAAGTCGCGGAGATCGAAGTGCCATGGGACTCCTATTGGACGGGGTCGTAGCCGCCGGCGCTGAAAGGCTGACAGCGCAGGATGCGCCAGGCCGCCATCGCCCCTCCCTTGATCAGGCCATACTTGGCGATGGCCTGGTAGCCGTAGTGGGAGCAGGTTGGGTGGAAGCGGCAGGTGCCGGCGGGCAGCGCCCGCGAGATCGTCATCTGGTACGCCCGGATGAGCGCCAGCACAGGCAGGCGAGGCAGCGTGCCGAGGCTCAGCGGGATATCCCTCAATCTCGGTTCGTCGGCCTCAGGCCAGGTGCTCTGCACGCTCTCGATTCTCCGATCGCAGCAGTCCGGCGCGCCGGATCAGCTGCCG
>DYJB01000241.1:0-2343 GCA_020723365.1 Candidatus Aquidulcis sp. | reverse complement strand
GCTCTGCACGGCGGCGCCGTCGGCTTGCAGCAGGGCCGGGCGGGCGACGGCGATCAAGTCCCAGCCGCCGTACAGGCCTGACATCAGCGGGCGGAAGGCCTCGCGCAGCCGGCGCTTGGCTCGATTGCGGCGCACCGCCGTGCCCATCGTGCGGCTGGCGCTGACGCCCAGGCGGACCGCAGGCAGATCCGTGGCAACGGCCACCAGAATGAAGAGCGGGTGGGAGTAGGAGGTTCCCGTACGCCTCACCCGCCGGAAGTCCGCTGGGCGCTTAAGCCGGTATCGTGGCTGCATCAGCCGCCGCCTGGATGCGGCCGGCGCGCGACGGATTAGGCCTTCCAGTTGGTCTTCTTGACGTGAGCGTTCATCCGCACGGTCAGGCGCGCGCGACCCTTGAGGCGGCGTCGCTTGAGAACGGTGCGGCCCTGGCGAGTCGCCATGCGGGCGCGAAAGCCGTGCACGCGCACGCGGTGGCGGATCTTCGGTTGGTAGGTTCGTTTCGGCATCGACGTTTACCTGGTGAGTTGGCGTAAGCGAGCATTATACCGCTCCCTCCGGCATCGGTCAATTCCGAGCCTCGCCCGGCGCCGGCGGCCGGAGGCCCGGGTTTGCCCGGCGGGTGCGCCTTGGATATACTCCCCTCCGATGGGACACATCCTGGCGATTGCCAACCAGAAGGGCGGCGTCGGAAAGACCACCACCGTGGTCAACCTGGGCGCAGCCCTGGCCGAACGCGGCCAGCATGTGCTGCTGATCGATCTCGATCCGCAGGGAGCGCTGACAGCTTCCTGCGGCCTCGATCCCTATACTGCGGCGCCGTCGACCTACACCCTCCTGACGCAGGATGGCACCAGGCTCGGCCAGGTTGTGCGCCCCGCGGGCGAGCATCTGTGGCTGGCGCCCGGCAGCGTCGATCTGGCGGCCGCCGAGTATCTCCTCATGAGCCGGCCCGATCGCTCCCGGCGGCTGGCCGCACCGCTGCAGGCCGAGGCGGAGCAGGTGGCCTACGTCCTGATCGACACGCCGCCCAGCCTGGGCCTGCTGACGGTCAACGCCCTGACGGCGGCCGAAGCCGTGCTGGTGCCGGTCGAGTGCCGCTACCTGGCGATGCGCGGCATCCGCGCCATTCTCGACACGGTCGGTACGGTGCGGGAGCGACTCAATCCGTCGCTCGATCTGCTGGGGGTCCTGCCGACCATGCATCAGCCTGCCTCGGCGCACAGCCGCCAGGTGATCGAGGAGTTGCGGGCGGCGTTCCGTGAGCGGGTGTTCGACACCGTGATCGAGGTCGAGGAGGCGCTGGCGACGGCGCCGGCGGCGCGCCTCCCCGTCCTGGCACATCGTCCGGAGAGCGCCGCCGCCAATGCCTACCGCCGCCTGGCCTCGGAGGTCGAGGCCCGCCTGGCGTCGCCGCCCCCGGCGAGGACGTAGGCCCCGGGCGTAGCTTGGAAGACATGCGCGCGGCCCGAGGGCCGCGCGTGTTGATTCAGGTCCCGACCGATCTACAGGTCGACGCGCTCGATGGCCGCCCCCAGGCTGCGCAGCTTTTCGTCGATTCGCTCGTAGCCGCGATCGATCTGGCCGATGTTGCGGATCGTTGAGCTGCCGTTGGCCGCCAGCGCCGCCAGCAGCAGGGCCAGACCGGCGCGGATATCAGGGCTTTCCAGAACCTCGCCCACCAGCCGGCGCGGTCCCTCGACGATGCAGCGGTGCGGATCGCACAGGATGATGCGCGCCCCCATCGACACCAGCTTGTCGATGAAGAACATGCGCCCCTCGAACATCCAGTCGTGGAAGAGCACCGTGCCCTTCGACTGGCTGGCGACCACGATGGCCACGCTCATCAAGTCCGTCGGGAAGGCCGGCCAGGGCATGACGCTGATGGACGGGATCGCCCCGCCCAGATCCGGCTCGACCTCCAGGCGCTGCCCGGCGGGGACGACGACATCCTGGCCGTCGATCTCCCAGCCGACGCCCAGGCGCTGGAACACCAGCCGCGCCATGTGCAGGTGCTCGGGACCGGCGTTACACACGCGCACTGAGCCGCCGGTGACGACGGCCGCCCCGATGAAGGAAACCACCTCGAGGTAGTCCGGGCCGATGGTGTGCTCCCCGCCGCCCAGGCTCCCGACGCCGGTGATGTGCAGCGTGTTCGAGCCGATGTTCTCGATGCGTGCTCCCAGGGCGTTGAGCATCGTGCACAGGTCCTGCACGTGCGGCTCGGAGGCAGCATTGCGGATGACAGTCTCGCCGCGGGCGGTGACGGCGGCCATGATGGCATTCTCCGTCGCCGTCACGCTGGCCTCGTCGCCCTTCGCCAGAGCGTCGAACCTCAGCGTGACC
>DYJB01000240.1 GCA_020723365.1 Candidatus Aquidulcis sp. | reverse complement strand
TTCCGCATGGCCCAGGACGCGCTCACCAATGCCGTGAAGCACGCTCACGCCCGGCAGGCCGTGCTCCACCTTCGCTACGGAGAGCAGGCGGTGGCGCTGACGGTCGAGGATGACGGCGTCGGCTTCGACCCCGCCCGCCGCGCCAGGCTGGGGGCGTGGGGCTTGATGGGCATGGAAGAGCGCGCCCACCTGCTGGGGGGCGAAGTGCGCATCGAGAGCACGTGTGGGAGCGGCACACGAGTCGAGGCGGTCTTCCCCTATCCCGCCGAGACGAAGGAGTCGAATGGGCACCCGACTGCTGCTGGTGGATGACCATGCCGTGGTTCGTACCGGCCTGCGCATGCTGCTGGAAGGCGAAGCGGACATGGAGATTGTGGGGGAGGCCGGCACCGGCGCCGAAGCGCTGACGGCCGTGGAGGCGCTGCGGCCCGACGTCGTCCTGATGGACATCGGACTGCCGGACCAATCCGGGATCGACGCCACCCGGGCCATCAAGCGCCTGGTCCCCGCGACGGCCGTGGTGGCGCTCACGATCCATGAGGACGAAGAGTACTTCTTTCGCATGCTCGAAGCGGGAGCCACCGGGTACGTCCCGAAACGCGCCGCTCCCGAGGAACTGCTGACAGCTATCCGGACGGCGGCTCTGGGCGAGGTCTACCTGTACCCATCGCTGGCGCGCCTGCTGGTCAGCGACTACCTCGAGCAGGATCAGCAGGTGCGGGCAGCCCACGCCGTGGATGGACTGAGCGCGCGCGAGCAGGAAGTGCTGGTCCACCTGGCGGACGGTGCCGGCAATGCCGTGATCGCCGAGACCCTGGGGATCAGCCCCAAGACGGTGGCCCGGCACCGCGAGAACATCATGCACAAGCTCGGGCTGCACTCACGCACCGAGCTGGTGAAGTACGCCATCCGCAAGGGTATCATTCGGCCGTGAGCGTCTTCGAGGGAGGGAGCGTAGCATGATCATCCGACTGGCCGTTGGTGCGGTGCTGCTGGTCCTGGGGCGCAAGCTCTTCTGGCTGTTCGTGGCTGCCGTCGGGTTCGCCGCCGGCTGGACGGTCGCCTCCGACCTGCTGCACCTGCAGCCGGAGTGGCTGGCACTGGTCATCGCCATCGCCGCCGGGCTGCTGGGTGCGGCTCTGGCGACCTTCGTTCAGAAGACCGCCGTGGGCCTGGCCGGCTTTCTGGCCGGGGCGTTCCTGGCCTCCGGGCTGGTGACGATGCTGAGTCTCCCGGCGGCGCCGTGGGCCTGGATCGCCTTCATCATCGGCGGCATCCTGGGCGCCCTGCTGTTGGGCGCCGCCTTTGAGTGGGCGCTGATCGGGCTATCCTCGCTTTCCGGGGCGATGCTGATCGCCAACGCCCTGGACCTCACATCGACGCTGCACCTGCTCGTCCTGGTGGGGCTGTTCGTGCTGGGCTTGATCATCCAGTCGGCCCTGCGGTCCGGGCCGGCCAAGAAGCCGTCCTAGCTCGGAAGCCGACGTTTCGCGCGGATGCGATCTCACAAGTCCCTGCGCCCGAGCCTCGGGCGCAGGCCCGTTTCGCGCGGCTTCAGGGCACTGGTATAATCAGATAACATCCATCCGTATTTACAAGGAAAGACTACATGATCGCCAAGGTACGGTTCCTGACTTCACTGGTCGTGGCGATGGGCGTCCTATCGGCCTGCGCGCCGGCTGCGGAGGTCGCTGCTCCAACCCAGCCAGCCGCCACCCCAGCTCCCACTCCGACGACCGACATGGGCATGGACATGGGCATGGAGATGGGCGAGGCTCCGTCCGTCCCGGCTGGCCTGGCCTATGCGGAAGGGGAGGAGATCCGTTTCATCCATACGGAAGCCTCGGATGCGGAGATCGCCGGGCTGCTCACCGACATGATGAGCTCTCCGGTCCTGCACGTCCCGTCGCTGGCCGAGATCCCGGAAAGCGCCACGGCCATCGCCTACGTGTTCGCCAACGGCCCCGAAGGGATGGGGCCTCTTGGCTTCCAGGTCGATGTCTTTGACAACCCGCCTGGCAGCACGGGCTACTCGCCCCTGCGGCGGCTGCACCTTGTGACGTGGGCCGATCCGGCGCAGGCGGTTGAACTGACCTCGGCGGCGGAGGTCCTGGAAGCAGCGGCGAGCGGTCTGGTGACGGTCGAGGCCAAGCCGATCGTGGTCAACATGCCTTTCCTCACCTGGCCCGGGGGCGGGCGCTAGCGTCCGCCCATGCTGGGGTAGAAGCAGAAGCGCCGCCCGGGAGGGCGGCGCTGTTGTTGTCCGTGCTGTGCCTGACGGTCCGCCGGCGTGTCGTGACCGTCGGGACGCTTGCGCGAAACGGGTGCAGCCGTGTCTCAAGCCTTGTCGGCTGCCGCTTCGGATCGGCGGGCGAGGATCAGGATGAGCATGATCGCCGCCTGACCCACAACCATGCCGGCCAGCTCCGGCCAGCGGCCGGAGAACTCCGCCAGGATGCCCGGCCAGGTGGACGGCGGCAGCGTGGCCAACAGCTCGCCGCCCTTGGCGATCAGCGCCACGAGAACCAGCGCAAGCGCCGTGAAGGGCACCGCCAGGGCCAGCGTGACCAGGACGGCCAGGACCGATCGGGTGTTCATGTGCGCCTCCCCATTTCACGCGGTTCGGCCGGCAAGCACCTCATCTACATCCTACCGGGCGGCACACTGAAAGTCGATACGCCGGGTGCAGGATCCGGCACTGGGGAGGGCGACCCATGCTCGATGGGGGGCTGGCGCGATCTGTTTCCGGAGGCACAAGCGGGCCCGTTCGCCCTCGAGAGGCAATGGCGCTGGCACGGCAGGGGAACGACAACGGCCGGCGGGATCCCGCCGGCCGTTGGATGTTTCTGCTGCCCGGTGCTACTTCTCGGGCGCGCCCGCGGTGATCCAGTCGCTGACCAGCTTGAGCTCGTCCGGCGTCAGCTGGCTGAAGTGAGGTTGGGGGGCGGTCTGGACCTGGATCAGGAGGCTGCCGGCCACATCGCCCGCCGCGATCGCAGGGGCGCCACTCCCACCCTTCACGAGGCTGGCATAGGTCGTCACGTCCAGTCCCTTCTGGCCATTGGCGCCGTGGCACATGGAGCAGCGCGCCTGGAGGAGCGCGCCGACGGCGCCGTCGTAGGTCGGGGCAACGGCGGCTGCTGCCGGGGCCTGGGTGGGGGTCGGTTTGGGAAGCTGCGCCG
>DYJB01000239.1 GCA_020723365.1 Candidatus Aquidulcis sp. | reverse complement strand
CGAACTGCACGACAGCAAGACGCTGGCGGCGCTGTACCTGTACCGGCTGGCGCGCCTCTAGCCGGAGCCGGCAACCCGCACGGCTGAGGGGACATTTGCCGCAGCCGCAGGCCGAGGCCGGAGGCGGAGGCCTGCGTGCGGAGGCCCAGCCCGCAGGGGCGGCATCTGGACGGGGCCCGGCCAGGTATGGTAAACTTGGAAGTCCAGCCGCCCGGCAACTGCCGGCGGCAACTTGTGTGAGCCAACGAAGGTACAAGCCATGCCCGACACGATCCGATCCCTGCAGGCCAAGGCCAATCCCAACATCCCCGAGCTCAGCCCGGGGGACACGGTCAGTGTGCACGTGCGCATTCGCGAAGGCGATCGCGAGCGCGTGCAGGAATTCCGCGGCACGATCATCCGCCTGCGCAAGGGCGGCAACACCGCCAACTTCACCGTGCGGCGCACGGCCTCGCACGGCGTGGGCGTCGAGCGCACCTTCCTGCTGCGCTCGCCGCTGATCGAGAAGGTGGAAGTGCAGCGCAAGGCGCGCGTGCGCCGGGCGCAACTGTACTACCTGCGCGAGCGCACCGGTAAGCGCGCCCGCCTCGAAGAGAAGCGCAAGGCCTAGCCGGCCAACCGCCAAGGTGCAGCGCCGCAGGCCTGCACCTTTTTCATTGCCGCACCCATGACCCCACCCCTCATCGGCCTGACCTCCCATCCGAGCTCGGCCGGCGGCTCGGCCGCCGATCAGGCGCCGGCCCAGGCGGCCTACGTGCGCGCCGTGGCGGATGCCGGCGGGCTGCCGCTGATCCTGCCGCTCGGCCTGCCCTCCACGGCGCTGCGCGGCATCTACGATCGGCTGGATGGCATTCTGCTTTCCGGCGGGGGCGACCTGCAGCCTTCGACCTATGGGGTGACGACCTCCGCGGCGCTGGTGGACGTCGATCCCCAGCGTGACGCGCTCGAGCTGACGCTGGCGCGCTGGGCGCTGGAGGACGGCAAGCCGGTGCTGGGCATCTGCCGCGGACAGCAGGTGCTGAACGTCGCCGCCGGCGGCACGCTGCTCCCCGATATCGCCAGCGCCCGCCCGGAGGCGCTCGATCACCGCGGCGCCGCTCGAGCTCCGCACGCGCCGGGTCACGACGTGCAGGTGGAAGCCGACTCGTACCTGGCCAAGCTCGGTACGCCCACATCGCTCGAGGTCAACAGCTCGCACCATCAGGCCGTCGACCGGCTGGCGCGCGGCTGGCGCGTCTCGGCCGTGGCGCCGGACGGGATTGTCGAGGCGATCGAGGCCCCCGGACACCCGTTCGCGCTGGCCGTGCAGTGGCATCCCGAGCGCCTCGGAGGTCGGGCCGACGCGGCGGCGCTGTTCGCCACCTTCGTTCAGATCACCTCTCCGGACTGAATCAATGCCCTGCGCCCAGGCGCCAGTCGGGGTGTTCGACTCGGGGGTGGGCGGGCTGTCCGTCCTGCGCCCACTGCGCCAGCAGCTCCCGGCCGAATCGTTCATCTTCTTCGCCGATCAGGCGCACGTGCCCTACGGACCCCGGCCGCTGGAAGAGGTGCGCCGCTTCTCGGTCGGCATTACCCGCTTCCTGATCGACCAGGGCGCCAAGCTGATCGTCGTGGCGTGCAACACAGCCTCGGCCGCCGCGCTGCAGCACCTGCGGGAGACCTTCCCCGGGATGCGTTTTGTCGGCATGGAGCCGGCGGTCAAGCCGGCGGCGGAGCAGACCCGCACGCACGCCGTGGGCGTCCTGGCCACGCCGGCGACCTTTCAGGGGGCGCTGTTCGCCTCGGTCGTCGAGCGCTTCGCCCAAGGCGTGAGCGTCCTGCCGCAGACGCTGCCCGGGCTCGTGGAGCGCATCGAGGCCGGGGACCTGGACGGGCCCGAGGCGCGCCGGATCGTCGAGGCCGGCGTGCGGCCATTGGTGGCGCAGGGCGTCGACACGTTGGTGTTGGCCTGCACCCACTACCCCTTCGTGATCCCGCTGATCGAGGACGTTGCCGGGCCGGGCGTGCGCGTGATCGATCCTTCGCCGGCCATCGCCCGGCAAGCGGGACGGCTGCTGGCCGAGGGCGAGCGGACGGCGGCGACTGGCGCGGCGGGCGGCCTCACGTTCGTATCGAGCGGGGATGCGGCGGCGCTGGCGAGAATGGCGCAGCGCCTGATCGGTGAGACGGGGGAGGCCCGGCGTGCCGAGTGGGATGTGGGTGGTCTTCGGCTGAGCCTGACGGACGGATGGTCGGGGCGGGGCTGAAACCCGCCCCTGCGCTTTCGAGATCGACGAGAGACGCGCCCGGGGCAGGCCTTGGCGAGATGCAGGGACTTGCATGGGCGGGCTGTGGGTAGCCGTCCCTTCTTGCGCCGACCTGGCATTCCGCTACACTCACCCCCACGCGGCAGGCCATCGTCCGTCTTCACAGCTCACCCTTGAGGGCCGCCCGCGACCGCGGCTGTCTTGCGCACCGGGTGCCGGCCCTGACGCGGCATGCCGACCGATGTCCGTTCTTTCCAGGTGAACACGCGCGCCCACTCGTCCCTTCCCCGGAGGCGACTGCCTCCTCGCGATCCTGATGGGCTCGTCCCCTCCCTGGCGACATCCAACCCCGGACGCCGCCTGCAGCCGGATTCTCCGGCCCACGACAGAGGGAAACTGACGATGAAATGCAGTGCAATTGTCCTGGCTGGCGCCATGCTGGCCCTGGTGGCTGCCGGCTGCGCAGGCGCCGCGCCTTCGCAAGCGCCGGAGAACCAGCCGGCCGCGTCCCCAACGGCCTCGGCGGACGTTGTGCCGACGCAGGCCGTGCTCTCCCCCTCTCCGGCACTTCCCTCCGTCCCGCCACCACCGCCATCGCCCCAACCCCTGCCCCCTCTCAGTGCCAGTGGCGGTGGGGTGATCGCCTTCACCTCGGTCCGCAACGGCCGGACGGGCGTGTACGTGATGAACGCTGACGGCAGCGACGAGCGCCTGGTGACAGACAAGGAGGACGCTTCGGGGCCGGCATTCTCACCGGCTGGCACCCGGATCGTGTACGCCTCCTCGGCCCCCTCCAAGGGAACCATCACCACGATCGACATCGACGGGGGCAACCCGTACAGCGTCCTAACCCGAAACCGTTCCATGGGCGACCCCCAGTGGTCGCCGGACGGCAGCCAGATCGTCTTCATCTTCCATACCCACCAGTACTTCAGCATCTCGGTCATCG
>DYJB01000238.1 GCA_020723365.1 Candidatus Aquidulcis sp. | reverse complement strand
ACCTGGTCTCGCGCGACGACCTGCCCAACGCCTACAGCCTCAATTCAATCGCCTACCAGCTGGGTTCGATCACCGGGCCGGCGCTCGGCGGGCTGGTGATCGCCCAGGCCGGCGTGGCCTATGCCTATTGGATCAACGCCCTGTCCTACGGCGCCGTGCTGGTGGCGCTGATCCTGATGGGCAGGGTGGACCAGCAGAGCGAGCTCGATCCCGACGCCTTCGACCAGGCGCGCCGCCAGCCGTTTCGCACCTTCCTGCAATCCGCCGGCGAGGGGCTGCGCTTCGTCCTGCGCCACCCCATCATCTTCCCCAACATGCTGCTGGACTTCCTGGCGACGTTCTTCTCCTCGGCCACGGCGCTGCTGCCCATCTTTGCCCGGGAGATTCTGGCGGTGGGCGCGCTGGGCTATGGCTGGCTGGTGGCCGCGCCCTCGATTGGCGCCGGACTCGTCGCCCTGGTCTTCGCTTTCTCGGCGCCCATCCGCCAGCAGGGGAAGGCCCTGCTGGCGTCCGTGGCCGTCTTCGGGCTGGCCACGATCATCTTCGGCCTGTCGCGCGCCTTCTGGCTGACATTCCTGGCCCTGGTCCTCGTCGGCGGCTCCGACGGCGTCAGCACCATCATCCGCAACACCCTCCGCCAGCTGCTCACGCCCGATCGCCTGCGCGGGCGGATGACCAGCGTCAACCAGATGTTCTTCATGGGCGGTCCGCAGCTGGGCGAACTGGAGGCCGGCCTCGTCGCCCAGGCCTTCGGCGCCCCGATCTCGGTCATCAGCGGCGGCCTGGGCTGCCTGCTGACGTTGGGCTGGGTTTCGGCGCGCTACCCGCTTCTGCGCCGCTACGATCTCGGCCAGGACACCGCGCACGCGCCGCCGGTTCGCACGGCGGCTGCCTAGCCTCGTCACCACGCCCCGCAGGGGTTACGGAGGAACGCCATGAAACGTGCGGTCAGCATCAGCATCGGATCGTCCACCCGCGACAAGGCGGTCGAGATCAAGCTTCTCGGCGAGCGGGTCCGCATTGAACGCATCGGTACGGATGGCGACATGGAAGCCGCCGCCGGGCTGTTCCGCGACCTGGATGGCCAGGTGGACGCCTTCGGCGTGGGGGGCGCCGACCTGGCCATCGTCGTCGACGGGCACGCCTACCCGCTGTATTCGGCCCGCAGCCTGGTGCGACACGTGCGCAAGACACCCTACGTGGACGGTGCCGGCCTCAAGAACACGCTCGAGTACGAGCTGGCGGGCGTCATCGAGCAGGCCTTCGGCAGCCGCCTCCAACCCAAGCGCGCCTTCATCAACCTCGGCTCCGACCGCTGGGGCATGTCGCGCGGCTTTGCCGACGCCGGCTACGAATGCCTGTTCGGCGACCTGATGTTTGCGCTGGGCCTCAACGTTCCCCTGCGCAGCCTGAAGGCGGTCAAGCGGGTGGCGCGCCTGCTGCTGCCGGTCGTCGGCCGCATTCCGATCGCCTGGCTCTACCCGACGGGAAAGGCCCAGGAGAAGCGGACGCCGCGCTGGGTTTCGTCGTTCGACTGGGCGTCGGTGATCGCCGGGGACGCGCTGTACATCACCCGTTACATGCCGGAGCGCCTGCCCGGGAAGATCGTTGCCGCCAACACCACCACCCCGGCGGATGTGCAGCTCTTCCGGGAGGCGGGGGTGAAGGCGCTGGTCACCTCGACCCCGGTGTTGGAGGGCCGCTCCTTCGGCACCAATATGATGGAAGCGGCGCTGGTCGCCGTGGCCGGCAAGGGCCGGGCCCTCACGCACGCAGAACTTCAGGACCTGTTGAAGCGGCTGAAGCTGAAGCCGCAGGTCCAGATCCTGAACTGAGCGGGACCCCGGCATGCCCAGGACGCGACTGCACCCGGAGTTCGTGGCCGCCGTATACGCGGTGGTGCGGGCGGTTCCGCCCGGACGCGTCACGACCTACGGCCGCGTGGCGGCCCTGATCCCGCCTCCGCCGTCCGTGGATGTACGCGGATACGAGCAGGTGAAAGCCCGCTGGGTGGGATATGCCATGGCGGACTGCCCCGAAGATGTGCCCTGGCAGCGAGTGGTCAACGCCGCCGGCCGAATCAGTCCCCGGCCGGACGAAGGACCCGACCTGCAGCGCCTCCTGCTCCTGGAGGAAGGTGTTGTCTTCGATGAGGCCGATCGCATCGACCTGGCACGCTTCGGCGGGGAGCCGGATCGCGGCTGGCATGCCGCCCACCCGGGATTCCTGGCTCCGGCAGACCTCACCGATGGCCAGGCCCTGCGCGGCGGGAGGAGCCGATGATCGCCATTGTCACGGCCGGCGGGATGGCGGGCCCCGGCGATCCGCTGTACGCGGAGTCGCAAGGCCGCCCGAAGGCCCTGCTCGACGTGGCGGGCAAGCCGATGATCCAATGGGTGGTGGAGGCGCTCCAGGGCGCGAGCCGGGTCGAGCACCTGGTGGTCGTGGGCCTGCCGCCCGAGGCTGGCGTCAAGCTCGGCGGCCGCACCACCCGCATCCCCGACCAGGGCGGCATGGTGGCCAACATCCTCGCCGGGCTCCAGGCCGTGCGGGGTATCGAGCCCGCCGCCACGCATGCCCTGCTTTCATCCGGTGATATCCCAGGCATCACGCCCGCCATGGTCGACTGGCGCGTCGGCACGGTCGAAGCGGCGGGGGCGGATGTCGACTACGCCGTCGTCGAGCGGACAACGATGGATCGCGTCTTCCCCGGCTCGCGCCGCTCGTTCACCCGGCTCAAGGGGACCGAGGTGTGCGGCGGCGACTTGAACGGCCTCAGTCTGAAGGCCGGCTTCGATACGAGGCTGTGGGACCGGCTCGTGGCGGCGCGCAAGAATGCCCTCAAACAGGCGGCCATCGTCGGCTTCGACGTCTTGTTCCTGGCATTGCTTGGCCGGCTCACGCTGCAGGCGGCGGAGCGGCGGGTGGGCCGCAACCTGCGGCTCAAGGCGCACGTCACGCTCTGCCCCTACGCCGAAGTGGGCATGGACGTCGACAAGCCGCATCAGCTTGCGATGCTGCGCCGGCACCTCGAGGCGCGCGGAGCCGCCTGATGCTGCAGCGCCTGCTGAACGCCGATGCCCGAGGTTCCCAGGCCCTGCGCCGCGCCGAGCAGCCGGGCCCGCTGCGCATACTGGCGACGCTTCTCGCCCATTCGGGCGACTCCTGGTTCTGGGCCGCCGCGCTGGCGATCGTCCTGTGGCGCGGTGACACCGCCTGGC
>DYJB01000018.1 GCA_020723365.1 Candidatus Aquidulcis sp. | reverse complement strand
GGCCATGGCTTTCCTGGCGATCGCGCTGCGCCGCCGCTCCCTGGCTTCCTACGGCATTCGCTTGGATCGGCTGCGCCCGCAGCTCGAGATCGCCGCAGCTTGCTTCATACCCTTCGCGCTGGCCGGCTTCCCACTCGGGATGGGCTTGGGCCACACGACCTGGGCGGGCGCCCTGGTGATGTCCGCCGTTCAGATCGTCCTGCTCTTCATCGTGGCAAGGGCGCTGCGCAGGAAACCGGCTGCGGCCGGGATGGCCGCAGCCGCCTTCGTGCTCGCGCCGGCGGGCAAGACCCTGCTCGGGCAGGCGGTCATCCTCTTCCTGACCTATGCCGTCTTTGTGGGCTTCGGCGAGGAGATCCTCTACCGGGGATACGCCCACTCGCGGCTCAACGAGGCCTTCGGCACACCCTTCCGCTTCGCCGGGGTGGCCTTCGGCTGGGGCACGATCCTGGCCGCGGCCATCTTCGGACTCACCCACGTCGGCCTCCTGCGCTGGATCCTGGGCTCCTCCAGCGAGGTCACCTGGGCCTGGGGCGTGTGGACCTTCTTCGGTGGTCTGGTCTTCGCATACGTACGCGAGAGGAGCGGCGGCATCCTGGCACCGGCCCTGCTCCATGGCCTGCCGCAGGCTATCGCCGTGGTGGCGATGCTGTTCCTGTAGAAGGGAGCTCGCCGCAGGGTGGACGCCGGCGCACGCTGGATCTCACGCCATCCAATCCCCGCCTTCTATGGGCTGGCCACCGCAATCACCTGGACCGGATCGCTGCTCTACCTCCAGACGCGTCCGGAGGCCGGGCACCTGTCGGGTGCGCTGGCCCTGCCTTTCGCCACCCTGTGGTACTTCGGCCCCTGCCTGGCGGCTGTGATCGTCAGCCGTCTGGCGGACGGTCCGGGCGCGCCGCGCCGCCTGCTGGACGGCCTGCGCCGCTGGAAGGTGGGTTGGCGCTGGTACGCCTTCATCGTCGCCTATCCGTTGGCTCTGCACCTGGCTGTCGTCGCCGCGGACTGGGCCTCGGGCGGCCCGGCGCCCGTATTCTTCCGTGCCGCGGGTGTGCCCGACGGCAACGTACTGCTTGTCCTCTTGGGTTTGGCCGTCCTGCAGGTCCTGCAGCGCGGCCTGGGTGAAGAGGCCGGCTGGCGCGGCTTTGCCCTGCCGCGCCTGCAGGCCGGCGGCGCCGGCGGCCTGCGCGCCAGCCTGATCCTCGGCGCCTTGTGGGCGGCCTGGCATTTCCATCCGGCCAACTTCAGGGCGCTGCTCTCCATCGGCGGCGGCCTTGTCGCCCTGAACATCCTCCTCACCGCCATTGTGTTCACCTGGGTCTACAACCAAACACGCGGCTCGTTGCTGATCGCCGTCCTCTTTCACATGACGCTCAATGTGGCCGAGTACGTCGTCCCCATCGGCATCGCCGACGCCAGCCTCACGCGACACCTGCTGCAGCTGGCGCTCCTGGTGATGGTTGCCGCCGCGCTGGTCCGGACCTCCGGCCCGTCGCTGGGGAAGGAACACCTGCCAGCGCCTTCCGGCGGTGCGGTCGGCCCACCGGCTGGCTGAATCACACCGGGGCGGCTGGGCGCCGCCCCGGCTGTGGACTGCCCTTCGTCGCCGGGCTAGCGGCCGGCCTCGATCGCCTCCAGCTTGCCCAGCGACGCCTTGACGACGTCGAACCCGCCCTGCCAGAAGGCGGCTGAACGCATGTCGATCCCGGCGCGCTGCAAAATGCGTTCGGGCGAATCCGAGCCGCCGGCCGCCAGGATCTGCAAGTAGCGCGGCTTGAAGGCTTCGCCCTCCGCCCGGTACTGCTGGTAGAGCGAGAGCACCAGCAGCTGTCCGAAGGTATAGGCATAGACGTAGAACGGGGCGTGCTGGAAGTGCGGCACGACGATCCACTCGTAGCGGAAGTCGTCGCTGACCTGGACCGCCGGCCCGAACTGCTCGCGCAGGTTGGCCAGGTAGGCCCGGCTGAGATCGTCCTCCGTCCCGCCCTGCTCGATGATGTCGGCCGCCTGGCGTTCGAACATGGCGAAGTACGCCTGGCGCAGGATGGTGGCGTAGTTGTCGTCCATCTCGCGGAAGAGCAGCGTGCGCTGCACGTCCGGTGCGGGATCAAGTTCCAGCAAGCGGTCGACCAGGATCATCTCACCGAAGGTCGAGGCCGTTTCCGCCAGCGGCAGCGCGGCGTGCTGCGTCAGCAGGCTGTGATCGGCGGCCAGCAGACTGTGGACGGCATGGCCCAGCTCATGCGCCAGCGTGGCGACGTCCTGCGGCTTGCCCTTGTAGGTCTGCAGCAGCCAGGGCGTGTAATCCGGACTGACGGTGGCGCAGAAGGCGCCGCTGCGCTTGCCGGCACGGATCTCGCTGTCGATGTGCTTCTCGTCGAAGACCTTGCGCGCCAGGGCCGCCACGCGCGGCTCGAAGCGATGGAAGCTGTCCAGCACCAGCTCAACCGCCTCGGCATACGGGTAGGTCTTCTCCGTGCCGGCCACCGGAGCGTAGAGATCGTAGCGCCGCAGACGATCCATCCCGACCACACCCGCCTTCAGCTCGAAGTAGCGCTGGAAGACGGGCGCATTCGTGCGGCACACCTCCAGCAGCGTGTCGATCACGTCATCGGGAATGTTGTTGGCCAGGTTGCGCACGGCGATGGGGGAGGCGAAACCGCGCAGGCGCACGTGCTCGCTGCGCCAGTCGCGCATGCGGTACTGGTAGAGCTGGCTCAGGATGGGGGCATCCTGCGCATAGACGCGGTACAGCTCCCGGTAGGCGTCGGCGCGCACGTCGGGACGCGGGTCGCGGAAGTAGACCTGCAGTTCCTCGCGGTTGAGCTGGCGCTTCTCGCCGTCGACTTCGAGCTGGAAGGCATAGCGGTTGGTGATCGAGTCGTAGAGCGTCACCAGCGCCGCCGAGCCGTTGACGTCCTTCAGGTTGACGATCTTCTCCTCCGGCTCGCTGAGGGTGTAGGGCTTCTGCAGCCGGAGCGCTTCGAGCCAGTAGCGGAAGTCGCCGGAGGCCTGCATCAACCGCGCCGCGTCCGCCTCTTCCAGCCCCTTCCACCACAGCTGGAAGAAGAGCGTGCGGTTGGCCGTCTCGGCCGCCAACTGCTGCACCCGCGCCCGGAAGGCCTGAATCCTGGCGTCCTGCGTGTCCTGCGAGAAGGACAGGTCGGCGAACCCGTCCAGCCGGGACAGCAGGCGCAGCAGCCCGTCGTACTCCTTCAGCAGTCCGCTGAGGGCCGCCGGCGCCAGGTCCGGCGTCAACTCGCTGCGGTGGGCCTCGAAGGCCAGCACCTTCGCCTCCAGGGCCTCGATCTCCCTCTGGATCTCAGGAGCCTCCAACCCGGCGTAGAGCTCGCGCAGGCTCCACGGTCCCTGTTGGATTGCAGTCTTGGCCATCGGTCACCTCGAGCAGGAGTGGGGTCGGGTCAGGCGTTGAAGCGGATGTGAACCACTTCGCCGTCGTGGACGACGTAGTCGCGTCCCTCGACGCGCAGCTTGCCGGCGGCGCGCGCCTGGGCCAGTCCGCCCAGGTCGAGCAGGTCCTTCCAGCCGATGACCTCGGCGCGGATGAAGCCGCGCTCCAGGTCGGTGTGGATGGCGCCGGCGGCCTCAAGGGCCGAGGCGCCGCGGGCCACGGTCCAGGCGCGCACTTCGTCCTCGCCGACGGTGAAGAAAGACTGCAGCCCGAGCAGGTCGTAGGAGGCACGCAGCACGCGGTCCCGGCCGGCCTCGGCGATGCCGTACTCGGCCAGAAAGGTGCGCGCCTCGTCCGGCGGCAGCTGGGCGATCTCCATCTCGATCTCGCCCTGCAGCGCCAGCACCTGCACGCCCGCCCCGGGCGCCGCCAGCGGAGGCGCCGCCTGGCCTTCGGACAGGTTGACCACCACCAGCATGGGTTTGAGCGTCAGGAAGCCGAAGCCGGACATGGCGCGAGCATCCTCGGGCGAGAAGGCCGCCTCGCGCAGCGGGCGCTCCGTCCCCAGCGCCTCGGCCAGGCGTTCGAAGAGGGCGATCTCGCGCTCGATGACGGCCTTGTCTCGCCCCCCGCCCTTCTGGCGCTCCTCGCGCAGTTTCTCCGATCGCCGCTCGACGGTCAGCATGTCGTTGAGCAGCAGCTCGGCCTCCATCGCCGCCAGGTCGCGCGCCGCATCGACGCGGCCCGAGGGATGCGGCACCATCTCGCTCTCAAAGGCCCGCACGACATGGACGAAGCCGTCCATCTGCGAGAGCTGGTTAAGCTGCTGGCCGGGGAGGCCCTCGCGCGCCGACTCGGCCTTCAGCCCGCCGATGTCGGCGTAGTTCACCTTGGCATAGATCGTCTTGCGCGGTTTGAAGAGCGCGCTCAGGTCATCGACACGCCGGTCGGGCACATCCGAGACGGCCGTATGCACCTGCAGCCGGTCGCCACGCACGCCGGTCGGCAGGCTGCCGCCGGTGAGGGCGTTGAAGATGGTCGTCTTTCCACACGAGGGAAGGCCGATGATGCCGAGGCGCATGGCGTAAGTCCTGAGGAGGCCGTCCGGCTCATGGCTCCCCGGCCCGCCTCGGCGGAACGCCCGCGGGAGCGCGTTCAGCCTCAGCGCGGCGGGGCTGCTTGACCGGCCGGAATCGTTTGGCTATACTTTTCGCAAGCCGAAGTGGCGGAACTGGCAGACGCGCGCGACTCAAAATCGCGTTCCTTCGGGATTGAGGGTTCGAGTCCCTCCTTCGGCACCAGAGCGATTGTAGCATACGCCCCGGCCCCCCCTGGCCGGGGCGCCGCGTCCACAGGTTGCCCGGGCCGCGTGCCTGTGGGACAATGCACCGCCATGAGGTCCACGCGGTGAAGCCGATTGTCCGACTGCTGGCCGCGCTGCTGGTCGGCGCCGCCATGGGGTTGATCTACGGCTGGGTTGTCCAGCCCGTGCGCTACGTCGACACCGCGCCGGGCAGCCTGCGCGCCGACTACCGCACCGACTACGTGCTGATGGTGGCCCAGGCCTACACCGCCGAGCAGGACCTGCTGACGGCGCAGGTGCGCCTGGCCAGCCTCGGCCCGCAGCCCCCGGCCGATCTCGTCACGGCCGCGCTGACCTACGCCGTCGACCACGGTTTCACCCGCGCCGATCTCGAGACGCTCAACCAGCTGGCGGTGGCGCTGCGCAACGCCGCGCCGCCGGCCGAGATCCAGGCGCCATGAAGTCTTTCCTGGCGCTGCTGCTGGCCTTCGCCCTCGGCCTGGGCGGCGGGCTGGTCTATGCCTGGGCTGTCAATCCGGTGAGCTACACCGATACCTCGCCGGCTTCGCTGCGCGACGACTTCCGCGCCGACTACCTGACGCTGATCGCCGTGGCGTACGACGCTGGCGGCGACCTGCCGCGCGCCCGCGCCCGGCTGGCCCAGTTCGCCTACGCCGAGCCCGGGCCGATCCTGGCGGCTCTCGCCCAGCAGCGCCTGGGGCAGGGCTGGCCCGAATCGCAGGCGCGCGCCCTCGCCCGCCTCGCCGCAGACCTGGCGGGCCCCGCCTCCGTCGCCAGCGCACCCGCCTCGCCGCCTGCCGTCGCCGGCACCGCCACCCCGACGCGCACGGCGACCCCCGTCCCCTCCCCGGCACCCACGCGCACACCCACCTCAACGCCGGGTGCGCCCTTCCGGCTGCTGGCCCAGGATCCCGTCTGCGTACCCGATCTCGGCCAGGCCTTGCTCCAGGTGGAGGTCGTCGACGCCGCCGGCCAGCCGGTCGCCGGCTCCGAGGTGCGCGTCGTGTGGGACACCGGCCAGGATCATTTCTTCACCGGCCTCAAGCCGGACCTCGGTATCGGCTATGGCGATTTCACCCTCACCCCGGGGGTGACGTACAGCGTGCAACTGGTCGACTCCGACCAGCCCGTCACCGGCCTGACGGCCGGCGAGTGCCTCGCCGAGGACGGCACACGCTACCCGGGCTCATGGCTGCTGCGATTCCAGCAGCCGGCCCGCTAGCCCGCGCCGGCCCGGGATCCGCCCCACCTGCCAGCATGCCGCCCCTCACGACCATCGGTTTCGACGCCGACGACACCTTGTGGGAAAACGAGCTCTACTACCACGCCGCCAAGCGCCGCTTCGCGGCGCAGCTATCCTTCGCCTGCCCTGAGGAGCACTCGCTGGCGGCCCTCGACGAGATCGAGGTGCGCAACGTCGACATCTACGGCTACGGCATCAAGAGCTTCAGCCTGTCGATGATCGAAGCGGCGGCGCGCCTGCTGCCGGACCGGCTCGAACCGGAGCTCATCGACTCCGTCCTGGCGATTTCGAAGGAGATGCTGCTGCACCCGGTTGAGCTGATCGACGGCGTCACCGCCGCGCTCGACCGTCTGGCCGCCGCCTACTCGCTCGTGCTGCTCACCAAGGGCGACCTGTTCGAGCAGCAGCTCAAGATCAAGCGCTCGGGCATCGCCGATCGCTTCCGGGCCGTGCGCGTGCTGCAGGCCAAGACGGCGGAGGTCTATGCCCAGGTGCTGGGCGACCTGGGCGTGCCGCCCGGCGAATTCGTGATGGTCGGCAACTCGCTGCGCTCGGACATCCTGCCGGCGATCGAACTGGGCGCGCGGGCAGTCTTCATCCCGCATGCGCTCACCTGGTCGCACGAGCACGTTCAGGCCGAGCACCTGCCTTCGCACGGCTGGATCGAGATCGCCTCCCTGGCCGACCTGCCGTCCGCTCTCCAGGCCCTGGAGGCGGAGCAGCCCTGGCGGACCGCTGCCTGCGACTGAGGCGACGCCACCCCCGCTACCTTGTCCCTTCCTTCATCCTGCTTTAGAGTGAAGCGTGCCGGACGCGCCGCGCGCCGGCCGGAGGCGGAAATGACCCCTCGGCGTACTCTATGGACCTCGCTCGCCGTCCTGCTGCTCCTGTCCCTGGCGTGCTCGCTGCCCGGCATCAGCCTTCCATTCGGCCGCACGCCCACCCCAACACCGCTTCCCTTGCTGCCTCCAACGCTGGCCGAATCGGATCCCGTTCCGGGGGCCGAGCTCGATCCTTCCGGTCCGATCACGCTGTACTTCGATCAGCCCATGGACCGCGCCTCGGTCGAAGCGGCGCTGTCCGTCGAGCCCTTCTTCGACACGGCAGTGACCTGGATCGATGACTCCACGCTCGAGCTGCGCCCCACGGCGCCGCTGCCACGCGAGGCCGAGTACTTGCTGTCGGTGGCCTCCACGGCCCGCTCCGCCGCCGGCCTGACGCTCGCTGCGCCCATCGCGCTCGACCTGCGCACGGCGGCACCGCTGCGCGTCATTCAGGTCGTCCCGGAGGCCGACACGGTCGACGTCGATCCCGGCGCACCGCTGACGATCGTCTTCAGCCGGCCGGTCGTGGCCTTGCAGGCCGATGGCGCTCCGCCCGCTCCACTCACCCTCGAGCCGGCCGTCGAAGGTAAAGGCGAATGGCTCGACACGGGCATCTTCGTCTTCCGCCCCACCCGGCCGCTTCCGGGTGGGCAGCGCCTGACCGCCACGGTCGCCGCCGAGCTGAAGGACCTGACCGGCGCGCCCCTCGACCAGCCCTTCACCTGGTCATTCACCACGGCCATGCCAAGGGTAGCGGAAGCGGAACCCGCCAGCGACGCCCGGGCCCTCCCGCTCGATGCAACCGTTCGCATCGCCTTCAACCAGTCGATGGACCGCGCCAGCGTCGAGCGCGCCTTCGCCCTGGTCAACGCCTCCGGCGCGATGGTGGATGGCGCCTTTGCGTGGAATGAGGCCTCGACCGAATTCACCTACACGCCCTCGCGCCGTCTCGACTACGACACGGCCTACGAGGCCCGCCTGGCAGCCAGCGCTTCGGCCCCCGGAGGGTCGAGCCTGGGATCGCCGTTGATCCTGACCTACCGCTCGGCCGGCCGCCCGGCCATTGTCTCCTCCAAGCCCTCCGACGGCGGGCAGAAGGACAACTGGGAGGGTGTACAGCTGACCTTCGCCGGCCCGATGCTGCCGGCCAGTCTGCGCCAGGCGGTCTCCATCTCGCCTGCCATCGAGGGCCTGGGGACGTACTGGGACCCGGACTCGTATACGCTCTACGTCAACGGGGATTTCGATCCGACGCGCGACTACACGCTGACCGTCGCCGCGTCGGCCGGCGATCCGTACGGGACGTCGCTCGCCGCCCCCTTCCGCCTGCGCTTCTCCCCCCGCGACCTGCCCCCGGTCACCGGCTTCATGCGCTACGGCGACGTCCTCAGCCTGGAGGCCGGACGATCGCCCGTGATCCAGGTGCAGGCGCGCAACGCCGGGCGGCTCGACTTCGCCCTCTACCGCCTGTCACTCTCGCAGTTCTTCGACCTGCAGCGCGACGGCGTGTACTCGGCCACCCTGGCCCCCCGAGGCGAACTGCTGCGTCAGTGGCCGGTGGACGCCTCGGGTCGGCGCAACCTGATGCAGACGGTCGACGTCAGCCTGCAGAGCGAACCGCTGGCAACCGGCGTCTACCTGCTGACGATGACCGCCCCCCGATACGAGGGTCTGGGCACAGAGGCGCGCCTGATCCTCGTGCGCGATACCGAGATCGTGCTCAAGGCCTCCCGCGACCGGGCGCTGACGTGGGCCGTCGATCTGGGCACCGGCCAGGCAAAGCCCGGCATCGCCGTCGAGATCGTGACCGCCTCCGGCAATGCTATCGCCCGCGGCACGACCGGCGACGACGGGACGGCCGAGATCGAGTTCACGCCCGCCGCCGATGCCTACCTTCCCGTGTTTGCCGTCACGGGCGCTCCGGGCGAGAGACCCTTTGGCATGGTCTCCACATCCTGGACGGAGGAGATCTACCCCTGGACCTTCGGCATTCCCTACAACTACGACTTCACGTCAGGGGAGACGAAGGTCTACCTGTACACCGATCGGCCGATCTATCGCCCGGGGCAGACGGTCTACTTCCGCGGCGTGCTGCGCGACGTCGACGACGCCCGTTACAGCCTGCCGGCCCAGAGCCGAACGGAGGTGAAGCTGCTCGATGGCTTCGGCGTCGAGATCGGCAAGCTGGACCTGCCCGTCAACGAGTACGGCGCATTCAGCGGAAGCTTCACGCTGGCGGGCGGCGCCGCCCTCGGCGTGTACACCATCGACACCGGGATCGGCAGTGTCCCGGTCACCGTGGCTGCCTACCGCAAGCCGGAGTTCGAGGTGACGGTCCAGCCCTCGGCCGACGACGTCGGTGTCGGCGACCCGCTGCAGGCCGTCATTCAGGGCGAGTATTACTTCGGCGGTCCGGTGTCCGATGCGCTCGTGCAATGGACGGCCTGGGCGCTGCCGTACTTCCTGCCCGATCTGCCGCAGCCGATCGACTGGTTCGCCTACGCTGCTGGCCTGGATCCCGAGTTCGGCGAGATGCTCGCCGAGGGCGAAGGCCAGACCGACGCGCAAGGGCGGCTGCAGATCGATCTGCCCACCACGCCGGAGGGCTCCCGCCCGCTCGAGGTGACCATCACGGCGGTCCTGACCGACAGCAGCGGCATGCCCGTCCAGGGCGAGGCCGCCGTCCGCCTGCACCCCGCCGCCGTCTACTTCGGCCTCGAGCCTGAGACGTATGCCGTCCCAAGCGGCGGCTCGACCTCGATCGGCGTCTCGTCGATCGATTGGTACGGCGCACCTGTGCCGCGCCAGAAGGGCTCCCTGATCGTCGAACGCATGACCTGGACCCAGGTGGTGCGGGACGACGGCACACTCGACTGGGAGGAGAAGGCGGAGCGGGTGGCCGAGTCGACGCTGACGATGGATGGAACCGGCAGGGCGAACTACGTCTTCCGTCCGGAGCGCGCCGGCTCGTACCGCCTGCGGGTGGAGGGACAGGACGCGGCCGGGCGGAGCGCCATCAGCAGCCTGTACCTGTGGGCCTACGGCCCGGAGGCCTTCACCTGGCGCTCGCCGGGAACGAACCGCATCGCCCTGGTGGCGGACCGCGCCCAGTACGCGCCGGGGGACACGGCGCGCATCTTGATCCCCTCCCCGTTCAGTGAGCCGGTCCAGGCGCTGGTCACGATCGAGCGTGCCCGGGTGCTCAGCCGCCGCATCATCGACGTGCCCGCCGGGCAGACGACGATCGACGTGCCCCTCGACGCAACGCACCTGCCCAACGTGTTCCTCTCGGTGGTGCTGATCAAGCCCTCCGGCGATTCCGGCCCGGCGGCGCTGGCAATGGGGTTGATCAATCTCCCCGTCAGCGCCGAGAGTCGGCAGCTGAAGGTCACGCTGACTCCGGATCGACCGCAGGCCGGCCCCGGCGAAGAAGTGACCTACCGGGTGAAGGCCACCTATGCCCAGGGCAAGCCGGTGCAAGCCGAGTTCTCGCTGGCGCTGGCCGATGTGGCCGTGCTGGCGTTGGCCGAACCGAACAGCACCGATCCGTTCACCGCCTTCTACTCGGAGTTCCCTCTCAGCGTGCGCACCGGGGCGGCGCTGACCGTCAGCGGCGAGGGCGGGCCCGGGACGGCCGAAGCCTTCGGGCGCGGCGGTGGCGGTGGTGATGGCGGCCTGGAACCGACCGTGCGCTCCAAGTTCCCCGACACGGCCTTCTGGAACGCCCGCGTGATCACGGACGCCCAGGGCCAGGCGGAAGTCACGGTGCGCCTTCCGGATTCGCTGACCACCTGGCGCATGGACGCCCGCGGCGTGACCCAGGACACGCGCCTGGGCGCCGCCACCGCGGATCTGACCGCCACGAAGTCGCTGCTCATCCGTCCCGTCACGCCGCGCTTCTTCACCGCCGGCGATGCCGCCTCCGTGGCGGCGGTGGTCAACAACAACACCCCACAGCCGATCCAGGTGGAAGTGCGCCTGGAGGTCGAGGGCGCCCGCCTGACGTCCGACGAGCGGCAGTCGATCGAGGTGCCCAAGCTGGGCCAGACGCGAGTCGAGTGGAGGATCGAGGTGGGAGAAGGCGAGGGCGTGGCGCTGACGTTCTACGCCCAGGGCGGGGGGTTGGAGGATGCCTCCACGCCGACGATCGGATCGGCTGTCGACGGGCGGATCCCTATCCTGCACTACAGCGCACCGGACACCTACGCCACTTCCGGCGGGCTCGACCGCCCCGGCGACCGGGTGGAGGCTATCAGCCTGCCGCGCCGCTTCGACGCCACGCAGGGCGGGCTGACAGTGGCGCTCGAGCCTTCGCTCGGATCGGCCATGGCGACGGCGCTGGACGTGCTGGAGGCCTTCCCGTACGATTGCACCGAGCAGGTGATCTCGCGCTTCCTGCCCAACCTGGCCGCCCTGCGCGCGGCGCAGGCCCTTGGGATCGACGACGCGGAGCTCAAAGATCGGCTCGAGCGCGCCGTCACAGAGGGACTGACCACGCTGCGGGCGCGGCAGCAGTATGACGGCGGCTGGGCGTGGTGGAGCAGCGGACCGACCAATCCATACCTCACCGCCTACGCTCTCTTCGCGCTGCTGGAAGCGCGCCGTGCCGGCTTCACGGTGGGCGACTACACGATCGAGGCGGCCTCCAGCTACCTGGAGGGCCAGATCGGCGCGGTGGATCCGCTCTCGGATCCGTCGCTGCGCAACCGGCAGGCCTTCATCGCCTACGTCCAGGCGCGCGCCGGCGGGGCAAATGTCGAACGCCTGCAGGCGCTGGCCGAGGCGAGGGCCGGCATGTCACACTGGGCGCGGGCCTCGCTGGCACTGGCCCTGGACCACGCCCAGCCCGGCGCTCCATTGACGGCAACGCTGCTCTCCGACCTGCAGTCCTCGGCCATCCGCTCGGCCACCGGCGTCCACTGGCAGGATGAGTCCCCTGACCTGTGGAACATGGGCGCCCCGGTGCGCACCACGGCGCAGGTGCTGCTGGCGCTGGTCGAACTCGAACCCGACAACGCCTTCAATGCCGACATCGTCCGCTGGCTGCTGGCTGCGCGGGCGCGGGACGGCGCATGGGCGTCGACGCACGACACCGCCTGGGCGCTGCTCGGCATCACCGAGTGGGCCGCCCTGAGCGGCTCGCTCGACGGGAACTTCAGCTTCGGGGCCACGCTCAACACCCAGCCTCTGTCGGCGAGGTCGGCCGCGTCGGAAACACAGACCAGCTTCACCCCCATCGACCGGCTTTTCCCCGATCGGCCCAATCAACTGCTTGTCACCCGCGGCGCGGGCGCAGGGGCGCTGTTCTACACCGCCCATCTCACCGTCTACCGGCCGGTGGAGGACGTGCGGGCGGTGGCGCGTGGCATGACCGTCTCGCGCGAGTACTTCCTGTATGACGGGGCCTGCGGCAGCCTGGAGACGCCGTGCGTGCCGGCACCGTCGGCCCACGCCGGTGACGCCATCCTGGGGCGTGTCACCGTCACCCTCCCGGCGGATGAGTACTACGTGGTGGTCGAAGATCCCTTCCCGGCCGGGATGGAGCCGATCGACGGTTCGCTGCTCACCGCGCCCACCGGCCTGCCGCCCGAGATGCTGCCCCAGGCACAGACCGATCGCGTCGGCTGGCGCTGGTGGTACTTCAACCATACCGAGCTGCGGGACGACCGCCTGGTGCTGTTCGCCGATTACCTTCCAGCGGGGACTTACCAGTACACCTACCTGCTCACCGCCACGCTGGCAGGCGAGTACCGCGTCCTGCCCACGCGCGCCTGGGCGTTCTACTTCCCGGAGGTCTACGGCCACGCCGCCGGACGCGTGTACACCATCCAGCCTTGAGAGGCCGCGGGAGGGACGCAGGCGCCTCCCAACACCCTCCCCTTGCCCCTTCCCCTGCTTGGGCTCGCTCACGCGAACCACGCAGGCGAAGGGGACTAGCTGGAAACAGGGATGGGGGGAGCTAGGCTCCCCCCATCCCTGTTTGGATCCCCCTCTCCCGCATGGGCCAGGCATAGAAGGAAGTCACCGTGAGTGGAGAGGGGGTCGGGGGTGATCCGGGAGTGAAGGGCGATGAGCGCCCCGGACCTGTCGCGGGAGGCCAGACCGATTCAACACAAAGGGCCCGGAACGAGTTCGAACCGGGCCCTCAGCCTTCTGCAGGGCGATGGGATTCCCGCGCGAGGTCAGCGTTTGACGGTTGGCGCTTCCGAGGGCGTTTCGGGCTGCGACAGGCCAAGGTCCAGGTGCTCTTCCATACGGATCTGGCCGCGCAGGAAGGCGCCTTCCTCGGTCGAGAACGAGGTCGTCACGACGTCGCCCCACACGCGCCCGCTGCGCGTGATCTCCACCCGTTGGGCGGTGATGTCCCCCTTGACCGACCCGGCCACGACAACCGTGGCGGCGCGGATCTGCCGGCACGTGACGCGCCCCTGCTCGCCGATGACCACCAGGCCGCGCAGGTGGATATCGCCGTCGAAGGCGCCGTCGATGCGCACACCCCCGCTGCCGCTTACGGCTCCCTGCCAGGCAATGCCCGCTCCCAGGACGGAGTCGACCCGCTCGACCGGTTCGGTCCCCGGCTGCGTTTTCTCGTTGGCCCTTCGAAACATGCGCCCTCCGTCCGCCAGCATACCCGGCGCAGTGGAGCGTGTCAACTTCGACTTCGGAAGTCCTGCGGACTTCCGAAGTCGGGTTGGATGTCTCCCGCCGCCGGGAGCCCGCCGGCCGCGGTGGCCTGCTGGACGGCCCGCACGATCGCCTGGGCCACCACCTCGGCGGCGTAGGCGCCGATGATGTTGGCGTCGACTTTCTTGTCGCCGGTCGAGAGGGCGAACAGCGTATCCCCGTCGAAGAGCGTGTGCGCCGGCCGCACCGCCCGCGCCACCCCATCCTGCGCCATCTGCGCCACCTTGTTGGCCTCATCCTTGGTCAGGGCGGCGTTGGTGGCGACCACCCCGATGACGGTATTGCCGTGCGAGGCGAAACGCAGGGCGGTCTTGCCGACGAAGCCGCGCATGACCGCCAGCGTGTCGGCGAAGGGGCCCGGGCCGCCGAGGCGCACCGGTCCGAGCGTGGCCGGCCGCGCTCCGGCCAGGATGCGCCCACTTGCCGGGTCGACGACGTCGCCCAAGGCGTTGACCGCCATCAGCGCCCCCACCACGCACCCCCCGCCGAGATCGACGGCCGCGGTCCCGGTCCCGGCCTTCACCGCGCCGCCCATACCCAGGATCTTGCCGACGCAGGCCCCCGTTCCCGCGCCGGCGTTCCCTTCCTGCGGTCGCTCGCTCGTGGCGGCGGCGCAGGCACGGTAGCCCATCTCGGCGTCCGGGCGCACCCTGGCGCTGCCCAGGCCCAGGTCGAAGAGGATCGCCGCCGGGACGATCGGCACGCGCGCCACCTGGGCGTCGAAGCCGATGCCGCGCTCTTCCAGGTATCGCATGACACCCGTGGCGGCGTCCAAACCGAAGGCCGAGCCGCCGGCCAGCAGGACGGCGTGTGCCTTCTGCACCAGGTGCATCGGCCGCAGCAGGTCGGTTTCGCGCGTGCCGGGCGCGCCGCCGCGCTGGTCGACGCCGCCGACGGCGCCAACCTCACACAGGATCACGGTGCAGCCCGTCAGCGCCTCGAGATCCTGCGCCTGCCCGACCTTGATGCCGGGGACATCCGTGATTGCATTCGTCAGCGGCATGATCGGCCTCCTACCGGATTCCACTGTCCAGGGTCACGTCGACCCGTGTCCAGGCACCCTCGAGCACCGAGAACGGATACCCGGCGGAGGCCGGGAAGGGACCCCCATCGGAAGCCTCGGCCTGCAGCAGGTAGTCGCCTGCATCAAGCGCAATCCGGTACGAGCCGTCGTCGGCGGCCGAGGCGCGCGCCACGATCCTCCCGGAGGCCAGCACGACCGTGAGGCTGGCTGCATAGGGTGCGTCGGGACACTCCTGCCCGGCCTGCACGACCGGACACATCGGACCCACCGTCACGATCCCCTCCACGCCCGTGTCTGCCGGCGGCCCCCCGCCTCCACACGCGGCGAGCAAGCCTGCCAGCCCCAGGGCCGCCAGCAGCGCACCGGCCCGGAAGGTTCGGACGCTTGCAGGCATGCGGGCCATTTCAGCCGGCCTTGTAGCCGAAGCGACGGATCATCGCCTGGCGTTCGGCGATGTCCTTCTCGGTCTCGATGCCCCTGGGGCTTTCGCCGTCGACGACGCCCAGGATGCCGCGGCCCTGATCGGTCTGCGCCAGAACGACCTCGACCGGATTGGCGGTGGCGCAGAAGATGCGGCAGACCTCGGGCACCGCCTTGACGGCGTTGAGCACGTTGATCGGGAAGGCGTTCCCAAGAAGGACAAGGAAGGAGTGGCCGGCGCCGAGCGCCACGGCGTTCTTCGTCGCCAGCTCGATCAGATCCGGCGCCGTTCCCGAGTGCCGCACCAGGCACGGGCCGGAAGCCTCACAGAAGGCCAGCCCGAACTGGATGCCGGGAACGGCGCCGGCGAGCGCCTCGTGCAGGTCTTCGACCGTCTTGATGAAGTGCGCCTGACCCAGGATGACGTTGACCGACTCGGGCTTCTCGAGCGCAACGGTCAGCAGCTGCATGCCTACCCCTCCTGCCACGTGATGCCTGCCCGCGATTCTAGCGCACCCTGCGCGAATTACCGGCCCCCGCGAAGCTGCGGGGGCCGGTCGCCTGCGGAGACGGAGTTGCGAGAGCCGTAGCTAGGGGCGTGGCGGCGTATGGAATCGCACCGTCATCGCCTGGGGGTTCCATGTCGACTGATAGCTCACCACCTCGAAGTAGGTCGGTCCGGGGCGCAGGGCGATGGGTTGGCCGTCCGGCCCGAACAGCCGGAGCTCGCCCTTGCGAGTCGACCACGTGATCTCGTGCTGGCGGCCGTCCCGGAAGAGCAGTCCCCGGCGGCCCTGCACGTAGAGCGTCTCGACTTCGACGATCGTCGCCGTGCTGTTCACGAAACGGTGCTGGGCGAACAGCACCACAACATTCGGGAACCCCAGCTGCTCACCGGTGAGGTGGTCGATCGAGGGGTAGTACTCGCCGCTGGCGTCCGCCCGGTCGCGCCATTGCAGGTAGGCGAGCCGGGCCGGGTCGTAGTCCCAGCGCACGCGGTTGAGGTCGTTGTAGATCACCTGGAAGGAGGGGGCCTCCACTCCGCCGGGAGGTGGCGCCGGATCGAAGCTCAGCCCGGAATACTCGGCCGGATCGGCATTGCAGGGCACCAGTCCCTGCAGCTTGGCCAGGTCCAGCCCGGCGCTGTTGATGTTCCCCGGATCCGATCCGAACACGTTCTGGCGGTTGGAGAGCTGCTCGGCCACCTCGGAGGAGGCGCCGGCCGTGATCAGCACCGCGCCGGGGAAGAGCGTCTTGATGTCCTCGTAGGCGAGTCGGCCGGAGCGGATCGGGCCAATCGAGAACCCCGGAGCGCTCTCGGCCAGATGGTTGGCCAGGATCTCCTCCAGGCCCTGAATGTAGTCGCCGTAGAAGCCCACCAGGTTGCGCGTCATGCCGTCGTGGTCGTAGATCTCGAACACGAAGGCCGCCTGGGGCAGCCCGGCCTGCTTCTCACGGGCGCTGACCGGGAAGAGCGAGATCGCCACCATCAGCGGCTTGCAGGTGAGCACGGCCGGGTCGGCCACCGGTAGTCCGGTCAAGGGGTTGATCCCCGGGACAAAGTCCGGGCCGACGGCAGCAGACGCCGAATCGAGGGGTGCCTCCTCAGGCCCTGCTTGCGTCTCCGTCGCCGGGGGAGCGTCCGCTGGCGTCGGAGTCGGCGCAGCCTGCTCGTTGGCTGGCTGCGGCGCCTGCACCTGGGGCGGCACGAGAGGCGCATCGATCACCGCCGCCGGGCGCAGCGTGCATCCCGATAGCGCACCCAGCGCCGCGAACGCCGCCACCACGCTTATCGCGAACCACTGATACCCGGTTCGAACCATGGACCACCTCCGACTGTGAAACCGTGTGGCCACAGTCTACGTGGGCTGCCGGGGTCGGCCAACCCGTACCTTCGGTCCACGGCGCTGTGGGGGATGAACAGCACCCGCGAGGCGGCGGCCGAATCCAGGTCGCCTGGCGGGAATCGCGACATGACGGCGTGCCATTGGCGATCCCGGACACCGTAGGGCTTCGGCCCGCCGTCCGCTGGTTGACCGGCCGCTGGCTGCGCCAGCCGCGTCGCCATGCGGCTCGAGGAACTTCGAGGAACTGCAGCTAGGCGATTTGGGAGAGGATGGTCTCGAACTGACGCAGGCTGGCCGGGCTGTGGCCGGCGAAGTGGTTGTTGAAGTAGCCGTAGACCTCGATGCCGTCATCCAGGAACTGGCGCACGCGCTGCCCCCAGGAGGTCAGCTCCGGCGTGCGGTCGATCTGGATGCGGTCGAAGTGTTCGATGTTGCTTCGCCGCCCCAGCCAGCGGATGACGGTGAACGGCGCCGTGATCCAGGTCATCTTGGGCATGTAGAACAGGTCCTGCAGCACCAGCGCCGCCCCGTGACCGGAGAGCATCTCGCCCAGGTCGGGTTTGAGCCAGCCGCGGTTGCGCACTTCGACGGCGTAGCGCGGCCCCTTGGGCAGGCGGCCGAGGAAGTCATCCAGGCGCGGCGCCAGGTCCGGGGTGAAGTCGTAGGCGAACTGCAGCGTCAGCACGCCCAGCTTGTCGCCGAGCTGCTGCATCGTGCGCACGAAACCTTCGGCGTCGGCCTGCGCTCCGTCGAGCTTGCGGTCGTGCGTGATCGACTTCGGGAACTTGGCCGAGAAGCGGAACCCGTCCGGGGTGCGCTCGCGCCAGCCGGCCACCACCGAAGGGCGCGGGGTGGCGTAGAAGGTCGAATCGATCTCGACCGTGGCAAAGTGCCGCGCGTAGGCTTCCAGGTAGCCAGACTTGGACGTGCCGGCGGGATAGAACGGGCCGACCCACTCGTCGAAGGCGAAGCCCTGCGTTCCCAGCCACAGCCCGCCGCGCGTTCCGGCCATGCCCCGGCGCCTCAGCTCACCTTGCTCAGCAAGTCGACGACGCGATCGAGCACGACCTCGGCCACAGCCGCTTTCGACAGCAGCGGGAGATTCTGAGGCGCGCCGTCGGCGCCGATGAGCGTCACACGGTTGGTGTCTACGCCGAAGCCGGCGCCCGGCGCCGTGATGTCGTTGGCCACCATCAGCGAGACGCCCTTGGCGATGCGCTTGGCACCGGCGTTGGCGATCAGGTCGCGGCTCTCAGCCGCGAATCCGACGACGACGGACGGGCGGCCGCCCTTTCGCTTTGCCTCGCCCACGGCGCGCAGAATGTCCTCCGTTGGCTCGAGCTTGAGCGTCAACCCTCCGCTGCCGCGCTTGATCTTGTCGCCGGACACGGTCGCCGGGCGGAAGTCGGCCACAGCCGCCGCCATGATCAGCACATCGGCCTTGCCGGCTTCCGCCAGCGTCGCCTGCTGCAGGGCGGAGGCAGTCTCCACGTCAATGCGCCGGGCGCCCTGCGGCGTCGTCAAGCCTGTCGGGCCGCTGATGAGGGTCACGGCCGCGCCGCGATCGAGCGCCGCCTGCGCCAGGGCGTAGCCCTGCTTGCCCGAGGAGCGATTGGCGAGCACACGCACCGGGTCGAGCGGCTCCTGCGTACCCCCGGCGGTCACGACAACCGAGCGGCCGCGCAGCGGCCCACCGGCGCCCAGCGTCAGCCGGATGTGGCCCACCAGCTCCACCGGGTCGAGCATCCGCCCGCGCCCGACGAGCCCGGAGGCCATACGCCCCTCACCCGGCCCGGCGATAGTGGCGCCGCGCCCCTGGAGCGTGCGCAGGTTCTCCTGTGTGGCGGCGTGCTCGAACATGCCGGCATCCATGGCCGGGGCCAGCAGCAGGGGGCAGCGCACCGCCAGCGCCGTCAACGCCAGCAGGTTGTCGGCTCTGCCGTGGGCCAGGCGGGCAAGCGTCGTTGCCGTCGCCGGCGCGATGACCAGCAGGTCGGCTCCCCGACCCAATTCAACATGCAGGATGTGCGCTTCGGGTCCCCACAGGTCGGCGTCCGTCCAGGCCCTGCGGCCGGTGACGGACTGGAAGGTGAGCGGCGAGACGAAGCGCGTGGCCGCCTCGGTCAGGAGCACGTCGACCTGGGCGCCCGCCTGGGTCAGCTTGGAGGCCAGGTCGGCGGCCTTGTAGGCGGCGATCGAGCCGCACACGCCAAGCAGCAGGCGGCGGCCGTTCAGGATCGGGATGGCGTCGGGGTTGTCGCTCATCGTCATGCCCTTCCTCGTTCCTCGGCCTGGCAGCCCGTCCCGGGCCACCCCGGGCTACTACCGCCGGCGGGTGTTGCCTCGCCATTATCGCACGCCTGCCGGACCCCAGCGGCAGCGAGTCTCCGATCTCGGCGGCGGACCCGCCGGATGCTATACTTCCGTTCCCCGAACCTATTCGACCCGCCTCATGCAGGAGGATGACCTGTGGCCGCGACCGTGGAAACCTTCGTTGCTGAGACCGTGGAGGCTGTGCGCCCGATCGACAAGGCCTATCAGCTGGCTGAATGGGAAGCGGCCGTCAGCGGCACGCCCGAAGCCAATCAGCGCAACCAGGATGCCCAGGCCGCCTGGATGCGCTTCTGGGCCGACCGCCCGCGCTACCTCCAGGCCAAGCAACTCCACGATGCCCGCGCCGCCGGCGACCCTCTTCTCGCCCGCCAGCTCAAGCTGGTCTACCTGACCGCCGCCCGCAACCAGCAGGACGACGCCGCCATCGACGAGCTGACGCGGCTCGAAGCCGACGTGCGCGGCAAGTACCTGAACTTCCGCGGCCGCGTCGGCGGCAAGGAGCTCAACGACAATGAGCTCGAAGCCATCCTGCACAAGAGCCGGAGCTCGGCCGAGGTGCAGGAGGCGTGGGAGGCAAGCAAGCAGGTGGGTGTTGAAGTGGCGCAGAGCATCCGCCAGCTGGCGCGCGTCCGCAACCGGGCCGCCCGCACGCAGGGCTTCCGCGACCACTTCCAGCGCGCCCTGGCGATGGATGAAATCGACGAGAACGAACTGCTCAGCCTGTTTGCCGACCTCGAGGCCGCCACACGCCAGCCCCACGCGGCGCTGATGGGGCGCATCAACGGGCTGCGCTCGGCCCACTTCGACGTCGCCCGCAGCGCCCTGCGCCCCTGGCACTACGGCGATCGCTTCTTCCAGGAGGTTCCGCTCCTGGGCGAGGTCGACATGGACGGGCTGTTCGAAGGCAAGGACCTGGTGGCGCTGGCCACCGCCACCTACGACGGCCTGGGCATGGAGGTGCGCGACATCCTCGCCCGCTCCGACCTGTACGCCCGCCCTGGCAAGAACCAGCACGCCTTCTGCATTCACATCGACCGCGAAGGCGATGTCCGCACGCTGAACAACCTGGTCCCCACACGCCGCTGGGCGTCCACCATCCTGCACGAGCTCGGCCATGGCGTCTACGACAAGTACATCGACCGCGCCCTGCCCTGGATGGTGCGGACCCCGGCGCACACGCTTTCCACGGAGGCTGTCGCCATCTTCATGGGCGGCCTGGCCACCGACCCGACGTGGTTGAACGTCATCCTTGGCTTGCCGAAGCGGGAAGCCTTGCGGCTGTCGTCGGCCGCCAGGGACATCGATCGTGCCGCCGGGCTGATCTTCACCCGCTGGTGCCTGGTGATGACCTACTTCGAGATGGCGCTGTATGCCGATCCCGAGCGCGACCTGGACACGCTGTGGTGGGATCTGGTCGAGCGCTATCAGATGGTGTCCCGGCCGGAGGGCCGCAGGCAGCCGGACTGGGCGGCCAAGATCCACGTCGCCCTGGCGCCTGTCTACTACCACAACTATGAGCTCGGCCACCTGGTGGCGGAGCAGTTCCGCGACCGCATCCTGCGCACTGCCGGCGGGATCGTCGGCCAGAAGAAGGCCGGTCGCTGGCTGATGGAGCGCGTCTTCAAGCCCGGGGCGCGCGAGGACTGGAGCGGCCACGTGAAGACCGCCACCGGCGAGCCCCTCAACCCCAAGTACTTCGTGCGCTCGCTGTCCTGAGCGAATCGATCAAGCCGCTCGCAAACCTCAGGGGGCGCTCCGGCGCCCCCTGTCCGTCCCCCACCACCGTTCCGCGGCAGTGCGCAGCGTCAGCGGTCACCGCCCGCCCGCTCCGATACGCTAGAATAGCAGGGTGCGTGGTCCCGAGGGTTGCGGGTGTCCGCTTCTGCCGGGAGCACCCTAGCCTAGAGGCAGCCAAGCCACGAGCGCATTCCAGCCCAAGGGTCCTATGCTCAAGCGGGTCCCGCTCTACCTTCTCACCTTCGCCTTCTACCCCCCTCTGGCCCTCTTGAGCGAGAACATACGCGAGGTGGAGGCGGCAGCGGTCCTGCGGCCCTTGCTCGCCACACTGCTCGTGGCGGGACTGGCCTTTGCCGTGTTCCGAGCGGTGTTGCGCGACCACACCCGGGCGGCCCTGGCAGCGCTCTTCCTATTGCTACTCTTCTTCTCCTACGGGCACGTATATCACTTGCTCGAGGCGCAGCCGATCCTCGGCGTCAACCTCGGGCGTCACCGGGTGTTGCTTCCGGTGTATGCCGGACTGCTGGTTTTCGGGCTGTGGCGGCTGATCAGGCAGCCCGGTATCTCCAACGGCCTTACACGCTCTCTCAATCTCGCCTCGCTGATCCTACTGGCCATCCCACTGGGGCGCATCGCAGCCGTCGAAGCATTGCTCACCCGCAGCGCTCAGGAGGCCATCAGCCTGGCGTCGTCGGCGCAGCGCCTCTCTGTCGCCGCCGGAGACCCGCTGCCCGACATCTACTACATCATCCTCGACACCTACTCACGCCGAGATATCATGCAGCGCGAGTACGGCCTTGACAATGAGCCTTTCCTCCAGGAACTGCGCCAACTAGGATTCGTCGTGGCCGAGTGCAGCCGCGCGAACTACGGCGCCACGCACACGTCCCTGGCGTCTGCGCTCAGCCTGGAGTACCTGCCCGGCGGTCGCCGGGGCGAGGAGCCACTCACAGCGGAGGCCCTCTCGGGGCGCATCAAGCACAGTGTCGTCCGCGGCAGTCTGGAATTGCTGGGCTACAAGACGGTCGCGTTCGACACTGGCTTCGAATGGACCAGGCTCACGGATGCCGACTACTACCTTGGCCCGGGGATGGAGTCCCTTGATCTCCAGAGGCTGGCGCCACTCGACTCGCTGTTCTTGAAGAGCACGGCCATCCTCGCTCTCGCAGACGCGCGTAAGCAGGCCCTTGACCCGGCCTCGCGCCTGGTCAACTATCCCTACCAGGGCCACATTCAGCGGCAACTCTTCATCCTGGACCATCTCCCGCGCATCTCGGCCATCGCCGAGCCCACGTTCACCTTCGCTCACGTGCTCATCCCGCACGTTCCGCACGTGTTCGCCGCCGACGGGAGCATCCTGCTCGATCCTGGGTACTACGGGGGGAGGGGCGGAGGCGCGGTCGACTCGGACTACTGGCGGGCGGGGTACGTCAACGGGGTGCAGTTCGCGAATCGGCAGCTGCTTGAGATTGTTGGCGCCATCTTGGCCAGCTCCCCCACCCCACCGATCATCGTGTTGCAGGGGGACACGGGCGTCTATCCCTCGGGGGATGACTCGGGCTATCTGAGCATCCTCAACGCATTCTACTTGCCCCACGGCTTGGGCGGCGCGATCTACCCGGCAATCTCGCCGGTGAACACCTTCCGCACGATCTTCGATTCCTACTTCGCTACCTCGTATGGCCTTCTCGCCGATGAAGCGTACATGGATGCGGCCTCGGTCTCGCCGGTTCCCGAGACCTCTCCCGCCTGCCAGCCTTCGCCAACGCCCGTCGCCGGCTTCCAGGATTGAGTGGTTCGCGCAAGGAAAGACCCGCGCGGGCAGTCAGGCGCCGCCGGACGGTCCTCGCTCAGCGAGAGGCGAGCCCGCGCGCGTGGCCACGATCTCGGCCAGGACGGCCAGGGCGATCTCGGCCGGCGCCCGGCCCCCCAGGTTGAGGCCGATCGGCGCTCGCAGCCGCGCCAGGTCGGCCTCCTTCACGCCGGCTTCCATCAGGCGCTTGCGGCGCTGCCGATTGGTCTCGGCGCTGCCCAAGGCGCCGATGTAGAAGGCGGGGCTGCGCAGGGCGCTGATGAGGGCGGGATCATCGATCTTGGGATCGTGCGAGACAGCGGTGACGGCGGTGGAGGGCGTCAGGCCGATGGCGGCCAGCGCCTCGGCCGGCCACTCGGCGACCACGCGGTCGGCCATCGGGAAGCGCGCCGGATCGCCGAACGCCCGGCGCGGGTCCACCACGATCACGCGGAAGCCCAGCGGCTTCGCCAGACGTGCCAGCTCGATGCCGATGTGCACGCCGCCGACAATGACGAGTGTCGGCGGGGGGAGTTCGAGGTCATAGAAGACCTCCATCCCTTCGCCGTGGAGCGTGTGCGTGCGGACTCCCGAGACGCCGCCGCTCAGCAGACGGTCGGCCTCGGCGCCGGCGATCTCCCACAATCCGGAAGGCAGCGAGCCGGCCGGTGCGGAATCCCACGGAAACGCCGCCTGCTCCCAGGTGGGCACATCGCCCCGGCGCAGCAGGACGGCTCGGACCACGGGGCGTTCCTCGCGCAGCGCCTTGACGAGCGTGTCATAGGCTGACGTCTTCCCTGCCGCGGCTGCTCGCCAAGCCGACAGAGGCTCGACCAGAAGGTCGATCTGACCCCCACAGGCCAGCCCGACCTCCCAGGCCTGATCATCGCTGACCCCATAGTGAAGCTGCTTCGGCTTGCCGCTCTTGAGGACCTGGAGCGCTTCCTGGACCACGGCCGACTCGACACACCCGCCGCTGACCGATCCGGCCATGGCGCCGTCGGCGCAGACTGCCATTTTCGACCCGGCCGCCCTCGGCGAGGAGCCCCAGGTCTTGGTGATGGTGGCGACGGCGACGGCTTTGCCCTCGCCCAGCCAGCGCTCGACGTCCGGGAGGATCTCGCGCATAGTGACCTCGCCTTCCGGAAGGCGCCCCGATCGGCGCCCTTGCCCCCTGCCCTCCCCACCGCGATCGATTCTACTCCTCGGCCGCGGGATAACCCACCACGTGTCACGTGGCTTCACCACGTGACACGTGGTGGGTCGAATCGGACCGGCCTGACTGATGGCGTTGCCACGGGTCAGGCCGGGTTAGAGCTCACAGCCCCCGGAGACAGTTAGCTGCGGCCGGCTGCCTCGAGGTCAGCCATCTGCCGCTCGAGCCGCTCTGACCGTTCCTTGACGAAGCGCTCGATGCCCTTGAGCAGCCAGTCCGGCGAAAGGTGCGCTTCCTCCAGCACCTCGTCAACGGTTCCGCCCGTCCGCCAGCGGTCGTCCCAATCGGACGTCAGAGCGTACTCGCCTGCCAGCGGGTTGAAGCTCCAGTCCTGCATCGAAGCCCGCGACTGGGTCGAGATGAAGGTCGAGTCGGCCCGGTCTGCCGCGCTCAGCACGTTCGCGCGGTACGCCTCCGGCTGGAGCGCGAACAGCTCAGGGCAGGCGCCGCACACGATCTTGACGTTCAGCCCGCGCCCCTCGAGCTCGGGCAGCAGCTTAACGATCCCGGCCATGGCGCTGGTGCCCTGCACCACGATGGCACCGCCGCGCGGTTTGCCCGGGGTATAGTCGCGCACGACGTAGGCGCCCTTGGCCGCCTCGAAGTGCGACGGGATGCCCAGCCTGGCGCGGTCCGGGATGGTGATCGGCGGGCGCGTCAGGTGCAGCACGACCAGCGGCACCGGGCTGGCAAAGGCCGCCCCCAGCAGCACCGGCACCTCGTTGTACTCCCACGGGTGCAGGTTGAGGATGTGGCCGCGCGGGAAAAGCTGCATCACCGACGGCTCGAAGATGCCGAAGTGCGTGCGGCTGTCATCGGCTGTCTCCGGCCCCGAGTGGCCGGCCACGTACATCAGCTTGCCCACCTTCAGCTCGCAGTCCTGCGCCAGCTGGCTGAACAGGCGCATCATGCCGTACTTCAAGTACGAGAACGAGCCGTAAGTCGAGCAGGCGCCCCAGAACCCATCGAACTCCTTTTCGGGGTCCTTGGAGAAGTTCACGGTGGCCATGGCCGCCAGGATGCCGACGTTAGCGAACTCGGTGATCTCCTGGGGCAGCAGCACGCCTTCCTGCGTGCCATAGCGCTCGTACCAGCCGTAGCCCTTGAAGTCCCCATAGCCGGCGGAGAAGCCGCTGATGTTGGTCGAGTCGGCCAGGTCGGCGGAGGCGGCGATGAACAACGGCCGGCCGTACTCCTTGGCGGCGTAGGCGTTGATCCAGGCGCCCCACTTGGCCAGCGCCGCCCGGTTGGCGATCGAGGTCCCCGGCTTGGCGAACAGCTCCTCCGGATAGCGGGTGAAGTCGAACAGGCGCTCGTCCTTCCACGGCACACCCTTCGTTTGCAGGCGGAAGCCGGCGATCTCCTCCGGGACGCTCTCCCCCAGCGACACCAGCCGCTCGGCCAGGTAGTCGACCAGCGCCTGGTCCTTGTGCAGCACCTCGATGACGGCCTTGAGATTGGCCTCGAATTCGGCCTGGATGCCGGCACCGTCCGCCGGCGCCGCGCCACCGAAGTTGACGAACTTCGCCCCGTACTTCTCCGCGAACGGCTTCTTCGACTCCCAGAACAGCTCGCTGTTCATCTTGTGCGGCGCGCCGTGCGACGGATTGTCGTACTTCAGGTAGCCGCGCCCCTTGCGCGTCTTCATCCAGGCCATGCTCGGCGCGTGCGTCGGATTGTCGCCGTAGACCATGGCGACCATGGCCTGCGTCACCGGCCCCCATTCGCTCC
>DYJB01000237.1 GCA_020723365.1 Candidatus Aquidulcis sp. | reverse complement strand
ACGCTGACCTCGCGGCCGTCGATGGTCACGCGCACCAGCGTCTCGCTCATGCCGCACCCCCGGCCGCGGCGGGGAAGTCGGCGCCGAAGCGCTCCAGCGCCGTGGTCACCGGCATGGTCGAGAACTCACCCAGCGCGCACAGGCACTTGCCCTGCATGCCGCGGGCGACGGATTCGAGCAAGGCCGCATCCTCCGGCCTGGCGGCGCCGCCCGTCAGACGTTCCGTCAGGTGCAGCATCCAGTAGGTACCCTCACGACAGGGGGTGCACTTGCCGCACGACTCGTGCTTGAAGAACTCGGTCGTCTTGCGCGCCACCCAGGCCATGTCAACCGTGTCGTCCATCAGGATCAAGGAGGCCGAGCCGAGGGCGGAGCCGAGGGCGGCGACCGATTCGTAGTCCATGGGCGTGTCGAGCACGGCGTCGCTGGCGGCCAGGATGGACGACGAGGCGCCGGCCGGCATGATGGCCTTGAGCCGGCGGCCGCCGGGCACCCCGCCGCCGTGCGTGAAGATCAGCTCGCGGAACGTCGTCCCCAGCGGGAGTTCGTAGTTGCCGGGCCTGGCGATGTGCCCCGAAAGGCAGAAGACCTTCGGTCCGGGGCTCTTCTCGGTCCCGATGCTTCGATACCAGGCCGCCCCGCGTGTGAGGATGGGCGGCAGGTTGGCAAGCGTCTCGACGTTGTTGATCACGGTCGGCTTGCCGTACAGGCCTTCGGCCGCCGGGAAGGGCGGGCGCAGCCGAGGCTGGCCCAGCTTGCCCTCCAGCGACTCGAGCAGGGCGGTTTCCTCGCCGCAGATGTACGCCCCGGCTCCCAGGTGGACCTGGATGTCAAGGGCATAGTCGCTCCCGAAGAGCTTCTTGCCCAACAGTCCGGCGGCGCGCAGCTCGGCGATCTTGCTTTCCAGGACGTGGGCCAGATCCCAGAACTCGCCCCGGCAGTAGACGTAGGCCAGGTTGGCCTGCGCGGCATAGGCGCAGATGGCCACGCCCTCCAGGAACTGGAACGGGTTGCGCTCGAGGATCTCGCGATCCTTGAACGTCCCGGGCTCCGACTCATCGGCGTTGGCCACGACGTAGCGCGGGAAGACGTTGGGCGTCAGGAACGACCACTTGACGCCGGTGGGGAAACCGGCGCCTCCCCGGCCCCGCAGCCCGGAGGCCTTGACCACGTCGATCACCTGCGCCGGCGTTTGCGTGCTGACCGCCTGCCGCAGGGCTTCGAACCCGCCGTGCTTCCGGTAGACGTCGAGCCGTTCGAGCCCGGGCAGGTCGCGGTGGCGCAGCAGGATGTGCTCAGGCATGGCTGGACTTCCGGCGCAGGTCGTCGACGACCTTCATGGCGGACTCAACCGTCTGGTTCTCGTGGTAGTGGATGCCGTCCGCCCCCTGCACCTGAAACATCGGCGCGCGATCGCAGCCGGCCAGGCACATCACGCCCTCGACCGTGATCATCCCATCCGGTGTCGTCCCGCCCAGGCGCACGCCCAGGTTCTCGCACAGCTTCTCGGCGAAGGTCTCGGCGCCGCGCAAGGCGCAGGGCAGATCGGTGCAGATCTGAAGGCGGTACGTGCCTCCCGGCTGATCGTGGTAGAGCGTGTAGAAGCCGACCAGCGATCCGACCTGCGTGCGATCGGCGCCGATCAGCTCGGCGACCTCCTGCAGCGCGGCCTGCGTGACGTGGCCGTACTCCTGCTGCGCCAGATACAGCAACGGCATGGCGGCCGAGCGTCGGTGCTCCGGCGGGTACTTGGCCAGGATGGCTTCGATCTCAGCGCGGTGTTTGTCTGCCAGCAAGGTAGCCCCTCCTGCCCTAGCGGTCGGCGTCCCCCAGGACGATATCGGCGCTGCCAATGATGCCGACCAGATCGGCGACGAAGTGCCCCTTGCTGAGCAGGGGCAGCACCTGCAGGTGGGCGAAGGACGGCGTGCGGAAGTGGACCCGGTAGGGCTTGGGGCCGCCGTCGCCGACCAGGTAGCAGCCGAGCTCACCGCGCGGCGACTCGGTCGCCACGTACACGGCGCCCTTGGGCGCCGGGAAGCCCTCGGTCCACAACTTGAAGTGGTGGATGACGGCCTCCATGCTCCGCCCGAGCTCCGAGCGCGGCGGCGGGACGAACTTGCGGTTGCTGCTGATGCAGGCGCCGCCCGGCAGGCGGTCGAGCGCCTGCTGAATGATGCGCACCGACTGGTAGAGCTCGGCCATGCGCACCAGGTAGCGGTCGTAGGTGTCGCCGCGCGTGCCCGTGGGGATCTCGAAGTCGTACTGCTCGTAGCCGCTGTAGGGCTGCGCCTTGCGGAAGTCCAGGGCGATGCCCGAGCCGCGCAGCATCGGGCCGGTGAGACCCCAGCGCAGGGCGTCTTCGGCCGAGATCACGCCGATGCGGCGGGTTCGGTCGACGAACAGCGGGTTCTTCGTCAGCAGGCTCTCGTACTGGGCGACGCGCGCCGGGAAGGCCCCGACGAACTGGCGTACCGCCGCCTCGAACCCGGCCGGCAGGTCGCGCCACAGTCCGCCCGGCCGGAAGTAGGAGGTCATCATGCGCTGGCCCGAGACCATCTCGAAGATGTCGAGGATCTGCTCGCGCTCGCGGAAGCAGTACAGGAACACCGACATGGCCGCCAGGTCGAGGGCGTGCGTCCCCAGCCATACCAGGTGGGAGGCGATGCGCTGCAGCTCGGTCAGGATGACGCGCACGGCCTGGGCCCGAGGCGGCACGTCCAGCTCGACCAGCTTCTCGACCGCCAGGCAGTAGGTCAGGTTGTTGCCCAGGTTGTTGAGATAGTCCATGCGGTCGGTCATGACCAGCGCCTGGGTGTAGGTCTTGACCTCCATGTTCTTCTCGATGCCGGTGTGCAGGAAGCCGATGTCGGGGATGCACGTGACGACGACCTCGCCATCCAGCTCGAGCAGCAGGCGCAGCACGCCGTGGGTGCTGGGGTGCTGCGGTCCCATGTTGAGCAGCATCGTGTCGCCGCTCAGGGCGCGCGGCGAAACCAGGTGCTTAAGCTCGTCGACCGTGACTTCCATCTCGCGTGGCAGCATGGGGAGCGCCTCAATCCCTGGCGTAGGGCTTGCGCCGGTCGATCTCGTCGGCGTTGAAGGTGAACTGCACCTCTTCGTAGCCGAGCGGGTAGTCCTTGCGCAGCGGGTGGCCCACCCAGTCCGCCGGCATGAGAATGCGGCGCAGGTCCGCGTGGCCGCCGAAGGTCACGCCGAACATGTCGAAGACCTCGCGCTCGTGCCAGCTGGCGTTGGGGTAGACCGACTCGATGGAGGCCACCTCCGGCGAGGACGAGAAGA
>DYJB01000236.1 GCA_020723365.1 Candidatus Aquidulcis sp. | reverse complement strand
CGTCATCCTGCCCAGCAATTTCCTGGTGACCACCGAGTCCACCAGCCGCACCGTGTTCAGCGGGATCTTCGCCCTGGGCACGGCGGCCATCATGCTGCTGGGCTTCTGGCTGGCCCAGAGCATCGCCCGCCCCATCTTGCGCCTGCGCAGCATGGCCCAGGCCGTGGCCTCGGGCGACCTGGAGCAGGAGAGCGGGCTGGAGCGCAGCGACGAGATCGGCGACCTGGCCAGGGCCTTCGACGCGATGACCGAACGCCTGCAGGCCCGCACCGCCGAGGCCGAGCGCCTGTACGCAGAAGCCATCGAGAGCAACCGGCAGCTGGCGGAGATGTATGAGCGGCTGCAGGCCGCGCAGCGCCAGCTGGTTCAATCCGAGAAGCTGGCGGCCGTCGGCCAGCTGGCGGCGGGCATTGTGCACGACGTCAAGAACCCCCTGGGCGTGATCAAGGGGCTGGCGGAGGAGCTGCTCGACGATCCGTTGGAGGGCGCCGGTGCGATCGAGGCCTACCGTCAGATCCGTGACAACGCCACGCGCGCCAACTCGATCGTGACCGATCTGCTGGTCTTCGCCAGGGAGTCGGCGACGGCGATGACGCGACGCGATCTGCGCGAGACGATCGAAGGCTCGCTGCGCCTGACGGACTACCTGCTGCGCAAGGGCAAGGTCCGCGTCGAGAAGGCGTTGCCGGCCGCGCCGCTGTACGTCACCTACGACCCGCAGCAGATCCAGCAGGTGCTGATCAACCTGATCCAGAACGCCGTTCAGGCTATGCCCGATGGCGGCGATCTGAAGGTGGCGCTGAAGGTTGTGGATTCGAAGGCCGTCGTCACCGTGCGCGACAGCGGGGTCGGGATCGCGCCGGAGGTCATGCCGCGCATCTTCGATCCGTTCTTCACCACCAAACCGGAGGGCCAGGGGACCGGCATGGGGCTGGCCGTCAGCTACGGCATCCTCACCCGCCACGGCGGGCAGATCGAAGCCGAAAGCCAGCCCGGGCAGGGGGCGACCTTCCTCTTGAGCCTGCCAATCGAGGACAAACCGGGAGCGGGCGCCAAGGAGTCGGCTGCATGAAGGGGGATCGCGTCCTGGTGGTCGACGACGACGATGACTATCGCCAGCTAATGGTCGGGCACCTGGTGCGTCGCGGCTACCAGGTCGACACCGCCGCCGACGGTGAAGCCGGGCTGCGCACGCTCGAGAGCAGCGGACCCTACGCGGTGCTGGTGACCGACCTGATGATGCCGGGCATTGATGGCATCGAGCTGCTGCGCAAGGCCAAGGTCCACGACCCGGCGCTGGAGGCGATCGTCGTCAGCGGGGCCGGCACGCTCGAATCGGCCATTTCGTCCATGCGCCAGAGCGGCGCTTTCGATTATCTGCCCAAGCCCCTGGACCGGATCAGCGACCTGTCACTGGCCGTCGAGCGCGCCAGCGAGTACCGCCGTATTCGCCTGGAGCGCGAGCAGCTGCTGGCGAAGGTGACGGCCGAGCGCGAGCGGCTTCGGTCGGTGATCGCCAACGCCGGCGATGCCATCCTGGCGGCGGACGCCGAAGGCGTGGTCATTGCCGCCAACCCCGCCGCCTGCCACCTGCTCGGGCAGGAGACGCTCGTCGGGCTGGAGGCGTGGACGCGCTTGCCGCCGCCTCTAGCCGTGCTGCTGGCCCACTGGCAGGCCTTCGAAGGGCAGCGGCCGGCGGTGACCGAGGTCCCCTATCCGGGCGACGCCGTGCAGATGGTCAGCCTGACGTCGATCCCGCGCACTGAAGCCGAGCAGGGCGGCGGGTGGGTCATGGTCCTGCGCGACATCACCCACCTGAAGCGCCTGGACGAGATCACGCTGCGGCTGCTTACGGAGGCCGCCTCCCGCATTCGCAACCCGCTGGCGCAGGCCTTCTCCAGCGTCGTCGAGCTGAATGAGCTGCCGGAGGTGCAGGCCGACTCGCGCGCCACCGAGCGGGTGGACCGATTGATGACCCAGTTGGGGAGCATCCGGCGTTGGACCGAGGACCTGATGACGCTGGTGCAGATCGAGGCCGGCGCCGGGGCCGCGCCCCAGCCGGTGGATTTCGCGGCGCTGGTGCGCGAGTGGATGGACTCCGCGTCCGCCGACCAGGCCCGTCAGACGGGTGTGGTGCCGAAGATCGAGATCGAGGAGCGCGTCCCCTACGTGCACGCCGATCGCGAGCTGGTGCGCAAGCTGCTCGAGCAGCTGGTCTCGCAGGCCACCTGGCGCTCGGAACCCGGGCGTGAGCTGGGGATACGCGTGCGCTACAACCAGGAGCAGGTGTGGCTGGAGGTCAGCGACGAGGGCGAGGTGATCTCGGAGGCCGACATGCCGCATCTGTTTGAGAAAGTGTTCGTCGAATCGCGCGGCCGCTTCGGCCCGACGGGGCTGGAGCTGGCGATGGCCAAGGCGATCGTCGACAAGACCGGCGGGCAGATGTGGGTCCGCCGCCACGAGCCGCGCGGCAACACCTTCGCCGTCTCGTATCCGCCGCTGGGATAGGCCCGAGGCGGCGGTGCAGGAGCAGGGGGGCACGGGTCGGACGGGCTGGAAAGAAGGCAGCACGATGACGCAGGATGCGCAGGTCACCGAGAGCCAACCGGAAGCCGAATCCCGGCGCAGGCCGTGGTTCCTGCTGCCCTGGATCCTGCTTGTCTTCCTGATCCTGTTCTGCTGCGGCCAGGTGGCGCTGCTGACGTCCTTGCCGGCCGAGGGGGGCGACACGCGCTCCAACCTGCGGGCCGACTATGCGCCCTGGGCCTGGCTGCCCATGGCGCCGCTGGATCCGCGCTTCCTGTTGGAGGCCGCCGAGGGCTTGGGGCTGCCTCCGATCGCCACGGCCGTCGGGTGCCTTCTGCCCGGCAACAGTTGCGATACCCCGACCCCGACTGACGTTGCGTCCACGCCCACGCCGGGCCCGGGCACGCCCGGGGCGGAGACCAGCACGCCGACGGTGACCAACACGCCGGGCGTGCCGACGAACACGCCCACCGACGAGCCTCCGACGCATACGCCGACGGTCACCAACACGCCGACCCAGACGCCGACGCCGACGCCGCTGGTGCATCCGTTGAAGCTGGGCAGTCCCAGAGATGTGCAGCCTGGAGTAAGCACGCCCGTCGACTTCACGATCCTGATCATCAACGGGCGGGCGGGTCCGGCTACGCTGACCCGGGTGACCGATTGTCTACCTTCCGGCATGACCTTCGTGGGGGCATCCCTTCCCCCGACGAGTGTCAGCTCCCCGGGAGGCTGCGACGCTGGCGAGTCGGAGATCGTCTGGGATCTCAGCCCGGCGATCCTGCTCCC
>DYJB01000235.1 GCA_020723365.1 Candidatus Aquidulcis sp. | reverse complement strand
CTGCTCCTGCTGTGGCTCCGCACGACCGCGCGGGTGGCCACCGAGATCACGGCTTCCCAGGCCTATGAGAAGCTCCAGGCCCAGGCCTTCTTCCTCGATGTGCGCGGGGAAGCCGACTGGAACGCCGGCCACATCCCTGGGAGCGTCGACATCCCGCTCGACGAGCTGGCCGGGCGGCTGGGGGACCTACCGGCGGATCGCGAGATCGTCGTGGTGTGCACGATCGGGAAACGCAGCAAGGACGGAGCCCGGATACTGGTTGAGGCCGGCTTCTGGCCCGTCGCCTGCCTGGGCGGCGGACTGCGCGAATGGGTGGCGGCGGGCTACCCTTTAGAGACAGCCGCACCGTGATCCCCCGTCAGGCCGCTGCGACACCGATCTGATCGGCGCGCAGCTCGGCGTGGAAATCCCCCCAGCGCCCGATCGCGCAAGACGCTGCCGTTAGGATCGTCAGGCGCAGGCGGCGGCCGAGGTGGCGCCGGGGCCGCCGCGGGAGGCGCAGCCAGCCAGAAAGCAAGCCGCCTCCCGGTTGGGAGGCGGCTTCTCGTGCGACGACTGTCTCACTCGCTCATCTCAATGAACGTGCCGTGCCAGGTGTGGTACCAGATCTGGCCGGTGGTGGCGTTGACGCTGAGCATGCTGACGGGTGTCCCATCGGTCTCCACGTCGAAAGTGAAGTAGCCGGGGAAGGCTTCGGCCGTGGCCGAGACCGTCTGATCCGGGTAGGCCTGCTCAAGGTAGGCCACAGCCTTCTCGCGCGCTTCGGCCTCGGTCAGCGGGGTGGCGTTGTCCGGTGCGGCCACCGGCCCGAAGGTCCCCAGGCCGCCCATCATGCTCCGGCCGCCCATCATCCCGCGCGGGTTGATCGGATCGCTGCCGTGCATGCCGTAGGTCGTGTTCCACATCATCGACGGGCCAAACTCCAGATGCACGACCTGGCGCACCGGATCGACCAGGACTTCGAAAGCGCCCTGGCCGGTGGTGGTGTCCTCGATCACGGCATAGGCGTGGTTGTCGAAGATCATGATCTCACCCAGCGCCAGGTTGTCCTTGCCCAGTTCATCGAGGAAGGTCTGCACCGCATCGGCGGTCGCCTCGACCGTCAGCGGTTCGACGTCAGCAGCCGCCGGCCCGCCGCCGAACATCGGCATGCGGCCGAAGTCGTCCATCATGCCCGGGCGCCGGCCGCGATCCATGCCCCACCCCGGCTGCATTCCCGGCCCATAGGACGGAGCCTGGCGCTCGTCCCAGCCCTGCATCATGCCCGGCCGGCCGTCGAAGCCGTAGGCGCCGATGGGGCCGGCGCCGGCAACGATCGTCTGTCGGGCCGTGACGGCCCGTCCGACGAGGAACCCCGCGCCCAGCAGGGCGCCGACCACGACCAGCGAGAGCACCACGATGGCGAGGATCTTGAGCGTGTTGTTCATGAACTGCCTCCTTGACCTTGCTCGAGGTCAGCCGTCATCGTAGCGGGAGGATATGAAGGAGGAGTGAAGGGGTGGCGAAGGAGTCGGGGGGATCGGCTGCGCCCAGGACCAGCCGGGGCCGCGGCTTCCCAGTCCCCCCACCCGGTGCCCTTCCGCCAGGCTTCGGGATTGAGTCTCCGCCCTCCAAATCCCCTGGGGATGCGCACAGCCAGGGGCGCTCGCCTTGTGCGGTCTCGCAGCAGCCCGGCAGGCGTGCAGCTCAGCGAAGGCTCCAGCCCCCGCAGCCGTGCCGCCGTCCCGGCATCTCCGGCTGCGGCTGGGCGTGCGATCGGATCAGGGAGGCCGAGGAGGCGCTGCCGTTGCGGGTACACACGGGGCCGGCGAACGAAGGCGAGAGCCCCTCCGGCGGGGCAGGCGCGCTCGATGCGTGGCGCTTCCGACGGGCTTGCGTCCCTGGCGTTGGCCGAGCGGCGCGCCTCGCGATCCCGGGGCGCGTGCCCGAAGCAGGGGCGGGGTCCCCCTGTCAGACGCCGCCCGCAGGGTCGCCGTGATCTGGCGCGGGGGCTGCTGCCGGCGATCTAGGGCTTCGGAATCCCGCAGCGGTCGAACCAGGCCATGGCCGGCTGCTCCAGCAATTCCTGCATCCCCGAGAGGGGCACGTCCCCGTTCGGTCCAAACAACTCGCCCATCGCCCCGGAGGCATCCTCCGGCACCATCTCGCTGAACAACGCGCCCTCGCTGATCATCCAGCCGGCCGTCATCACACCCATACCCTCAAACGGATTCAGGCTGCCGGCGAGATCCTCCCGGCAAGCACACTGCGCCAGCTGCAAGAGCGGCCCGCTCTGCATGCCACCCAGGGAGTAGCCGGCCCCCTGATCCGGCGTATCCTTGTGCGAGTCGATGCACACCACATAGACGCTCACGGACACCTCACCTCCGGCCGGGATCTTGACGCTCGCCGGCTGGACGACCATCAGGCGCTGGTCGCCCCCGTCGCTCGGCTCGAAGATGAATCCGCACGGGATGGTGGTGACGATATCCCTCGGCCCCGGGTTGCGCACGATCAGGTCGATCCCAGGGCCGGCAATCTCGCCATTGCCCGTCAGGTCCCCGACCTCCAGGTCACCGCGGTCGACCAGGCTCTTGAGATCATCACCGGCAGCCCCCAAGGGTGCCGCAGCCTGCAGGAGGCCGATCAGCCGCCCTTCGCCGACGGTTGTACGGGTTCCATCGATGGACAACAGGTCGACCGATCCCCCCTCGGGCTGCGCCGCGCCGACGACCATTCGATCCTCATCCAGCCACAGGATGCGCTCGAAGTAGCCGGGGGTCTGAGTCGAGAGGACGATCGCTTCCTCGTCGTGGCTCAGGCGCACCAGCACCTGGCCGAGCTCATCGTCGGGATTGCCTCGGGCGATGGCGTAGGCGAACCGCGCCCCGGAAGGCGAATAGGCCGCCCCGCCCTGCTGGCCCTGGTCCGGCATCACGGGGAAGCCGGTCTCCGTCCCGGTGGCCAGTTCGCGTTCCTTCATTCCACCGGTCCCGCAGCCACCGGCCGCGTGCGATCCATCGGGCGAGAGGGCGTACCAGCACGGTCCCGCGCCCTCGCCCTCGAGCGGCACCAGGGGCGTCGTCGTGTCCGCCTCCGGATCGTAGCGGTAGAAGCTCGACCAGCCGAAGAACAGGATGTACCCCCCGATGCCGGTCACCTGCCAGGCGTAGACCAGATCCCCATCGGGCATCCAGCGCACCGTCTCCAGGGAGTAGTACTCGGCGATGTCGTCGCTCGGTTCGCTCTCGACCGCCAGGCGCACATCCGAGCCGTCGATATTGGCGATCCACAACTGGCTGGTCACGCCCTCGGCGCCATACGTCGAATGCGTCCAGGCGATGGGGCTCTCGTCGT
>DYJB01000234.1 GCA_020723365.1 Candidatus Aquidulcis sp. | reverse complement strand
CACCATGCCGCCCTCGACAGCGCCATCGACCACCTGCTCTCCTCCGGTGGCAAGCGCGTGCGCCCCACGGTCGTGTTGCTGACGGCTGCCATGCTGGGCGGCGAGCGGCAGCGGGCGGTGACGCTGGCGGCCGCCATCGAGATGCTGCACACCGCCACCCTGGTGCACGACGACCTGATCGACGGGGCCCTGCTCCGTCGCGGCACGCCCACGCTCAACGCCCAGTGGACGCCCGGGGCGACCGTTCTGACCGGGGACTACGTCTTCGCCCGCGCCGCCCACCTGGCCGCCCAGACCGGCTCGATCGATGTCATGGAGATGTTTGCCCGCACGCTGATGACCATCGTCAGCGGCGAGATCAACCAGCTCTTCCGCAGCCGCACGCGCGACCTGCGCAAGGACTACTTCGATCGCATCTACGCCAAGACCGCCTCCCTGTTCGAGGTATCCGGGGAAGCGGCGGCCGTCCTCAGCCGCGCCTCGCGCGAACACACGGCCCACGCCAAGAACGTCGGCTACAACCTGGGAGTCGCCTTCCAGATCGTCGACGACGTGCTGGACTTCGTCGGCAACCAGGAGGAGGTCGGCAAGCCCGTGGCCAGCGACCTGCGCCAGGGTCTGCTGACGCTCCCTGCACTGCTGGCGCTCGACAGCCGACCCATGGGGGATGACTTCATCGACGCCATCCTGGAGCGCCGGCTCGACCCGGCGGCGCTCGAGGAGCTGATCTGGCAGGTGCGTACGTCGGATGCCATCGCGCGCTCGCTCGACGAGGCGCGCGTCTTCGTGCGACGCGCCCAGGAGGCCCTGGCCCTGTTGCCGGACTCCCGGGAGCGCGACGCCCTGTCGGACCTTGCCGCGTACGTTGTGCAGCGAACCGTCTAGGAGGACCAGCATGGAGATCCAGACGCAGGAGTACAAGCGAATCGCCGTCGTCACCGTCACCGGCCGGATCGATTCCGCCACATCGGCCGATCTCGAAGCGGCTCTGCAGGCGCTGATCGACAAGGGCAAGAAGAACCTGGTGCTCGATCTGGCCGGCGTCGAGTTCCTGTCGTCCAGCGGCCTGCGGGTGCTGGTGAACGCCTTCAAGGCCTGCAAGGGCGCCGGCGAGCTGTGCATCGCCCAGCCTTCGGAGCGGGCCTCCTCGTCGCTCTCCATCGCCGGCGTCGACACGCTCTTCGCCATCCATCCCACCCGCGAAGCGGCGGTCGCCTCCTTCTGACAGACGCCCGCGTGTCCGTCCGCCGCCTGACGATCCCGGGGCGCCTGGAGGCCATCGAGGCCGCCTGCGAATGCGTTGAGGCCGGCGCTCGGGACGCCGGCTTCGACGAGTCCACCAGCTACGCCTGCCAGCTGGCGGTGGCCGAGGCGTGCGAGAACATCGTCATCCATGGCTACGGGCGCCAGGCCGGTGGCGACATCCGGATCGATGTCACGGCCGCACCAGGCGACCTGACCATCCGCCTCGAGGACTCGGCCCCGCCGTTCAACCCAGCGCGTCGGCCGGATGACCAAGCGTGGGACCGGCACGATCCCCCTGTCGGCGGCCTGGGTCTCCATATCATCCACCGGGTGATGGACCGTGTCTCGTATTCGCGCCGCGCGAGCCACAATCGCCTGACGATGCGCAAACACGTGGCAAGCACGCCTGGCTAGGGTCACGATGGGCTCCGCGCCGGCGCTGCCCCTTCCCTTCGTCATCGCCGTCTTCGTACTTCTCCTTCTGCTCTCGTCGGCCTCGATGGCGCTGGCCGCCCTTGCCCGCCGCCGCGAGATGGAGTCCCGCACCGGCGCCCTCGAACTCGAGCGCCTGGGTGAACTCTCGTCCCGCCTGGCACAGGTCCGCCTGGATCCGGAAGAACTGGCGGAGATCGCCTACGAGGAGAGCGCTCGCTTCCTGGACACCGACTTCTTCCAGATCGGAATCTTCGAAGGCTCCGCCTACCGCACGCTCGTCTGGATCCGCGACTACCAACGGCAGGAGAACCGGGCCTTTGATCTCAGGCAGGAGAGCCTGGGCATCGTGGGCTGGGTCCGGGACACGGCCAGGCCGCTGGTGGTGGGGGATTTCGCTGCCGAGCGCGACTCGCTTCCCGCTCGCCCGTCCTACGACTCGGACGATCCGCCTCGCTCCGGCTTATTCGTCCCCCTGGCCATCGAAGGCCAGGCGCTGGGCATCATCATTATCCAGAGCCGCCGGCCGCGGGCATTCGGCCAGCGCGACCTGCACCTGCTGCAGGTGCTGGCTTCGGCCCTGACCACCAGCCTGGCGCTGACCAGCGCGCAGGTCGAAGTGCGCTACCGGACGCTGCATATGGCGCTCTTGCGCGAGATCTCGCGCCAGGCGACTGCCCTCAAACCGATCCGCGAGCTTCTGGTCGGCATCGTCAACCTGACAGCCGAAGCCCTGGAGGGCTACCGCGTGCGGCTGTACGAGAAGGTCGATGAGCTCCTGGTGCTGCGGGCCTCCTCCGCCGAAAGCGAATCCCCTGAAGCCGTACAGCGGCCCCTCCCGGCATGGCTGGCCGCCTCGGACGGCTCGCCCGGCGGGACCCCCGCACAGCAGGCCCAACTGCAAGACGGCGCGTTGACCATTGCGCTGCGCGCCGAAGATCACTTGCTGGGCACGCTCGAGCTGCAGCACCTGGCCGGCGAGCCCATGCCCGCCGAACACGCCGAGCTGGCGGAGACGATCGGCGCCCAGCTGGCGCTTTCGATGCTGGAGGCCCGCAACTACGCACAGCAGCAGGAGGAAGCCTGGGTCAACACGGTCCTGCTGGAAGTCGCGCGCAACGCCGCCCAGACCGGCGATTCGGACGTCGCCCTGCAGGCTGTCCTCCGGCTGGCGACGCTGCTGGCAGGCGTCTCATGGGCGATTCTGCTCCTGCCCGACTCGGACGGTATCCTTCGCTTGGGCCCTGCCGCAGGGATGCCGCGGCAGTTCAAGAGCCAGCACGACGACCTGCGCGTCACGCCCGACCAGGTTGGCGCCGGTCGGCCGGGAGCCGACAGCGAAACCCCCTACCGCACGAGCCTGCCGGCCCATCTGGCCGAGCACTTTGAGAGCCAGGAAGCCGTCGCCCTTCGTCTCAGCGACGGCAAGCGTCTTCTTGGTGTGTTGCTCATCGAGGGCCAGCCGCTCACCGGGCGCCGCCCGGCCCTCCTGGCCGGCATCGCCCACCAGATCTCGCTGCGTCTGGAGAACGCGCACCTGATCGAGGCGGCCGCAGCCCGGCGGACGTTCGAACGCGAGCTGTCCATGGCGCGCGGGATCCAGGAGAGCTTCCTGCCGCGGCATCCACCGACCGCCGAAGGCTGGGAGGTCGGCACCACCTGGCGCCTGGCGCG
>DYJB01000233.1 GCA_020723365.1 Candidatus Aquidulcis sp. | reverse complement strand
CGCACCTCGTCACGCGTCGGGACGTTGCGCCCGGTGCCGAGCTTGAGCACCTTGGTCGCCCCGACGATTGGGTTGACGCAGCACCTGCCGGCCTGCGAGCCCGCGCCCGTCAGGCCGGTCTTCCTCGATGGCTAGGCGACGGCCTCTTGCCTCACGGGAACTCCACGAACTTGTGCGGGTCCCGATCGATGATCCCGGCCCGCGGAAGCCGGCCGCTGAAGCCAACCATCCCTCCCTCACCCAGCGTTTGCAGAAGCAGGTTGTCGGGCGCGGGATGCAGGCAGGCGAGTTCATCCAGGATCTGCATGACCTGTTCGGTCAGGTAATCGGCCGGAGCGAGGATGACGTTGGTGTTGTCGAGGTACGCGTATACGTTGTTCCCGTTCGGGTCGCGAACGAAGTAGAAGGCCGTGTTCCCGTTCGAGTTCGGGAAGAACGCCGCCTCCAGCCCCTGGCGCGCCTTGGGCCATTCGCACGCCCCGGCCGGCACGTCACCGTACGGCTCGGGGGCCGTGGTCCTGTTGTAACCCGGGATCACGGACTCCTGCAAGATGCCATACAAGGCATCATCGTTCATATCGATCTTCTCCGGCAGCACGCCGGTCGGGATGGTGAAGGAGATCCAGCCGTTGTAGGACGGATCCACCACCACGGGCATCATGTAGGGGAAGACCTCCCCCAGGCATGGGTTGCTGTGTTCGAATCTGCTTGCGAACTGAAGGGCGGTACTCGCGGCGATGCCTATCCCGACGTTCGGGTCCGCCGAGGAACCCACCAAGGAGAAGGTGTAGTCGATCATCCAGAACACAAGCGTCGGCTGGGCTCCCTTCCCCAGGACGAACGTGCTGGGGTAGACGAACACGAACTGCTCCTTGATCAGATCGCTGGAGAGACTCGCAATTACCCCCTGAGGAGTGCAGACATCGGGCTCGGCGGTCGCTTCGGCCGGAGCCGGCTCCGTCGGCACATCGGTCGGAGGGGACGCTTGCGTCGGCGTCTCGGCCGGAGCCGCGGCTGGCTCCTCAACAGACGCCGCCTCCGGCGTCGAGCCGGTGCAGGCCACGGAAGCTAGGATCAGCATGCAGGCTGTGATGATGGCAGGGATGGTTCGCGGGGAGTACATCGGCATCCTCCTTCTGCATCTCAGGGGCGGCACATGGAGACGTCCGACTCGGGCAAGCGTCGGGACCGACGAGCCAGTGGGCACGGGGCCAGATGCCCCAGGGCGACCTACCGAAGGCCTACCAACACCGCCGCGGGCGATCTTCGCAGGGCGCATGGCCAGTCCTGCTCACCTTCTTGGGAGGAGAGCGCCGCGGCCGGGCAGGGGCGGTGCACGAACGTGGCGACGCATCCGAGCACCAGCTGCCGGGATTATCTGCGCAACCCTTTCAACGCGCAAGAAGCCCCTACTGGCCGCGCGGGTGTCAAGCCCGCCTCGCCCGCCCGCGGCCGGTTCCTCCGCCGGCATGCCGCCATAGCGACCCGCGCGCCGATGTCCCCGGCTGGAGCACTGCCGGTGCGGATCCAACCACCACGATCAGGAGGCAGCGAAAGCTCATTGGATTCGACCGTGTTGTCACTGGCCGTCCTGGGCAATCAGGAACGTCAGGTGCGGAGCAGGCCCGGCATGTCCACGTGGAAACGCTCCAGCACTGTGCGCACCTCGTCACGCGTCGGGACGTTGCGCCCGGTGCCGAGCTTGAGCACCTTGGCCGCCCCGACGGCATTGGCCAGCGTGCCCATCGCCTCCAGCGGCAGCCGCCGCAGGTAGCCATCGATCACGGCCGCATCCAGGCTGTCGCCGGCGCCGGTCGCATCGAGGGCGTCCACCGGGTAGCCGCCCGCCAGGTACACCTCGTCCTTGCGCACCAGGAAGCAGCCGGCTACGCCGCGCTTGATCACCACCAGTTCGGGCCCGAGGGCCAGGATCGCCCGGGCCGACTCCAGCGGATCCGATCGGCCGCTGATGCGCTGGCCCTCATCCTCGGTCGCCAGCACCACCGTGGCGCGTCGGCAGGCGGCGGCGTGCCAGGCGTTGTCCAGCGCCGGGTTGCCCGGACCGGGATCGAAGAACGACGGCACGCTTGCCTTGCGCGCCGTCTGCAGCCCCTCGAGCACCAGGTCGGCCTGGCGCGTGTGATCGACCCACCCGTCAACGAACAGCGCCTCCGCCTGGCGGATGCCTTCGGCCCACGCCTCGGGCAGCGACGGCAGATACTGGCGCCCCGGGTACCCCAGGTAAGCCGGTTCGCCGTGCACGTCGACGATCACGCCGGCGACGCCCGTCGTCGCCTGCGCCGAGGTGATCACGCCGCCCACGTCGATGCCCTCGGCCTTCAAATCCTCGACGATCCAGCGGCCGGCGCGGTCGTCGCCGATCTCGCCCAGGTGCCCAACGCTCAGCCCCAGGCGCGCGGCGGCGATGGCCGTGTTGGCCGCGCCGCCCGGCCCCAGCTCGAAGTATGAGACGCGCTGCATGCCTCCGGCCTGCACCGGAAAGGCTTCGATGCGCAGGCTGAGGTCCGCCAGCAGATCACCCAGCACCAAGATCATCTCGCCCCGTCCTTTCCTGCGCGCCGCGCCGCCCACGCTTCGGCGAAGGCTTGCGGCGTGCGCACCATCGTATCCCAGCCCAGGCCCCGCGCCAGCTGCACCAGCTCGGGCGGCTCGACCTGCGCCTGCTGCAGGAGCTCGACGCGCTGCAGCACCTCCGTTGCCCGGCCGTCGGCCAGGATCTTCCCGCCCGCCATGACCGCCACACGCTCGAAATGCGCCAGGCAGAAGTCGAGGTCGTGCGTGATGGCAATCAGCGTGCGCCCCTCGGCGCTCAGCCGGTCGACCAGGTTCCCCAGCCGCTCGACGCCCTGCGCGTCCTGCCCGATGGTTGGCTCGTCCAGCACCAGCAGCGGCGTGCGCATGGCCAGCGCCGCCGCCAGCGCCACCAGTTTGCGCTCCGGGGCCGAGAGGTCATACGGATGCTGATCGACGGCGGCGCTCAACCCGACCTCCGCCAGGGCCAGCTCGAGGCGCGTGCGGATCTCCGCCTCCGGCAGGCGCAGGTTGCGCGGCCCGAAGGCCACTTCGTCGCGCACGCTGCGGGCGAAGAGCTGGTCGTCCGGGTTCTGGAAGACGAAGCCAACCTGGCGGGCCAGCTGCGCCACGGTTTGCCGCCGCGTGTCGGCCCCGTCCAGCCACACGCTCCCCTCCGTCGGGCGCAGCAGTCCGTTGAACAGCTTGACCAGCGTCGTCTTGCCGGCCCCGTTCTCGCCCACGATCGCCAGCGCTTCGCCTTCGGCGACGGTCAGGTCGACGCCGTCGAGGGCCAGCACGCCGCCCGGATAGAGGAAGGAAGCATGCCGCAGCTCGAGG
>DYJB01000232.1 GCA_020723365.1 Candidatus Aquidulcis sp. | reverse complement strand
TGGAAGCGAGATTGCTGCCGCTCAGCGCACTGGCCACGGTGGCTGCGCTCCTCGCCCTCGCGGGCTGCGGATCACCTGCAGCGACCACCGCACCCTCCGCCGACATCCCTACCCCGGTCCCATCGCCGACAAGCACCCCCGCCCCACCGACGCCTGCGGCCGCGCCTCCCACGAAGGCTCCGGTCCCGTCGGCCACGGCGCCTGAACCCTACGTCCTGGTGACGGACCTCCAGCCGATCCTCGGGCGGTGGATGCTCACGGACAGCATCTTCGTCCGTTTTGACGAAGACGGGACCTTTCGAGGCGCCCATCGACCGGATGAGCTCGACTCCGGCCCGTACCACATCCACAGGATCGAGTTTGAGGATGGTCGACTTCAGATTGCGGAGGTCCGCGTCGTCGGCGTCCCGAGCTGCGGTTCGAAGGTCGGGAGGTACGAGGCTCGTCTGCTGGATAGCGGGAACCTTCAGTTGGTGTTGATCCAAGATGCGTGTGCGCCGCGGGCGGGGGACACCGCCGGTGTCTATGCCCCGCTCCCGTGAGAGAACGACCCACCAAGAAGCATCCAGCCCGCGCCCTGGACTTGGGTCCATTCACGTCACCCTGGGAGGAACAAGGATGCACCCCCACCGCGTCATTCCACCCACCCCGCCGCGAATCGTCGCCACCGTTCTTGCCGTCGTGCTCGTAGTCTCGGCCTGTGCTCCCCCGGCCGCGACCGAGCCGCCAACGCCCCCCACCGCGGCCGCCTCTCCTACCCTGCCAGCTCCCTCGCCTCAGCCACCCACAGCCACGCCGGCGAGTCAGCTCACGCGGGTGCCTTTGCCCCTCTCAGAGATGGGGCCCTACTTCACCGGCCGGCGCACCTTCACCGCCGTGGACGCCGCGCGCGGCGGGAGACAGGTCAAGATCGACGTGTGGTATCCGGCCATCCGGCCGGAGGGCTACACGGGGACGGTCGCCGAGGACGCCTTGCCCGATCCGTCCGGAGCCCCCTATCCCCTGATCCTGTCCTCCAGCGTCATGGCCCGAGTCTTCGCCGTGCACCTGATCAGCTACGGCTTCACCTGGGCCAGCGTGCGCGAGATCAATACCTACCGGGTGATGCACGAGGAGATGTACGCGCAGCCGCTCGATATCCTGTTCGCGCTGGATCAGGTCGCCTCGAGTCCGCCGCCGGGATTGGAAGGCATCATCGACGCCGATCATGCCGGCGCCACCGGCTACTCCTTCGACGGATACAACACCCTCGCCATGAGCGGAGCCCGCGTCGATCCGGCCTACTACCAGGCCCAATGCCCCACCCCGGACGCCATCACCCGGTCGATCCTGCTCAGCCTCTCGGCGTTCAATTGCGGTCCGGCGGACCGCTGGGAGGACTTCGAGGCGGGCGTCGGCGAGCGGATCACCGACAGCGACGACGACCTGTGGCAGCCCATGACCGACCCTCGCATCCGCGCCGTCATGCCGATGGCCGGGGAAGGCTGGTGGCTGTTCGGCGAGAAGGGGCTGGCCGCTGTCAATCGCCCGGTCTTGATGCTGGCCGCCCGGGACGACCCCCTCTACCCAGAAAACGCCCTGATCTTCGAGCACCTGGGCGCTCCCGAGAAGACGTTCATCACCTTCCTCGGCGAGGACCATATGATGGTGATGGAGACGCCGATGGCGCGCAGGATGGGCCACTTCGCCGTGGCCTTCTTCGGCTATCACCTGCAAGGGCGACAGGACCTGCAGGCCTACTACTCGCCGGCATGGGTAAGCCAGTTCGAGGACCTGGTGTGGGGTTCGGTCGGAGGCTTGTGATCCTTGGGACGCCCCCTGCTGCCGGGAAGGCGGGGTGCTTCCGTGTACGCGTGACCGCACGGTCCCGCCGGGACGGGGGCGATCCCCATCCTCCCCCCTCCAGAACCCCACGGCAACTTGATCCGGCCCTTCCCTGCGCACGCGTTCCAGGGGGCCGTACCGAGGGATCCTCAGAAAGGAGCCAGAGGACGAATGAAGGGCTTCGTGGTATTCATCTTGCTCATCGGGGTGGTGGCCATCCCGGCCTGCCGTCCGACCGCCCCGGCACCCAGCATGGCGGCGGCGATGGATGCCACTTCGGCATCCCCGACATCCTCGCCGACTCTGCCACCGGCAACCGAAACGCCCAAGACCGAAGAGCGGACGCCCACGTCGCTTGAGGAGATCGCCGGCATCTGGGACAGCCGCATGCTGTCCGAGCGCGGCTACCAGCAGTTCAAGCTGGACGGGACCATGCTCCTCGGCTACACCATCGACCAGCTCCGCACCAATCCGGTGTTCAACGAGACGGTTCGCGTCTGGTTCGAGGGCGAAACCTTCCACGTCGAGGATTCCTGCGGTCATGGGACCTACCGCCTGACCCTCACGACGGAAGCTGGCGAGAACCGCAAGCTGGTCTTCGAGGTCATCGAGGACCCGTGCGAGCAGCGGACCGCCGACTGGAAGGTCCCCATGCGCTGGTTTGGCGCCGAGTAGCGTCGGCCGGGAGAGGCATCGCCTGGCAGCCCGCGGCAGGGGAGGCGATCGCCCACCACGGGGGAAAGCCGCCGTGGGCGCGCTGCGCCGCGACCCGATCTACTCGTACTTGAGCGCGTCCACCGGCGCCAGCGTGGCGGCGCGCAGGGCCGGATAGAGCCCCGAGAGCAGCCCGATCAGCGTGGCGAAGATCAGCGCCGCGATCGGCAGCCACAGCGGCGTGAAGACCGCCACGCTCGGCGGCGGCGCGCCGCCGGACTCGGCCGCCTGTCCCGCCAGGTAGGCCAGCGCCACGACATTCAGCGCCTGCCCCCCGCCCAAGCCGAGCAGCGTGCCCCCCAGCCCGCCGAGGAATCCGATGCCCGCCGCCTCGCCCAGGAACACGCCCAGGACATCGCGGTTCGTGGCGCCCACGGCCTTCATCAGCCCGATCTCGCGCGTGCGTTCGAGAATGGCCATGGCCATCGTGTTGGCGATGCCGATGGCCGCCACCAGCAGCGCGATGGCGCCCAGGCCGCCGAAGACCACCTGCAGCACGACGAAGAAGCTGCTGATCCCCTGGACGTAGGACATCGGCGTGAAGGCCTGGTAGCCCATGGCGGTGATGGCATCCGAGAGATCGACCACCCGAGAGACATCCTCGGCTTTGACCACCGCCTGGGAATAGCCGTCGCGATTGCGGTCGATGCGGCGCCCCATCGCCCACTGGTTGAAACCGGTCACGTCGTCGAGCGTCATGTAGACCGACCAGTCGGGCTCGTCGCGCGTCTCCGCCAATACCCCCACCACCCGAACCTGGAGCGACTTGAGAACCGGTTCGCCCTCGTTCGAGTACTTGGTCAGGGTCAGCTTCAACGTCTGCCCCATCAGATCCGGCGGCTCGGGGATCGTCTGGCCGGGAC
>DYJB01000231.1 GCA_020723365.1 Candidatus Aquidulcis sp. | reverse complement strand
GTCCCCCCACCGCCGAGATCTCGCCCCGTCCCGCCTCAGCGGGATGGATGCGGCGTTGGGGCTATCGCCTCTTCCTTCTGGTGGTCATCGCCGGCATCGCTGGCCTGGGATGGTTCATGCGCGGGCTGGTCCCCGGTGCAGCTTCCCCCGGACCTTCCACGGCTCCTGAGGCCGTCCGACCGACGTCCGCCGCATCGCCTCCGCCGCAGTCCACCCAGGCACCGCCTGCCCGGCCATCAGCTCACGGCGCCATCATCTACGCCAGCCGGCGTGACGGCCGAACGCACCTGTGGGCACTAACGCCCGGAGATCCGGCGCCGGTCCAGCTGACCTTTGGCGAGTGGGACGATCGCGATCCGGCGGTCAGCCCGGATGGGAAGCGCGTCGCCTTTACCTCGAGCCGGAGCGGGGGGTGGGACCTGTATGTTGTCGAGCTGACCAGCGGGATCGTGCAGCCGCTGACGGAGGTGGGCGGTTTCGCAGGGCACCCGACCTGGTCCCCCGACGGGCAGTGGATCGCCTACGAAGCCTACACCGACGGCGATTTCGACATTTGGATCCACCCAACAAGCGGCGATCAGCCCGACATCCAGCTGCGTCATCCGGGCATGGACGTCTCGCCGATGTGGGACCCGAGGTCCGGCCGGCGAATCGCATTTGTCTCGGATGCCGACGGGTACCCGGACATCTTCCTGGCGAACCTGGACGACCCGGATGAGCGCTTCCGGAACCTGACGCGCTCACGCGGAGCTTCCTTCCATGACCCGTCCTTCAGCCCGGATGGCCGCTGGCTTGCCTCGAGCCGCAGGCTGGATGGCCTGCGCTCGATCGTCCTGCACGATCTTCAGAACCCTGAGCAGCCCGTGCGCGTCGTCGGGCCGGGCGAGGATGCTACCTGGTCGCCCGACGGCGCTATCCTGCTGGCCGTCCTGGCTTCCCCCACGCAGCGCCAGGTTGTCAGCTACCTGATGGACCCGCAGGCGTTGCTGCCGGCCGGCCTGGCGCTTACGGGCAGGCTGTCCAGCCTGGCGTGGGCGGACATTCAGCTGCCAGGGACGTTGCCGGCAGGCTCGGCGCCCGGCGAAACCCGCCTGCCAGCCACCGGGTCCGGCCGCCTGGCGCTTGTCGACCTCCAGGGAGTGTCGGCGCCCAGGGCCTCGCTGATCGAGGGTGTTGCCGAAGCCTTCGCGGATCTGCGGGTGCGGATCGCCACCGATACGGGCTGGGACTTCCTCGGGACGCTCGAGAACGCCTTCGTGGGCGTGAACGACCCGCTGCCGCCCGGCTTTGCATTCGAGGATTGGCTGTACACGGGCCGCGCCTTCACCTTCAACCCCGCCGCCTACCAGGCGGGCTGGGTGGAGGTGGTGCGCGAGGACTTCGGGGGCGAGACCTACTGGCGCGTGTTCGTGCGCGCCGCCCGACAGGATGGCAGCCTGGGTGAGCCGCTCCGCTTCCGCCCGTGGACCTTCGAGGCCCGCTTCACCGGGACGCCGGAGGTCTACGATGCCGGAGGCGCCCTCAAGCCGGCCACCCCGACGGGCTACTACATCGACTTGACGGAGCTGGCCGAAGACCACGGCTTCCACCGGCTGCCGGCGATGTCCAACTGGCGCACCTACTATCCCGGGGCGCGCTACAGCGAATTCGCACGCACCGATGGCCTGGCATGGACCGAGGCAATGCTGCTGCTCTACCCGCCGGAGGCGATCGTCACACCAACGGCTTTCCGCACGCCCACGACGACGCCGACGCTGACCAAGGTGCCGACGGCTACGCCATGGTGGTGGCGCTGGCTGACGCCGCAGCCGACGCGCACGCCCGTCCCCTCGCGCACACCGACGCCGACGAGGACGCCGTCGGCGACGCCCTCACCATGAAGACCCTGACCAGCCTGATGCTGGCCGGTGTTGTCGCCGTCCTCGCTTCGTGCAGCCCGGCCGCGCCCGCCGCAGCACCCACGCTGGCGACGCCCACTCCACCCGCCACCAGCACCACCGTGTCAGCCGATCCGGCCTCGTTGCTTCTCCCGGTCGCGCCGGCCGCGACGCTGGCGCAACTGGACCTGCCGACGCCGGGCCCCAACCCGATCTCCGCCTGGCGCCCGCCGCCTTATCCGGTGCCGCGCGCAGTCCGTCCGGACGACCACTTCTTCTTCCTGCGCCCGATCCCCTCGGGCAATGTCAATTGGCCGCACCCGCGCTATCGCTACGGGAACACCCTCGGCGGCGCGGAGAGCATCCACAGCGGCGTCGACCTGGGCGCGGCGCGTGGCACGCCCGTCCTGGCGGCCGGAGCGGGCAAGGTCGTGTGGGTGGGCTATGGGTTGTATGGGGGCGTCGAGAATCCCAAGGACCCCTACGGTCTGGCGATCCTGCTCCGCCACGAGTTCGGCTACGAAGGGCGGCTGCTCTACACGGTCTACGCCCACCTGGATGAAGCGAGCGTCTGGGAGGGGCAGCGGGTTGAGGCGGGCGAGGAGATCGGCAAGGTCGGCAACACCGGCCATGCCGACGGCGCGCATCTGCACTTCGAGGTGCGCTTCGGCGAGGACGGCTACTTCACCACCCGCAATCCCGAGCTATGGATGGTGCCGCCGGAGGGGTGGGGCGTGCTGGCGGGCCGCATCGGCGACACGTTGGGCCTGCCCATGCCCGAGCAGCTGGTGCGCATCTACTCGCTCGAAAGCGGCCAGCGCTGGGATGTGTGGACCTACGCGCTCGAGACGGCGCGGCCCGACGACCACTATGCCGAGAACTTCGTGATCAGCGACTTGCCGGCCGGTCCCTACGAGGTGCAGGTGGACTTCGCCGGCCACACCAGCTTCGCCCAGATGCTGGTGCTGCCCGGCCAGACGACGCTGTTCGAGTTCCGGGGCCGCAAAGGCTTCGTCGTCGAGCCGACTCCGACCCCGCAGTCCTTCGAGATCCCTCCCGCATCCTGAAGCCTGGAGCGCACGCATGAGACTCGCAGGTTTGGTGGGCTGCACGCTGCGCTCAGCGCCCGCTGGCGTAGCCGCGTCGTTCGGGTTGGCGGCCCGGGCCGGACTGCTCCGCCCCATTCCTGGCGGCATCCTCGTGCTGCCGTTGGGTGCCGAGGTGATGCGTCAGATCCAAGGCCAACTGTTGGAGGGTCTGGGTTTCGATTCGGTGAGCGTGATGTCGGGAGAGGGCAGCGAACTGGAGGCGGTTGCCAATCTGCTGACGGGTGGAGTGCGGAGCTACCGGCAGCTACCCATGCGCATAGCCATTCCGGGGCAAGGGCGGGGAGGCTGGGCGGGCGGAAGCGAGCGGGCCGCGGCCGCCGACATGCTGGTCGCCGGAGCGTTCGCGGACTCCGCCGGCGTGGATGCTTTCGTTACGGAAATCGACGAGCGCATGAGGCGACTGGCACAACACGGCAACCTGGTGCTGCTCC
>DYJB01000230.1 GCA_020723365.1 Candidatus Aquidulcis sp. | reverse complement strand
GGCCATCAGCGCCATCATGTCCCCGAACTCGCCCAGGTCGACGGCCTCGTACCCCGGGGGAAGCCACAGCGCCGCGCGCTTGCTCTCGAGCCGAACCCAGCCGCTGTACTCAGAATCGACGGGCATCACCGTCGCCCATTCCAGGCCGAAGGGTGGAGTGGGCGTGGGAGTGAGGGTCGGCGGAGCGATCGTCGGCGTGGGCGTCTCGGTCCAGGCAGGGGGGAGAATCACACCCGAATCCGGCGCGGATGGGGGGCTGTCGGGGGGCGCCGCCGGCGCTCCAAGACCAGGGAGCGTGCACGCCGCGCCGACCAGCGCGAGGACTGTGCCGGCTGCCAGGATCGCGCCCGTCTGCTTCACGTCCACCTCCCGGCGCTGCCGCCGTGCAGAGAAGGATACACCGACCTCCAGCCTGAGACCATTCGCCCCCGACACCATGAAGCCCGGCTGACGGGTAGCTGATGGGATGGCCGCGCAGGGTCACCAGGCCGATTGAAGGCACGAGATGGGCGATCCGTGCACCCGTTCCGCCAGCCGAAGGTAGAATGGGCCTCTGTAGAGCCCGAGGAGGCGAGCATGCAGTCGTTGCGATCGTGGTCGGCTGCGATCGTTGACCGGAGCACGGGCCGGGTGGCGCTGGCCGGCCTGGTGGTCTTCCTCCTGTTCGGCGCGCTGGTGCTTCCCGGCCAGGCTGTGGCCGCCGAGCAGGCTTCCGCTGGCGCCGGATCGCCGGACACATCCTTCTTCTACCGGCCCGATGACCTGCTCCGTCAGGCGGATGCCTACGGCGAAGCCGGCCGCGCCGCCTATGTCCGCGCTCGCTGGACCTTCGACCTCGCCTTCCCGCTGGTCTACGGCTTCTTCCTGCTTGCCTCGATCGGCTGGTGCCTGCGCCGCGCAGCTCCGCCCTCCAGCGCCTGGAGGCTGCTGTCTCTGGCGCCCGTGGCGGCGGTGCTCTTCGATTTCCTCGAAAACACGGCGACCTCCCTGGTCATGGGCGGATACCCCGCGGTGCCGGACCTGGCCGTCCTCCTGGCTCCCTGGATGACGCTGGTCAAGTGGATCCTGGTCTACGCTTCCTTCGGCATTCTGGCTGTGGCGCTGGCTGCCGTCCTGGTGCGCGAGTTCCGACGGCGGGCGGAGTGAACCGCCAGCCGAGCGGACCCCCGCTGAAAGCTCGGGCGGGGAGGACGCGCCCAGGGACAGCAGCCGGTACCACGGTCATCCCCGGAATGGCTTGCGCCGTCGCGAGAATGCAGGAAGAATCGAAGGTATGCGCCGCGCGCTGCTGATGGCGATTCTTGTTGGTGTGTTGTCCCTGGCTGCCGGCTTTGGGCTCGGGCTGGCGTGGTCGGCGCGCCCGACGCCTACGCCGGCGCCCACCGTCACGCCCACGTCGACTCCCATGCCGCCGCCGTCCCCGACTGCCACGACGACCGCAAGCCCCACGGCCTCCACGACGTCGACCCTCGCCGCGACAGAGACTCCCACGCCGGACTACACCCCGACCGTGACGCTGCCGCCCAGCCTGACGCCGACGGCAACCGCCACACCCGAATTGCGCGGCCGGGTGCGAGAGCAGGCCAACTGCCGCTACGGGCCCGGCGCCGCCTACCTCTACGAGTGGGGCCTCTATCCGGGGAATCGCGTGACCGTCCTCGGCCGCAACCAGGACGCCACGTGGCTGTATGTCGATCCCTGGACCTACGTCGACTTCTGCTGGGTCAAGGCCTCGCTTCTCGACCTGAACGGAGATCCGCTCGTCGTCCCGCAGATGACGACTCTCCTCCCGTACACCGAGTTCTATCATCCCCCGACAAAGGTGGGCGCCACGCGAGTCGGGGATGAGGTGACGGTGTGGTGGGAGGACGTCTGGATGAGTCTCGATGACGATCGCGGCTTTCTGATCGAGGCGTGGGTCTGCCGGGATGGACAGCTGCTGTTTACCGCCATCAATCCCTGGGATCCACCGGCCGTGCTGATCGATGAGGCCGGCTGCCTGCAGCCCTCGAGCGGGCGGATCTACACCGCCGAGAAGCATGGCTACACGGAGTGGATCCTGATCCGCTGGCCGCCGCACCCGGGCGCGACGACCACCCCCGCAGCGCCCTAGCGGGGGGAGCGGGCTCCGGCAGGTCGAGGCGCCTCCGGCCGCCTGTCGGCGGAGCCGCGAGGCAGCGCAGGTGCAGCTGGCCGAATGAAAAGCGCCGGCGCCCCCGAAGGGACGCCGGCGTCGTACTCCAGGCGTTCGCCGCCGCTACTCGCCGGCCTCGGCGAAGGTAACCTCGAAGGTCATCCCCCAGCGCCAGCGTGAATCGAACTCAGCCGGAGTCAGGCGGACGGAGTAGATCACGTCGCCGCCCTGCAATTTCGGTGCGCCACCGATCTCGGTGACCGTTGCGTTGATCGGTTCATCCGGCAGCGCATCGGCGACAAGCGTGACGGCGTCCCCGACGTTGATGCGCACGACCTCCAGCTCGGTGAGATCGGTCGTGTCGACGGTCCACCGGCTCAGATCGGCCAGGACGACCACCACCGTCTGCGGCCCGACCGTCTGCTTGACCTCGACGGGCAGATCGAGGACCGTGCCGGAGAACGGCGCCTTGAGATCGTAGCGGTCCAGGACCTCGAGGGCGGAGGCATGTTGGGCCTCGGCGTGCGCCAGGCGGGCGCGCGCCAGCTCAGCCTGGTCCTCATCGGGACCGCTGCGGCTGTCCTCAAACGCCCGGCGCGCCTCGGCCTCCACCGCCAGGGCGGCGTCCATATCGGCGCGCGGCTGATCGCGTCGGGCTCGGACCTCATCCAGTCGGCGGCTGGCTTCGTTGAGGTCCTCGCGCGCCTGCTCGAGGCGGTCCTCGGCGTTCGTGCGCGAGACGTTGTCTTCGGCCAGGTTTCGGTACTTGTCGAACTCAACCTGCGCGTCCTTGACGTCCTCACGCCGGTCTTCGAGCGTGGCCTGGGCGTTCTCGATGTCCCGGTCGATGCCGTCCAGATCGAGGCGCTCCCACTCGCGCTCGGCCTCGGCCCGGGTCTTCTGGGCGTCGAGCAGCGACTGCCACGCCGCGGCATGCGTCAGGGCGGCCGTGCGCTCCAGCGTGTCGAGGGCTTGACGCGCCGAGGTCAGCTCGAGCTCCGCCGCGGCCAGCGCCGCCAGCGATTGCTGGCGGTCGCCGAGGCGGACCAGGACCTGGCCCTCCGCGACCAGGTCGCCTTCCTCGACCAGGATCTCGGCGATGCGGCCCTGGGCCGGGAAAGCGAGCGACTCCGAGCGCGCCGGCAGGAGCCGTCCCTCGGCGATGACGCTGGGCGCGGGCGCGGCAGGCTCCGGCTCGATGCCGGGCGTCGGCGTGGCTGCGGCGCATCCGGCGATCAGCATCACGCAGAACAGCAGGGCAAGAAGTTGTAGAGTTACCTTCATGT
>DYJB01000229.1 GCA_020723365.1 Candidatus Aquidulcis sp. | reverse complement strand
GGAGCGCACCTCGAGCTCGGGGCGAGGCAGCCACAACCCGGTGAGCGAGATGAGCACGATCACGAACGCCGGCACGAACACGCTGAACACGGCGCTGGTCGCGAACCTGCGGATGCCCAGGATGAAGTGGTAGCGGCCGTAGTACAGGTCGTCGTTCTCGAAGCGATCCGGGAAGTAGTGATTGAGGACGCGCGCCTCGAAGTCTTCCACGAGCCAGCCCGGCATGTCGAAGCCGGCATCCAGGTGCGTGTGCTCCGGGTCGGGAATCAGGTTGACCTGGTCGTTGCCGTTGCGGTTCTCCTCGACTTCCATCTCGAGGTCCTGCTTGTCGAAGGGGTAGTCGCGCAGGTCAGGGATCGAGGTGAAGGAGCCGCGCATGTGATAGAGCTTGAAGGTGGGCGTGTCGGCGACGACCTCCTTGTCCTCGATCTTGCCGTTGGTGAAGTCCGGATCCATCTCCGGCATGGGCTTGTCGCTCGTGTACGACAGATAGAACTCGGCATCGAAGGTCCCTTCCTTGATGTCGTAGTTCTGCAGGGTGTTGAGCACGAACCCGACCTTGATGTTGGCCGGTCCGCCGTACTTCGGGTTGGCGAAGGGCGATTTGTAGGGGCCTTCGTGGGTGGGCACGCCGCCCTTGGGCCCCACGACCGCATAGTCGACCGGGGAAGGCTCCTTCTTCTCCTTGTCGCCTTTGTCTTCGGCCGCAGGCGGGGGCGCCGCCACTGGCTGAGCCGCAGGAGGCCCGCCTGGCACGGCACCAACCGGAGCTGGCGCCGCGACTGGCTCCACCGTCGGTTGCACGGGAGGAGCGGGCGGAGGCGCAGGCGGGACAACAACCGGCGCGTGCGCAGCCGGCGGGGCAACTTCGGCCGGAGGCGCAGGCGGGACGACAACCGGCGCGGGCGCAGGTGGCGGGGCGACTTCAGCCGGAAGCGCAGGCGGGACGACAACTGGCGCGGGCGCAGGTGGCGGGGCGACTTCAGCCGGAGGCGCAGGCGGGACGACAACCGGCGCGGGCGTGGGCGGCGGGGCAACCTCGGCCCTCGGGGCATCGACGGGTGCCCGCAACCACTCGGGCACGACGATTTCGGCTTCAGAGGCCACAGGCCTGACCCCCGACGGCTCACTCGGCCGGAGCCAGGATGGCTCGGGCACTGTAGGCTTCGCTGGCTCCGCCGGCGGCTCCGGGGCAACCTTCAACTCGTCAGGCGCTGCCCAGGTCGGTTCGGCGGATCCCGGCGCGGCTTCCGCATCAGCGGCTTGCTTCAGCCAATCCGGGACGCCCCCGGTTTCATCCTCCGTGTACAGACGCGCTGTCTGGGCCTCGGAGGCGGCTGCCTTGCGCAGCCAATAGGGCGTCTCGTCGCCCTCCTCGCCAGGCTGAGGCTCGAAGTCGTAGGCAGACTCGGTGGGCGCCGGCGTGTGCAGCCAGTCGGGGGCTTCGTCCTGCTCGGCGAGGGTGGTCGGCGCAGGCTCCTCCTCGGCCGGAGGCTCGGCGGCCGCCGGGATCTTGAGCCAGGCCGGTGCTTCTTCATCGGATGGCGCGGCGACTGCCTCGGGCTCCGCCGTCGCCGGGGGCTCGACCGGCGAGCGAGGGCTGATCGTGGTTACGGCGGCGGACTGGAGCCAATCCAAGTCGTCCGGCTCGGCCACGGCCTCCGCCGCCGGTTCTACCTTCGGCTCCAACACTTCGCCTTCGGCGGCCAATGACCTGAGCCAGTCCGGTACTTCCTCGTCTTCTTCCTCGGCGGCTTGCGCAGGGGCGGCCTCGGCCACTGGTTGCGTATCGAGAGGCTGCCACGGTGGCGGGGCTGGGCGTGGGCTGTCCGCAGGGCTCGATTGGGCCGCCATCTGCTCGAGCCACTCGATGCCCTCCTCGGGCTCCTCGGGAGGTGGCTGACTCGGCCGGACCGGCGGCGGGGAGCCCGCACCGGGCGCCGTCGACTTCGGACCGGCTTCGATCTCACCCCGCGAGGTTCCGGCCTCCTGGCGAGACGCCAGTGCCTCGAGCCACTTCTGGACGTCGTCTTCGCCAAGCTCGCCGGCAGTGCTGGCGTCCATGGACTCAACGGGGGTCCCGGGTTCGGCGGGTCGCTCCTTTTCGGCGCCACGGCGGGCGACGACGGTCGCCGCGCCCGGTGCCGGCGGAGGTCCGCCCGCTGCCTCGAACTCCCTCAGCCACTCCGGGGTGGGGGTCGAAGCGTCGGCGTCCGGGGGCGGCGCCTGATCCGCCGCCTCCCGCAACCACCCCGTTGCCGTGGCGCGGACGTCGATGCCGGCATCGGGTATTCCTTCTCCTGCCGGCTCGGCCGCGAACCAATCGGGCTCCTCCGCGCCGGCCATCGGGCCAGGCTCCTCGGTCAACCCGCTATCATCGATCAGGCCCTTCAGCCAATCGTCTGCCACCGGCTCAGGGATCGCCGGACGAGCGGGCGTGGCAATTCCTGGCAAGTCGGCCAACCAGCCAGGCCCCTCGTCAGCCGTCTCCGCAGCCTCGGCGCCGGCTTCTTCAAGCCAGGACGGCTCCCCGGAAGCGCTCGGCGGGACATCGCTCGAGGCCGCAGCCAATCTGCCCAGCCAGTCCGGCGTCTCGGCAGGAAGGTCGGCGGATTCCCCAACCTCCCCAATCTCCCCAATCTCCCCAACCTCCCCGACTCCCTGCCACGGCTCGACCTCTTCCGCCGCCGGTTCAGGAGGCTCAGCCCCGGCCCCTGTCAGGCCCCGCAGCCAATCATCGTCGAGGGCTTCACTGGTCGGGAGGTCCGCCGGGAGCGCCTTCGCTCCCTCCGGTTCGGCGATTCCCGGCTCAGGCTCGCCAATGCCATGCGGCCAGTCAATGCCGGCAGTCCCGCCCAGGCCAGCGGCCGCCGCAGGAGGCGCACCCGATGCCAGCCCGGCCAACCAATCGGGTTCCGGTTGCTGGGTACCCTCAGCCGGTGCTGGCGCCGGCGGGCCGCCGAGGCCCCGCAGCCATTCCGGGGCGTCCCGTTCGTCAATGGGGGTGGCCGGGGTATCGTCGGCTTCGCCGATGCCTCGCAGCCACTCGGGCCCCCTGGCGTCCGGGGGCTTGGGGGCCGTCGCTTTGACGGACGACAGTCCGGCCAACCAGTCGGGCTCGCTGGACTCGGGCGCCGGTGCCTCTTCGCCCGGCTGGGCGATGGCGCGTAGCCAATCGGGCGCCTCGGAGGGGGAGGGCGGCCGCTCAACAAGCTCCTGCTCGATCGATTCCTCGGACGTCTCCTCGGTGACCCAGGATGGCGGCTCGGCCAAGGATGGACGGTCGGAGGCGGCGGCTTCCGCCACACCCGAGAGCCAGGACGGCGAAGCATCGTCCGCTGGTTCGGGAGCCTCTGCAGCCTCGGCCTCGAATGAAACCGGTTCCGTCAACCAGGAAGGCGGCTCACCTTCAAGGCTGGGTTCCTCGGCGGGCGG
>DYJB01000228.1 GCA_020723365.1 Candidatus Aquidulcis sp. | reverse complement strand
GGGGTTCAGGCGCTTGATGCCGGTTGCCATGGCCGGAGCGCGGCCATGGGCGGCCTCGGCAAAATCGGTGTTGAAGTAGTTGTAGGCGAAGACCGAGCAGCCCACCGGCGCCACGCCGATCGTCTGCTCACGCACGCCCATCTCCTCCAGCACCTCCGCCACCAGGCGATGGGCGACGCCATGCGTGCAGCCCGGGCAGTAGTGCGTCCCGATCGGGGTCAGGCTGCCCGGCTTTGCGTAGATCAGGGATTCCACCATGCCTGCTTCGCTCATGCCAACACCCCCGGAAGCCCCACCGTCTCGCCGGCATGGACCCTGCGGATGGCATCCAGGACCTCATCCGGCATGGGGACCATACCGCCCATGCGGCCGTAGAAGTTGACCGGGACGCGCCCTTCCGTCGCCAGCCGCACATCCTCGATCATCTGGCCGCTGTTCATCTCCACCACCAGCAGCGACCGCACGCGCTGCGACAGACGGCGCACCGCCTCGTACGGGTACGGGTAGAGCGAGATCGGGCGCAGCAGGCCGACCTTGAGGCCCTCTTCCCGCGCCGCCTTGACGGCCGATTGCGCGATGCGCCCCGCCGTCCCGAAGGCCACCACGCCGATCTCGGCATCTTCCGTGAGAGTCTCGCGCAGGCGTATCTCCTCGGCTTCGATCCTGCGCATCTTGTCGAGGAGCTTGTAGTTGAAGACCTCTTCCTTGGCCGGGTCGATGTAGATCGACGAAATCAGGTTCGGCTTGCGCCCTCTGGCTCCGGTGAGGGCCCAGTCCGGACGCCGGGCGATCGGGCGCATGGGCGGCATCTCGGCCGGCTCCATCATCTGACCCAGGCTGCCGTCCGCCAGGACGATTACGATCCAGCGGTACTTCTCCGCCAGGTCAAAGGCCAGCACGGTCAGGTCGATCAGCTCCTGCACGGTGGCCGGAGCAAGGACAATCGGGCGGTAGTCGCCGTGTCCCCCGCCCTTGACGATCTGGTTGTAGTCGCCCTGCGAAGGGGCGATGTTACCCAGGCCGGGGCCCCCGCGCATGATGTCAACCAGCACGGCCGGCACTTCGGAACCGGCGATGTAGGAGAGGCCCTCCATCATCAGGCTGACGCCCGGGCTGGAGGACGACGACATCACCCTCGCCCCGGCCGAGGCCGCGCCGTAGACCATGTTGATGGCCGCCACTTCCGACTCGGCCTGGACGAAGACACGCCCCAGCTCCGGCATGCGCCTCGACATGTGCTCGAGCGCCTCCGTCTGGGGCGTGATGGGGTAGCCGAAGTAGGCCTCGCATCCGGCGCGGATGGCTGCCTCTGCAAAGGCTACGTTGCCCTCCAACAGCTCCTTCGCCACGCAACCCTCCTGGGATCAGGCGCTGGCCCGCACCGCCTCAGCTTCCTTGGCGGCCGGGACCCATCGGTAGACGGAGATGGCGACATCGGGGCAGATCACGGCGCAAATGGCGCAGCCCGTGCATTCGCCCTGGGGGTCGATCAGCGTCGCCGGGTGGTAGCCGCGCGGCGTCAGCCGATCCATCGCCATGTGAACCACATCCTTGGGGCACACCGTGGTGCACAATTCGCAACCCTTGCACAGGCCCTCATCAACTACAATCCGACCCTTGGCCATCCACACCTCCCGCGATCTTGCTCACTACCACGGTATGCCAGGGGACTCACACGCCCCAGTGAAGACCGTCCTCTCGGGCCCAAACAATCATCCCGTGTCCAATTAGTCCAATCAGACTAGACAGCGCGCCTCGGGGCGGGGTCGCGAGGAGTCTACCATGCTGGCGGACCTCGGCGCCTGCCCGCCGGAGAGAGCATCGACCCGGGCGGCGGCCAGCGGCCTGCCATGTGGGAGAGGTGGCCTGCCCGACACCGCTGGACCACCCTCCCAGCTGACGTTCGGGCGCTTCTGCGCGGGCAATCCGCCTTGCCTGCGCCCTCGAGCCGCAAGTGCGTGCGGACAAGGGTCGGCTGGGGCAGGAGCCGGGATGTCGTTTGCGGGAAGCGGACGCGTGCGGGCGCGAGGGAAAGGGGTCTGGTGGCAGCCTCACGAGGCCGCGCATGCGAACCGGGCGCCCTGACCTCCCGCGTGCGAAGCCCTGGAACTCAGCCGACCTGAGCTGCCCGGCACTGCACCGTCAGATACGGGAAGCCCGGGCACAGGGCGTGCGGTTGCAGGCGAAGGTGAGCGCGCGTTCGTATGGCCAACGTACTGGGGGGCGGCGGGGTCAGAAGGGCAGGGCGTCCAGAGAGCTTCGTGCGTCTGCCGCGAGCACCAAGGCAGGGTGGCGCGTTTCCGCGGAAGGTTCCAGAGACTCGGGCGCGACCTGGCTGCGCAGCCGGCTGAAGCCTGCCGCCATGGCAAACACCGCCAGCGCCAGCACCAGCAGGAACAGCAGCAGCCACGTCACGCGGTGGACACCCCGAAGATACCAGGTCCGCATCGGGTTCTCCTGTCGGCGGCTTCAGCGTATGTCCGAACGCCCCCGCCCGACCTTCCAGTTGGCTTACGGTGCTTGCGCCCGATTCGACGCTGGAAGTCCGACTGGACTTCCGAGGTCGAATGGCGGGGACCCGTCCCAGGCGTGTCGCCGGGTGGTATGCTTGGCGGCAGGCGCTTGTCCCGTGGGACCGCACGCCCACGCCCCCGCCGGACTATGATGACTGCCACCCCCAACCTCATGCATCGGCTTGTGCGGGCGCTCACCGCTACCCGCTTCGTCTCGCGCCTGCTCTTCCGGGCACTCAACCGCCTGGATCGTGCCGTCCTGGCGCTGTCCCGGGGGCGGTTCACGGCGACGCGGGCGCTGGCGGGCATCCCGGTGCTGACGGTTGAGACGATCGGCGCCCGCTCCGGCCGCCCCCACCCCGTGACGCTCCTGGCGATCCAACGGGGTTCGGAGTACGTCCTCATCGCCACGGCCTTCGGCAGCCCGCACCATCCCGCCTGGTATCACAACCTGATAGCGCGCCCGGAAGTACTCGTCACGCGGAATCAGATCACACGGCCTTTCCGGGCACGGGTGGCACTGGGCGACGAATGGCAGACGTGCTGGGATCTGGCGGTCGCGGTCTATCCTGGCTACGCGGCGTACCTGCAGCGCGCCCGGCGCACGATTCCGGTGCTGCTGCTCACGCCGATCGACTAGCCGGCGCGGCGAGGCGCGCCCCGGGCCAGCGAAGCGGGACGTCTACGAGGCCGGCGGGTTGAAGTAGTTGTAGACCGAGCGGGAGAGGTCGGCCATGAGCTTGGAGGTGGGTTCCCAGATCATGTCCCGGTCATTATAGAGGAACAGGGTCAGCACATAGTCGCCGGCGGGGGAGTAGACGATGCCGGCGTCGGACACCCAGGTCAGGGGCGATTCGGTCCACCCGTGCTTGTGCGCCACGCGCGTCCCGTCCGGCAGGCCGGCTTCAATGAGCACACCGATCTTGTTGTCCGCC
>DYJB01000017.1:25150-27168 GCA_020723365.1 Candidatus Aquidulcis sp. | reverse complement strand
AGGCGCAGCTCAGCCGCGGCCAGCGGCTGCAGGAAATCCTCAAGCAGCCCCAGTACAAGCCGATGTCTCTGGAGCAGCAGGTGGTCTCGCTCTTTGCCGGGACGAACGGCTACGCCGACGCCGTGCCGGTCAATCGGGTGAAGGTCTGGCAGGCGGCCATGCTGCGCTACTTCGAGACGTCGCATGCCGATCTGCTGGCCGACGTCGCCGAACGCAAGCAGATCACTCCCGAAACGGAGGCCCGCATCCGCCAGGCGCTGGAGACCTTCGGCCGCACCTGGCAGGCGGGCGCCTGAGCCCGGAGCGCTGAGGCATGCCTTCCGCACGGGAGATGCGCTCCCGCATCCGCAGTGTCAGCAACATCTCGCAGGTGACGCGCGCCCTGCAGGCCGTCAGCGCCAGCCGGGCGCGCAAGGCCGAGCAGGCCGTGGCGGCCACGCGGCCGTACGCCGCCAAGGCCTGGCAGGTGCTGCAGCACCTCTCCAATCAACCCGGCCGGGCCTACCTGCACCCGCTGCTGACGGAACGCGCTGCCGCCAACCGGATCCTGGTCGTCCTGGTCACCGGCGACCGCGGTCTGTGCGGCGCCTACAACATCAACGTCGTGCGCTACGCCCTGGAGCGCTTCGCCCGGGCGCAAGCCGAGGTGAGCTACGTGGTCATCGGCCGCAAAGGGCGCGAGATGCTCGTGCGGCGTCGCGGCGAGCTGCGGGCCGAGTTCACCGGCCTGCCGGCGGAACCGGTCTTCGCCGACGTCTCGGCCATCGGCCGCCTGGCCGTGGACGACTTCCTGAGCGGCCGTTTCGATCAGGTCTACCTGGTCTACACCGACTACGTCAACCTGCTCAAGCAGGTGCCGCGAACGGTCAAGCTGCTGCCGCTCGAGCTGGAGACCGGCGGCGGACGCGTGGCGGACTTTGCCGGCCATGCCCATCAAGGCTCGGCTTACATCTACGAGCCGGGTGAGACTGAGCTGCTGGATCAGATCGTGCCGCGCTTCACGGCGCTGCAGGTCTTCCAGGCGATTCTCGAGTCGCAGGCCAGCGAGCACGCCGCGCGCATGGTGGCCATGCGCAACGCGACCGAGAACGCCAAGGAACTGGTGGCTGCGCTGCGGCTGGACTACAACAAGGCGCGTCAGCAGTCCATCACCAACGATATGCTGGATATCGCCGGGGGCGCCGAGGCGCTGGCGCAGGCCGGCGGGGCCTAGGGCCCCCGCCGACGGAGGATCGGATGCGAAGGTCGACCGGACACGTGGTGCAGGTGCAGGGCGGGGTGGTGGACTGTGAGTTCCCGCCCAATGAGCTCCCGGAGGTCTACGACGCCATCGAGGTGGCGCGGCCGGACGCCGAACCGCTGGTGCTCGAGGTGCAGCGCCATCTGGGCGACCGGCGGGTGCGCACGGTGGCGATGGATACCACCGATGGCCTGCCGCGCGGCGCGGCGGCCGTGAACCTGGGCGCCCCGATCCGGGTGCCGGTGGGCGAAGCCACGCTCGGCCGCGTGTTCAATGTCCTGGGCCGCGCCGTCGACGGCAAGGGGCCCGTCGACACGCGCATGACGTACGCCATCCACCGTCCCGCCCCGCCGTTCGAAGATCAATCCCGGCGGGTCGAGGTCTTCGAGACCGGCCTGAAGGTTATCGACCTGATCGCCCCCTTCACCCGCGGCGGCAAGACCGGAGTGTTCGGCGGCGCCGGGGTGGGCAAGACGATCATCATCCAGGAGCTCATCCGCTCGATCGCCACCGTGCACAAGGGCAATTCGGTCTTCGCCGGCATCGGCGAGCGCACCCGCGAGGGGACGCAGATGTACCGCGAGATGATCGAGTCGGGCGTGCTCAAGGACACCGTGCTGGTCTACGGCCAGATGAACGAGCCGCCGGGCGTGCGCCTGCGCGTCGGGCTGACGGCGCTGACCATGGCGGAGTACTTCCGCGATCAGGGCCGCGACGTGCTGCTCTTCATCGACAACATCTTCCGCTTCAGCATGTCCGGCTCGGAGGTCTCGGCGCT
>DYJB01000017.1:4190-25140 GCA_020723365.1 Candidatus Aquidulcis sp. | reverse complement strand
GGACGCATCCCGTCGGCCGTAGGTTACCAGCCGACGCTGGCGACCGAGATGGGCGAGCTGCAGGAGCGCATCACCTCCACCCGCAGCGGCTCGATCACCTCGATGCAGGCGGTGTACGTGCCGGCCGACGACTACTCCGACCCGGCACCGGTGGCGACCTTCACGCACCTGGATGCCACCATCGCCCTCGAGCGGGCGATCGTCGAGAAGGGCATCTACCCGGCGGTCGACCCGCTGGCCTCGACCTCGCGCATCCTCGACCCGGTGATCGTGGGCGAAGACCACTACGCCACCGCCCGCGAGGTCCAGCGCGTGCTGCAGCGCTACAAGGACCTGCAGGACATCATCGCCATCCTGGGCATCGATGAGCTGGGCGAGGACGACAAGCTGCTGGTCGCCCGGGCGCGCAAGATCGAGCGCTTCTTCTCGCAGCCCATGTCGGTGGCCGAGCAGTTCACCGGCCGGCCGGGCCGCTACGTGCCGCTGGCGGAGACCATCCGCGGCTTTCGCGAGATCCTGGATGGGAAGCACGACGACCTGCCCGAGCAGGCCTTCCTGCTCGTGGGAACGATTGAAGAGGCGGTCGAGCAGGCTGAGCGGCTGGCAGCCGCGGCGGCCTGAGGCCGGGCACGGGAGACACCATGCCGCTGCGCTGCGAGGTCGCCACGCAGGACAAGCTGCTCTTCGAGGGGCCGGTTGACATGGTCATCGCCCCGGGCAGCGAAGGCGAGATGGGCATCCTGCCCGACCACGCGCCGCTCCTGACGACGCTGGGCTTCGGCGTGCTGCGCGTGCGCCAGGGAAGCGACGAGCAGGCCTTCACCATCGCCGGGGGCTTCATGGAGGTCCAGCCGGACGTGGTGACGGTGCTGGCCGATGTCGGTGAGCGCGTGGACGAGATCGACCTGCAGCGAGCGGAGGCGGCCAAGGCACGGGCGGAGGCGGCGCTGCGGTCGGTCACGCCGGCCGAAGCCGACCAGTACCTGGCGCTCGAGAACGCCCTGCGACGCTCCACCCTGCGGCTGGAGGCGGCGCGGCGCTTCCGGCGTCCGTCGGCCCGCCCCGGCAAGCGCGCGCCGACGAACGACGAAGAGAGCTAGGCCATGCCTCTCTTCGGCCGCGACCTGGGGATCGACCTGGGAACGATCAACACTCTGATCTGCGAAGGCAGCGACATCGTGCTGCATGAGCCGACCGTCGTGGCCATCGACGTCGATGAGCTGAAGATCGTCGAGGTCGGGCAGGCGGCGCGGGAGATGGACGGGCGCGTGCCCGACACGATCCAGGTGATGCGGCCGCTGCGCCACGGCGTGATCGCCGACTTCGAGGTCACCCAGCGCATGCTGGGCCACTTCATCGAGAAGGCCTGCGGGCCGGCGCGATTGTTCAAGCCGCGGGTGATGATCACCGTACCGTACGGCGCCACGAGCGTCGAGAGCCGCGCCGTTCACGAAGCGGCGCTGCAGGCCGGCAGCCGCGAGGTCTTCCTGATCCAGCAGCCGCTGGCGGCTGCCATCGGGGTCGGCCTGCCGGTGGCGACGCCATCGGGGAACATGGTGGTCCACCTGGGCGGGGGCGTGACGCAAGCGGCGGTGCTGGCGATGAGCGGCATCGTCTCCGCTGACTCCGTGCGCCTGGCCGGCAACGACCTCGACGAAGCCATCGCCACCTACGTGCGCAAGAAGTACGGCCTGATCATCGGCCTGCGCACGGCAGCCGAGGCCAAGATCCGAATCGGCGCCGCCATCCCCCAGGACGAAGACCGCTCGATGGAAGTGCAGGGGCAGGACCAGGTCACCAGCCTGCCGCGCCCGGTCGTGCTGACGACCTCCGAGCTGGTGGAGGCCGTTCAGGAGACGCTGCACTTGATGCTGGGCGCAGTCCGCAACGTGCTGGAGCACACGCCCCCCGAGCTGGCCTCCGACATCATCGACAAGGGCATGGTGGTGAGCGGAGGCACGGCGCTGCTGCGCGGCATGGATCGCTGGCTGACGCGCGAGACCGGCATCCCGGCCTACCTGGCGGAGGAGCCGGTGGCGTGCGTCGCCAAGGGCGCCGCCAAGGCGCTGACGATGCTCGAGCGCCTGCGCCGGGCGCTGCCTCCGGTCTGACCTTCCCCCTGGCGGAATCCCACCGAGCGGCCAGCGGCCGCTCGGTTCTCTCTTCACCCGGTGATCGGATGGACGATGGGCGCTACAGGTAGTGCGTCATCTGCTGCAGGCGGACCACCGGGTCGATGTACTGAACGCGCACGTTGGCCGGGACGCTGATCGACGTGGGGGCGTAGCACAGGATGGCCTGGATGCCCGCCTCAACCAGCCGGTCGGCCACGCCCTGGGCATCGCGGGCCGGGACGGCCAGCATGGCTACCTTCAGGCCGCGCTGCCGGATGGCCGGCACCATCCCGGCCGTATCCTCGATCGGGAGGTTGTTGATCTGGGTGCCGACCTTGGCCGGATCGGTGTCGAACAGCGCGGCAATGCGGAAGCCGCGGTCGAGGAAGCCGGCGTAGTGCGCCACCGCCCGCCCCAGGTCGCCGACGCCCACCAGCGCGACGTCCCAGATCGTCTCGACCTTGAGGATGCGCTTGAGCTGCTCCACCAGAAAGGCGATGTTGTATCCGGTGCCCTGCTTGCCGAATTCGCCGAACTGGGAGAGGTCCTTGCGGATCTGCGCCGAGGAGATCCCCAGCCGCTCGCCGAGCTCCTGGGACGAAGTGACCTGGCGGCCCTCCAGGCCCATCTGGACGAGGGCGCGCAGGTAGAGCGGGAGTCGGCCCACGACGATTTCCGGCACCGGCGCTTCAGGCATCGCGACCTCCAGCGCGCCCCCCTCCGGGGGCGACCACGCGGCACAAGGATACTCCGGGTCGGGCGGAGCGCAAAGGGGAGCTCATGCCGACGGTATAATCCCTCCAGCGGGAAGGATGACGCATGTTTCTGGATGAGGTCGAGATCACCGTCGCCTCCGGGCGCGGCGGAGATGGGGCGGTGCACTTCCGCCGGGAGAAGTTCGTGCCGCGCGGCGGGCCGGACGGCGGCAACGGCGGCCGCGGCGGGCACGTCTTCCTGGAGGTCATCCCGACGCTCAACACGCTGACCGCCTTTCGTCACCGCCGAACCTACCGCGCGGCGGACGGCGAGCGGGGCGGGCGCAGCGACCGCACCGGCAAGGAAGCGGATGATCTGACCCTGCCCATCCCGCCCGGCACGCTGGTGCGGGATGCCGTCAGCGGAGACCTGCTGGGCGATCTCAAGCTGCCCGGGGAGCGACTACGGGTGTGCCGGGGGGGGCGCGGCGGGCGTGGCAACGCCCGCTTCGCCAACTCGCGCAACCAGGCGCCCCGCATGGCGGAGCGAGGCGAGCCGGGCACCGAGCGGCGGCTGGTGCTCGAGCTGCGCCTGATCGCCGACGTGGGGATCATCGGCGTTCCCAACGCCGGCAAGTCAACGCTCCTCGCCGCACTCACCAACGCCCGCCCGAAGATCGCCGACTACCCCTTTACGACGCTTCAACCCAACCTAGGCGTGGCCCGCCTGGATGACGACACCGCCGTCGTGCTGGCCGATATTCCGGGGCTGCTGGAGGGCGCGCACCGAGGCATCGGGTTGGGATCGACCTTCCTGCGCCACATCCAGCGTACGCGGGCGCTCATCCACCTGATCGACGGCGAGTCGCCGGACCCGGTGGCCGACTTCTCTCAGGTCAACGCCGAGCTGGCGTTGTTCGACCCGCGCCTGAAGGCCCGGCCGCAGGTGGTAGCGGTCAACAAGATCGATCAGCCGGATGTGCTGGCCAGGCTGCCTGAGCTGGAGACTCGCTTCCGGCAGCTGGGCGTGCGCGTGCTGCGCGTCTCGGCGCTGGCGCGCACAGGATCGGCGGAGCTGCTGCGCGCCGCCGTGCAGGCGATGCTGCGCGCGGCGCCGGAGCCGGAAGCGGATCAGGTTCCGGTCTACCGGCCGGACGAGGAAGCGACGGCCTTCCGCGTCGAAGCCGAGGGCCAGGCCGTCTGGCGCGTGCGCGGGCGCGCCATCGAGCGCGCCGCCGAGATGACCTACTGGGAGTTCCCGGAAGCCGTGCGCCGTTTCCAGCGCATCCTGGAGCGTCTCGGCGTCGATGACGCCCTGCGACGGGCGGGCGCCAAGCAGGGCGACAGCGTGCGCATCGGAGGCTACGAACTCGAATGGCAGGACTGACGGGCGTCTTCGGGGGCACGTTCGATCCGCCTCACCTCGGTCACCTGATCCTGGCCGAAGCCGGGCGGGCAGCCCTCGGCCTCGACAAGGTCCTGTGGGTCGTGACCGGGCAGCAGCCCCTCAAGCCGGACGTCCGCACGCCCATCGAGATCCGGCTGGAGATGGTGCAGGCTGCCATCGCCGGGAATCCGGCCTTCGAAGCGTCCCGGGCCGACATCGACCGCCCCGGGCCCCACTACTCCGTGGGGACGCTGGCGTGGCTGCGGGCGCGCATGCCCACGGCGACCTTCGCCTACCTGATGGGCGAGGACTCGCTGCGCGACCTCCCCAAGTGGCACGATCCGCAGGCCTTCGTGCTGGCATGCGACGCCATCGGGGTGATGGAGCGCAGCGGCGCCGACCCCGACCTGACGGATCTGGAGGCGATGCTCCCGGGCCTGCGCGCCCGGGTGAGGTTCTTCCGAGCCCCCGGCGTCGACATCGCCTCGCATGAAGTCCGGCGTCGTGTGCTGGCCGGTGAGTCCATTCGCTACCTCGTCCCGGACGGAGTGGCCAGCATCATCGCTGCCCGGGGCCTGTACCGGTGAGCCTGCTCCACAACCGGTCCTTCCGCGCCACGGTCCTTGGCCACCTGGTTGTCGATCTGCTGAATGCCGAGCGCCCGCTGATCCTGGCCGTCCTCAGCGGCCCGCTCGGGCTCAGCAACGCGCTCATCGGACTCGTCAGCCTGCTGCATACCATCAGCGGCTCGCTGCTGCAGCCGCTCTTTGGATGGATGGCCGATCGGATCGGCCCGCGCCGACTGGTCGCCGGCGGCATCCTGTGGATGGCGACCACCTTCGGCCTGGCGGTCATCTCGCCCGGCTACCTGGCTCTGTTCCTGCTGATCCTGGGAGGCATCGGGTCGGCGGCCTTCCACCCGGCGGGGGCCATGGAGGCGACGCGTTCGGCGCGGGCGCACCTCGAGCAGCAGGAGACGACCGCCGCCTCGCTCTTCTTCTTACTGGGTCAGATCGGCTTCATCCTGGCGCCGGCCATCGGAGGCCCGCTGCTCGAGCTGTGGGGAACGCCAGGGCTGCTGGCGCTCCTTCCCCTGGCCGTCCCCGTCGGGGTGCTCGCCGGGCGCGACCTCTCCTCGCTGCCCGGCGCGCAGCGACTGGAGGCTGAGCCTCCGGCACCCCCTGGCGGCCGCCGGGTGCTGACCCTCGCCTTCCTGGCCTTTGTCCTCGTCACCGCCATCCAGTCGTGGGCGCAGACCAACATGGTCACCTACCTGCCCAAGTACTACAGCGATCTTGGGTACCGACCGGGCGTGTACGGTCTCCTGGCGGCGACCTTCATGGTCGGCACGGCCGTCGGAGGCATGACGGGAGGCTGGCTGGGCGACCGCCTCTCGCGCAAACTCATCGTGAGCCTGTCCCTGCTGGCAGCCGGAATCCCGCTGGCCTTGTATCCTGCCCTGGGGGCTACGGCCTGGGGCTACGCGCTGGCTTTCGTTTCGGGCGGGCTGACGGGGGCGTGCTACAGCATCCTGATCGTCAACGGGCAGCGCCTGCTGCCGGGACGCGCCGGGGCTTCGTCGGGACTGATCCTCGGCTTCACCTTCGCCGCCGGTTCGCTTGGCACGCTGCTGAGCGGCGCGCAGGCGGATCGCTTCGGATTCAATGCCGTCTTCTTGACGACCGCCGGGTTGTGCGTGCTGGCCGGGCTGCTGGCGCTGGCGACGCGGATCGACTAGGCGCGCCACCCCCGACGTGACACGTGGCGCTGCCACGCAGCGCCACGTGTCACGTCGTATCGCGCTCGGCGAGACGTCGGTCCATCCCCTCGGCAACACCGAGCCCGAAGACCTGCATGGGCGGCACCGCCTCAGGCTTCGGGGCGGGGGAACTGATGGACCGTCTCCATGCCGGGCGATCTCAGGTTTCGTCGCCGGTGGCGACCGGCCGGGACGGATCGGCGCACCACTCCGACCAGGAGCCCGGGTAGAGGCGGGCGCCGTCCAGCCCGGCGACGGCCATGGCCAGCAGCACGTGCGAGGCGCTCACGCCGGAGCCGCAGTAGACAACGGCCTGCTCAGGCGGGACGCCGGCCAACGCGCCTTCGAGCTGCGCCCTCAGGGCGCGAGCTGGCAGGAGACGGCCATCCGGGCCGAAGCTGCGCCGCCATTCATACGAACGCGCCCCGGGGATGTGCCCGGCCACACGATCCAGCGGCTCGACCTCGCCGCGGTAGCGCTCCGGAGCGCGGGCGTCGAGCAGCCGGCGGGCGCCGGGGACGTCCGCCATCCTCTGAACATGCTCGGGATGAGGGCGGGGCGTGAAGTGCCGCGCAGGACGGCTTTCTTCGCCGGCAGACGTGGGAAGCCCGGCCGCCTGCCAGGCGGCATAACCGCCGTCCAGGACGTGAACCGAGGCATGTCCCAGGTAGCGCAGCGTCCACCACAGCCGGGCGGCGAAGAAGTCGACGCCGGCATCGTAGGCCACGACCGTGACGCCATCGTCGATGCCCCAGCGCGAGAACACCGACGCCAGGTGCTCGGGGGAGGGCAAAGGGTGGCGTCCATTGCGTCCCGTGCGCGGCGCCGAGAGGTCCGTCTCGAGGTCAGCGTGCAGCGCGCCCGGGATGTGTTCCTGCAGGTAGGCGCTGCGCCCCCAGGACGGATTCGTGAGATCGGTGCGGCAGTCGACGACCGCCCACGCGGGATCACCCAGGTGGGCGGCGAAGGCGTGGGGCGAGACCAGAGGATCGGATGGCGGCATGGCACCTCCTGTGGCGCGGCGAGTATAGGTCGCCAGGGGGGGATGTCAACCACCGTCCCATGGAGGGTGTGGAAGAAGATCGGTCCTGGGAATGAGGGAGACGTCAACCAGCGTCCGCGCCATTCTCGCTGGGAGATGCCAGCCCCTCGCAGGGCCTGTGCCCGCCTGGCCGCTCGTCTCTTCGCCTGGCTGGCTTCCATCACATTGGCCACCGTGTGGACGCTGCCCATCACCCGGATCGGGCCGAATGGTACCCTCTTCTCCCGCGCCAAACGCACAGTGTCGGCCAACATCGCCTCGATCGTCCCCACCCGCCCGGTGTCGATCAGGCGCCGCTTGAAGGCCGTCAGGGTGGAAAGGTCCGGCGGAGCTTGATCTGCCCCCAGGCACAGGAACCCTGTGACCGACAGGCTGTCGCTGGCCATCACCTCGGTCGGCCTTTCGCACAGGTTGTGCAGATAGGCCCCCGGCAGGATCTTCAGCCGCAGGGTCGGGTCATACGGCGGACGACCCTGGCTGGACTTCCCCCGAAGGCACTTGACCCCCTTGCGCGTGGACCGGTCCCGTGAAACCTACTCACCCAGCATGCGCGGGACGGGGTCCGCCGGCACCAGATGGTCCCAGATCAGGTCCCTGAAGAGCGACGCCAATCCTGTGCCTGAAGCCGATCTCCACCCATGGGCCGGCGTTCCCCGGCGGGCCCATTCAGGCGGCTCAGCCCAAGAGCACGAATCTGCCCGACATTCTTCAACACCTCAGTCCAGGTGCTTGACTTTTCGAGACCCTATGCTACGCTTTCGGGGAAATCCATGCTGCGCCCATCGTCTTCAGGCAGCATGAGGTTCACGCGGCGGCTCCGGGGGGGGATGGAATCGTCCCCCCCTCCGTGGGTTAAGCCCGTGCGGGTGGATGCAACTCGTATCAGGTTGCAGACACTCAAGCCGTTTGTGATCGGCCAGGGGCATGGGGATCAGCACACCGCCACCTCGACATGGCAAACTCTGGTCACAGACACCGGCTGCGGGCCAACGGGGTCGACGACGGCCGCCGGTTGCCGCTCGGCTCAACCTGATGAAGATCATCTCGGGCCTACGCAGAGCGATCTGGGCGATGTTGCCGGTGGTGATCTCGAGCCTCAACTACGACTTCCATGGGTACGGGCAGCGGCGTTTCGAGCGGTATGAGGCTCAGCTGCGGGACCCTCGCGTGCCTTTGTGGCTGGAGGCAGCAGGCGACCGGGCGGGATGGGCCTGAGCAGTATCCCGAGTGGCAGCAGGCGAAGACCTTTTCCGTACGATCGCCGACTCGGTTGATCGTTGGGCGGTGAGAGGGGACAATCGGTTCACGAGTGGATGGGCCGTCGGCGAAGCTCGAAGTGGCCGATGGGCTCTCGGGTCATGATCCTTGAGGAACAGGAGGTGTCACGTCTGGAGGACGAACGCATACGACGGTTCGGGGAAACTGGCCACCTGATACTGTCCCGAGATCAGAAGGGACAACCACACTGAGGGAGGGAAGAGATGGACAGACGAGATTTTCTCCGGGTGGGCGGGTCGTCGCTCGCGGCCGCTATCGCCGCGCAGGCACTCTCCGCTTGCGGAGGCGCCCCCGCGGGGGAGCCACAACCAGACGCGCCAGCGGCAGCGCCAGAGCAAGAAGCGGAGATCACATGGCGGATGCAGACCTACGCCGGGTCAGCCCTTGGTGAGCATGTGTGCAAACAGGGCGTCGACGCCTTCAACAAGGCGGCTGCGGGCAGGATGAAGATCGATCTCTACTACGCCGATGAGCTCGTGCCCCAGGGAGAGCTTGTCCGGTCGCTGCAGAATGGCGTCGTGGAAGCGATCCAGACCGATGAAGACTCTGCCCAGTCGCCGGTCGATATCTCCGTGTTCGGCGCCTACTTCCCCTTTGGCACGGAGTGGTCCCTGGACGTGCCGGTGCTGTGGAACTGGTACGGCCTCAACAAGATCTGGGAGGAGGCCTACAAGGAAATCGAGAACGTAACCTGGCTGAGCACAGGTTCCTGGGACCCCTGCAACTTCTCCACCACCAAGCCCATCAATTCTCTCAAGGACCTCGAGGGATTGCGGGTGTACATGTTCCCGACCGGCGGGCAGTTCATGTCAAGGTTCGGGGTGTCGCCGGTATCGATTCCCTACGAGGACGTCCAGATGGCCATGCAGACGGGAGAGCTGGACGGCGTCTGCTGGTCTGGCATCACCGAGGTGTACACCGTCGGTTGGGCTGACGTCACGAAGTACTACTTGACCAACCCGATCTCCGGTGCCTGGGCCGGGTCGTACCTCGTCAATACCGAGGCCTGGGAGAAACTGCCGGAAGACCTGAAGGCGCTGTTCAAGATGCACATCGACTACTCCCACTACTACCGGCAGCACTGGTACTGGTGGGGAGAGGCCCACTACCGGGTCAACGGCGGCAAGCTGCAGCTTACAACGATCCCGGCCGCGGAGTGGGATACGATCAGGCAAGAGGCCTACAAGTTCTGGGATGAGGTGGCGGCGAAGAGCGCCAGAAACGCCCAGGTGGTTCAGATCCTCAAGGACTACAGCGCGACCCTGGCCAAGGCTGGCACGCCCTACCGCTCGAGCTGATCCGGCCCGGTGGTCTAGGCAGGCGATCGACGGCCTGGAGCCTCTGGAGGCTCCCGAGGCTCCAGGCCCGATGGTCGCATGTTTCGCGGGCTTGCCAGCGACGAAGCAAGTGGTTCGCCACAGGGTTTGTGGTAACGGAATCTGGAGGAGACTGCCGTGACGGCAAAGAGCGAACTCGTGGTGCGGGATTCCAGCCCCGGCTCGGAGGCAGGGGCCGGAGTGAAGAAGTTTCCCGGGTTCATAAGAGCCTATGTGCGTTTCACCGACAAGCTGGGCCTGAGTGCCGGTCTCGTGGGCATGGTCCTGACCTTCGTTCTGCTCTTCTTCCTGGTTGAGTCGTCTGTGGCCCGGCTGGTGCTCGGCATCTCGCATATCTGGAGCACGGAGATGGCGATGTTCACCATGTCCGCGTACTACCTGTTGGGTGGCGCTCTCTCCGAGCAGGACGACTACCATGTTCGCATGGACCTCCTCTACAGCCGCTTTTCACCCAGGGCAAAGGCCATCGTAGACTGCATCACCTCCCCTATCCTCTTCTTCTACATAGGGTCACTGTTTGTATCCGCAGTGGGCAGCACTCTCTGGTCGATCGAGTACAAGCAGGTGAACTACTCCCCGTGGGCGCCGCCGCTGGCCCCCATCAAAATCGTCATGACCATCGGCATCGGCCTGATGCTGATGCAGCTCGCCGCCCTATTCTTCAGGGATCTGGCCAAGGCCCTAGGGAGATCCATCGAATGAGCTACGGTGCCATCGCCCTCTTGATGTTCTTGGGAATGTTGGTGCTGCTGGTCACGGGCCAGCGCATGTATGCCATCATCGGGTTTGTGGGCGCCGCCTCAGCCCTGGCCTTGTGGGGGTCGCACACGATTACGATGCCTTTCGACGCGGCCATCCAGACCCTCAACTGGTATCCGCTCCTCACCCTGCCCATGTTCGTCTTCATGGGCTACATGTTCTCTGAGACCGGCATTGCCGACGACCTGTACCGACTGTTTCACGTCTGGGCGGGCCCCCTCCCGGGAGGACTGGCCATCGGCACGATGCTCATGATGATCATCATCGCAGCCATCAATGGCTTGAGCGTCGCCGGGCTGGCCATCGGCGCGACCATCGCCATGCCCCAGATGTTGCGTCACAAATACGACAAGGTCATGGTCACCGGCGTGATCCAGGCGGGGAGCACGCTGGGAATCATGATTCCGCCCAGCGTGGTGCTGGTCCTCTACGGGATGATCGCGCGTGTGCCGGTGGGACGGCTGTGGTTTGCAGGGATCCTGCCCGGGTTGGTGATGGGCGGCCTGTTCATCCTTTACATCGTGATCCGCTGCTTGATTCAGCCCAAACTCGGACCCGCGCTTCCGAAGGAGGAACTCGCAGAGATCACCTGGGGTGAGAGGTTCCGGCTGATGCGCGCTGGCGTCATCCCTCTGGTCATCTTTGTCTCAATGACCGGTCTGTTCCTGGCAGGGATCACCAGCCTGGTGGAGTCCGCCGGGATCGGGATGCTGTCGACCATTCTGGCGGCCCTGGCAAAACGCAGGCTGACGTGGAAAGCCCTGGTGGATGCGACCCGCAAGACGCTCGGCGTGAGCGCCGTGTTCATGTGGATCATCCAGGCGGCCCTGCTCTACTCTGCGGTCTTCGATGGGCTGGGGGCCGTCAAGGCCCTTGAATCGCTCTTCCTCTCGCAGTGGCACCTCTCGCCGATGGTCATCCTGCTCATGATGCAGGCGACCTTCTTGCTCATGGGCACCTTCCTGGATGACACCGCGATGCTGGTCATCGTGGCGCCGCTGTACGTCCCGCTCGTCATCCGGCTTGGCTTCGACCCGGTGTGGTATGGGATTCTGTACACGATCACCTGCCAGATCGCCTATATGACACCGCCATTCGGCTACAACCTCTTCCTGATGCGGGCCATGGCACCGCCGGAGATCACCCTGGCCGACATCTACCGGTCCATCGTACCCTTCTTGTTTGTCATGCTCATAGCATTGGGCATTGTGATCTTGTTCCCGCAACTGGCGCTGTGGCTGCCAAACCTGTACTTCGGAGGCTGAGAGCCGGGGAGGACAACTGGCCGGCCCACCATCGTTTTCCCGTCGGCCGTCAGCACTGCTGAGCCATGTAGCCAGGGTTTCTGTCCTGTCGGGGGGTACTGGTTGTCATCTTGGCGATCGTGAGGGACAGCCGCTCGTCCTGCATTGCACCTTCCTGTGAAGGGGTGCACCGATTGCGACCTGGAGGGGTCCCCGCGTTCTGACGGATACCAGCCAGACCAGCGGCCCGCCGTGCTACTGCCGGCGGGCCGCTTCAATTTCGCGTTGGGAGTGCTGCGAGCGCTCTGGACCGCAGTCGCGGTTGCGCATCATGGATGGCTCCGCGCCGGGAGATGCCAGCCCCTCGCAGGGCCTGTGCCCGCTTAGCCGCTCGTGTCTTCGCCTGGCTGGCCTGCTTCAGGTCCCTTCGTCCACCTGGATCGAGCCGATCGGCAGCCCCATCTCCCGCGCCACGCGCACAATGTCGTCCAACATCGCCTCGAAGGTTCCCACCTGCCCATTGTCGATCAGGCGCCGCTTGAAGCCCGTCAGGGTGGAGTGGTCCGGAGGAGCTGCGTCCGCCCCCAGTCCCAGAGACGACTTGATCGACAGGCTGTCGCTGGCCACCACCTCGGTTTGCCTCTCCGACAGGTTGTACAGGTGGGCCACGAGCAGCATTCTCAGCAGCACGGCCGGGTCAGACGGCGGACGGCCCTGGCGAGCCTTCCCCCACGTGGCACTTGACCAGCTTGCGCGTGAACCGGTCCCATGGAACCAGCTCTTCCAGCTTGCGCGGGAAGTGGTCCGCTGGCACCACCCGCAGGTAGATCATGTTCCCCGAAGAACGACCCCCGATCCTGTCGCTGAAACCGCTCTGAGCTCATCCATGGCCTGGCCATACCCGCAGCCCATTCGAGGGCGATGCCGCTCAGAATGCGCATCTACCCGGCGTTCTTCAACACCCTCGTCCCATCGAACGCGTACTCAGTGTAGGATAGGGGACCGCAGCGAAGTCGGGAGGGATTGGCCAATGAGGGATGGGACGGCTTTCCAGGATCACTACGCCGAGACCTACGCGCAGTGCTACGGCTGCGGCCGGCTGAACGCGCACGGGCTGCACATCCGCAGCCGCTGGGAGGGGGACGAGACCGTCTGCACCTTCGTCCCGCGGCCGGAGCACACGGCCATCCCCGGCTACGTCTACGGCGGACTGATCGCCTCGTTGATCGATTGTCACAGCACCGGCACGGCGGCAGCCGCCGCACAGCGGGCGAAGGGCGGCGCGCCCGGGACAGCCGAGATGCCGCGCTTCGTCACCGGTTCGCTGCACGTCGACTACCTGCGGCCGACGCCGCTCGGTCCGGTGTTGGAGATTCGAGGCGTGGTCAAGGAGATCAAGGGCCGCAAGGTTGTCGTGTCGTCGACGCTCAGTGCCGATGGCCTGGTGTGTGCGCGTGGTGAGGTCGTGGCGGTCGAGATCCCGGAGGGCTTCGGAGGCGTCGGCGCCGGCTGAAGCCGGCTGCACCCGGCGTGCGCAGGCGCCTGGACGATACGGGCCGCAGTCGACGGACTGCGGCCGTGTCCTGGGTCGTCGAGCAGGCGCGCTGGGTTCCGCCTCGGATCCGTGCACGTTTCCTGCGCGGACGGACCGGAGGCGCGAGCTCGGCACGGTTTGACCGGCTGCTCTCGCAGGCTCCCGGGCGAAGGCTGCGGACGACGGGGTCGGCGGGGACGCTGTGCCGGCGCGGCGGGATCCGTTGGGCTCAGGCGGTTGGCTTTTCCGACGGGCGAGGACGGGGCGTGCTCTGCTTGAGCTGCTCAAGCGAGATCTTGTTGGCTCGCTTGCAGCGCGGGCAATGGGCATCGTAGTGCGTCCCGCCGGAGGCCTGCAGCGCCTCCAGGGCGGCGGCGATCTCATCCTTGCCAACCCCGAAGCTCCAACTGCACTGGTAACAACGCAACTGCATGATCGACCTCCCTAGGCCGGCGCGGCCGCCTCGGGGCGCCGCGTGGCCAGGATGAGTCCCGAGAGAATGAACGCCGCCCCTGCCAGCTTCAGCGCCGAGGGCGTCTCGCCCAGGAAGATCAGCGCCAGCGCCGTCGAGCCGACCGGTTCGCCGAGCAGGCTGATCGACACAAAGGCCGCCGGCAGCCACTTGAGAGCCCAATTGTACGTCGAGTGGGCGATCAGTTGGGGGACCAGCGCCAACAGCGCGAACCAACCGTAGGCAGGGGCTGGGAATCCGGTCAGCGGCTGGCGGGCGAGTAGGGCAAGCATCAGAAGCGCGATCGCCGAGATGCCGTAGCTGAGCGTGATGTAGGGAACCAGGGCGATACGGGCGCGCAGCCGCCGGCCGATCATCATGTAGCCGGCGATGGTGGCGGCGCCGGCCAGCGCCAGCAGGTCGCCGCGGATCGCCCTGCCGCTCAGGAGCGCCTGCAGCGGAGGGCAGGCCAGGCCGCCACCGGGAGCGGCGCAGGCATCCTGGAAGGCGATCACCAGCGTGCCGGAAAACGCCAGCCCGATCCCAATTGCCACCGGCAGCGTCACCCGCTCGTGCAGCAGCAGCGGCGACAGCAGCGCCACGAACAGTGGGGCGATCGAGACCAGCACGACCGAGCTGGCGACGCTGGTGTAGGCCAGGGAGGAGATCCAGGTGGCGAAGTGGATCGCCAGGCAAACGCCGGACAAAGCGACAAGACCCAGATCTCCACGCGGGATGCGGCGCAGGTCCTGCCGGTGCCGGGCCCACGCCACCGGGAGCAGGACGGCGGCTGCCAGGCTCAGTCTCCAGGCGGCGATGGACAGGGAGGGGGCGTAGGCCTGGGCGTAGCGAATGAACAGGGAGGCGGTCGAGGCAGCGCAGACGGCTACGACTAGCGCCGCCGTGGGCGGCAGCGGGGGCTGGGAAGACCGCCCTTGTGGCTGAGTGGGCGGCGGCGCCTCGGGGACCACGGTCTCATGCCTCCCTAACCCCAATACATTGACAAAAACGGGGCTAATTGTCTATAATATGGCTAGTCTAGCCTGACCATTTCGACAGGTCGGCGCGACGATGGTAGTCACATCCCGCCACCCGGTCAACCGTCATTCGATCCAGGAGGATTCCAGCATGGCCCACGAACTCGTCAAGCTCCCGTACGCCTACGATGCCCTCGAGCCTCATATCGACGCCCGCACGATGGAGATTCACCACTCGAAGCATCACGCCACCTACGTCACCAACCTGAACAACGCCCTGCAGCCTCACGCTGATCAGCAGGCGAAGTCGCTGGAGGCGCTGCTCAAGGATTTGAACGCCGTGCCGGAAGCGATCCGCACCGCCGTGCGCAACAACGGCGGCGGCGTCTACAACCACAACCTGTTCTGGTCCATGATGGCCCCCAAGGCCGGCGGCGCGCCGTCGGGCGCGGTGGCCAAGGAGATCGAGGCGGCCTTCGGTTCCTTCGCTTCCTTCCAGGAGCAGTTCGCCAAGGCCGGCCTCGGCCGGTTCGGCAGCGGCTGGGCCTGGCTGGTGGTCGACAAGTCGGGCAAGCTGGCGATCACCTCGAGCGCCAACCAGGACACGCCCATCAGCGACGGGCAGAAGCCGGTGCTGTGCGTCGACGTGTGGGAGCACGCCTACTACCTCAAGTACCAGAATCGCCGCGCCGACTACATTGCCGCATGGTGGAACGTGGTAAACTGGGACGAGGTGGCCCGGCTCTTCAAGGCCTAGGTGCCTGAAGACATCTCGATCGCGCCCAGGCGCCTGGCCTCAACTTCGTCACGGAGGCTCATGCGATGACCCATATCATCACCAGTCTGTGCCTGCGCGATTCGGGGTGCGTCGACGTCTGCCCGGTCGAGTGCATCGTCCCGGGGAAGCCGGTCGAGCAGTGGCCCTGGTACTACATCGACCCCGATACGTGCATCGACTGCGGCGCCTGCATCCCCGAGTGCCCGTACGCCGCCATCTTCACCGAGGACGAAGTGCCTGCGGCCTACAAGGCCAAGGGGACCGAGGTGCAGGCGATGCCGGTCGGGACGGCGGGCTTCGAGGCCAAGTACGATGGCAAGAACCATCACGGCGACCCGGTCCACCTGGATGCGACCCGCGTTCTGACGGCGGGTCAGATCGTGGACCTGACGCCGGACGTGAAGCCGAACTACGAGTACTTCAAGAGCGGCCCGGGGTACAAGGCCCTGGAGAAGTAGCCGCTGGAAGCGAACCCACCAGAGGGAGCCAGGCATGGCTCCCTCTGTGATTCCCGGACCGCCCGCGCGGCCGGGGGAGGCGGCCCATGCCTGCAGGCACACCCACGCGCCCGGAAGTGACCGTCCGCATCGAGCGTGACTCGCTGGGCGACGTGCGCGTGCCGCGCACGGCGTTGTACGGGGCGCAGACACAGCGGGCGGTCGACAACTTCCCCATCTCGGGGCTGCGGCCGTGGCGGGCCTTCATCTGGTCGATGGCGGCCGTCAAGCAGGCGGCGGCGGAGGTGAACCGCGACCTCGGCCTGCTGGATCCCGCCCGGGCCGAGGCGATCATCCAGGCGGCGCAGGAAGTGGCGGCGGGCACGCATGACGATCAGTTCGTCGTCGATCCGTTCCAGGCCGGCGCGGGGACGAGCCACCACATGAACGTCAATGAGGTGCTGGCCAACCGCGCCACGCAGATCCTGGGCGGTGCGCTGGGCGAGTACCGCGTCCACCCCAATGACCACGTCAACATGGCGCAGTCGACCAACGATGTCATCCCGACCGCCATGCGTCTGGGATGCCTGGGTCGCCTGCCCGACCTGCTGGAGGCGGTGCGCGGGTTGAGCGATGCGCTGCGCGCCAAGGCGGCCGAGTTCGACCCGGTGGTCAAGTCCGGGCGCACCCATCTGCAGGATGCCGTGCCCATCCGCCTAGGGCAGGAGTTCGGCGGCTACGCGCGCGCCGTCGAGCGGGACGCCGAGCGTATCGAGCGCGCCGCCGACGGTCTGCGCCGGCTGGGGATCGGCGGCACGGCCGTCGGGACGGGCATCAATGCCCATCCCGACTACCGCGCCCGCGTCGTGCGGCGACTGGCGGAGATCACCGCCCAGCCGCTCAGCCCGTCGGGCAATCTGTTCGAGAGCATGCAGTCGATGGCGGACTTCGCCGACTACTCGGCCAGCCTGCGCACGCTGGCCCTGACGCTGCTGCGCATCAGCAATGACGTGCGACTCCTCGCCTCCGGACCGACGACCGGCCTGGACGAGATCCGCCTCCCCAGCGTGCAGCCGGGCTCGAGCATCATGCCGGGCAAGGTGAACCCCGTCATGGCGGAAATGCTCGGCATGGCCTGCATCCATGTCATCGGCGATGACGCCGCGGTGGCGCTGGCCAGCCAGGCGGGGCAGCTCGAGCTGAACGTCATGATGCCGGTGCTGGCGCACAACCTGTTCGAGATGCAGCAGGTGATGATCGGCGCCATCCGTGCCTTCACCGAGCGCGGCGTGCGCGGCATGACGGCCAACCGGGAGCGCGCCGAGGGCTGGCTCTCGCGCAACCCGATCATCGCCACGGCTCTCAACCCGCTCATCGGCTACATGGCCGGAGCGGCGCTGGTGAAGGAAGCCGCCCAGCGCAGCCTGCCGCTGCGGGCCGTGATCGCCGAGCACATCGCCCGCGGTGACCTGCGCCGCATCGAGGAGCCGGATCGGCCGGTGACCCTGGAGGAGATCGACGCCATCCTCGGCAGCCTGCGCAGGCTCACCGACAGCGGGACGCACAGGGTCCCCGGCGGGGGCTAGCGCTGCGGCGCATGAGCCGCCGCGGGACCCCCCGTCACCCGAACACATCCCTCGCGTGCCGGCGCGCTCCCCCCGCAAGCCGCGTGACATGGCCGCCTCGGCGCGTCAGGCTGCAGGGGCTGGGCCCCGAGCCGTGCGGCTGGACCTGCCGCCCTCCGGCCGGCCGGCGCGGGCGGTATAATTCGATCTGGTGCCCCCCTTCGACCTTCTCCGCATCCCCGCTAGCCTGTGGCAGACGATGCATGACCATGTCCTCGCCTGCCTGCCGGAGGAAGCGTGCGGCATGCTCGCCGGCCGGGATGGCCTGGCTACGCTGGCCATCCCCGTCGAGAACGCCGCCCATAGTCCCGTGCGCTACCGCATGGAACCGCGGGCTCAGGTCGGGGCGCTGCTGTCCATCGAGTCGCTTGGGCTGGATCTGCTCGCGATCTACCACTCCCATCCGAACGGCCCGCCCATGCCCTCGGCCACCGATCAGGCTGAGGTCTACGACCCCGAAACGTTGGCCCTGATCTGGTGTTCTGGTTCAAGGGGCTGGAGCGCGCGGGCGTTCGCCTTGCGCGGGGAACAGCCCGCTGAAGTGGCCATCGAGTTGCTGCCCGCCGAGTAGGGCGGGCCGCTGGAGAGGTTGAGAATGTCCTCACCGCTGTGGATGGGTGTCCTGGCCGTCATCGCGGCGTACCTGCTGGGCTCAATCCCGACCGGGCTCGTGCTGGTGCGGCTGTCGACCGGCAAGGATCTGCGGCAGGAGCACAGCGGCCGCACGGGGGGAACGAACGCCGCCCGCGCCGCCGGAGCCTGGGCCGGGCTTGGCACGATGATCGGCGACGGCTTGAAGGCCGCCGGCGCCGTCTGGCTGGCGCATGCGCTTTCCGCCGGCCAACCCCTGATCGAGGCCACAGCCGGCATCATGGCCGTTCTGGGTCACAACTACTCGCTCTTCATGATCGAGCGCCGTGAGGGCAAGCTCCACTTCCGCGGTGGCGCGGGCGGGGCGCCGACGGTCGGTGCCGCCATCGGCCTGTGGGGGCCGAGCGCCCTCTTCATGATCCCCACCGGGATCGGCGTCCTGCTGCTGATCGGGTATGCCTCCGTGGCCACCATCAGCGTGGGCGTGGCGGCCACCGTCGTCTTCCTGGTGCGCGCCGCCCAGGGCAGCGGACCCTGGGGCTACGTTCTCTTCGGCCCTGTGGTCGTTGTGCTGCTGCTTCTGGCGCTGCGGCCCAACCTGGCGCGTCTGCGGCAGGGAACCGAACGCATCGTCGGCCTGCGCGCCTGGTGGGAGCGGCGCGCCTCGTCACAGCCCGGCGAATCGCCCAAGCCTCCGTCCACCTGACACCGATCTCCGCATCTTGCAGGTCCAGGGAATCAGGTCGCCGGTAGCGCGCCGGAGCGGTGTCCGTCCGGCCCGGCTTCAGGCCAGGAGCAGGATGGCGAGCAGCGCCAGCGCCCCGACGGCGCCGATCTCGATCAGCCGCATTCTCCCCAGGCTTCGCTGCCGGTAGGCCACGATCAGCGCCACCATCACGTACGCCAGGAGTCCAAGCAGCAGGGCGTGCCGCACCGGCGTCGCCGGCCAGTAGTGCAGCCCCCAGTCAACCTGGAGCGCAGCCAGCCCCACCAGCCCGGCGTCCAGCCAGGCCGACGAGGCCGGCTCGTCAAGGCGCAGGAGTCTCCAGGTGACGGCGGTGACGGCGGCGAAGACCAGCGGCAGGGACAGGATGGCGCGCGGGGCGCCGAGGCGGATGGCGAAGAGGCCGCCGGCCAGCAGCAGCCAGGCCAGCGCGCGCAGGCTGATGGCCGCCCACTCGAAGCGCGGATCCTGCCGGTCGACGGCGATGAACTCCGCCTGCACCACGGCCACGAGCAGGATGGCGGCCAGCGCCAGGCCGAGCCAGAAGCCGGCGCCGTACGGGAGGCGGATGATAATCCCACCCAGCGCCACGGCCGCCAGCCCGGGGATGATCCAGTGCTCGACGGTGAGCTGAAGCGCAGCTGCCTGCGGGTGTGAGCGGATGATCCAGTCGGCGCCCGCCACCGCCAGGCTGGCTGCCAGGAGCAGCAGCACCAGCGTGGCGTTCAAGTCGATCTCGAGCGCCACGCCGAAGAGAGCCAACCGGATCGCCGTAGACGGCAGCGGCACGACGCGCACCAGGCCGTAGGCCAGCAGGACCAGCGCCGCCAGCGTGCTCAGCTTGCGGGGCTCGATCGTCGGGGCGGTCGTCTCCACGCCTGCATTCTAGCATCGGCCCCTGCGACCTGTCACGTCGTGCCGCCACGTGACACGTCGTGGGTCGTATAATGGCGGGAATGATCGCTGTGATCGCCATGCTGGGCTGGCTGTCCGGTCTCGCCGTCAACCTGCTGGCCGACTCATTGCCGCACTCCCGCCGCTGGGCCGGTCCGCACTGCCCGGGCTGCACGGCTCCCCGTCCGCCGGCCGCCTGGTCCAGCCTGCTCGCCATTCCGCTTGGCGCCGGACGCTGCGCCTACTGCGGGAGGCGGCGCGGGCTGCGCTGGCCGGCCGTGGAGCTGATCGGCATCGCGGGGTTCGGTCTCCTGTATGCTCGTGATGCGCGGCCGGCGACGCTGCTACCGGCGCTTCTGGTGGGGTTCACCTTCCTCCTGATTACCATTATCGACCTCGAGCACCGGCTGATCCCCAACGTCATCGTGCTGCCGGCGGCCGTGGTCCTGGGCGCCATCGGCATCCTCGATCCGGGTCGCGGGGCCGTGAAGGTGCTCACCGGCGGGCTGGCCGGTGCGGGCTCCTTCTACCTCCTCTACCTGATGGGCGGAGTGTTCGCACGCGCCATGGCCCGCGCACACGGACGGCCAATCGACGAAGTCGCCTTCGGCTTCGGCGATGTCACGCTGGCCGGTCTGATCGGCCTGATCGTCGGCTGGCCGGCGGTCGTCCTGGCGCTGCTGATCGGCATTCTGGCGGCGGGCGTGTTCAGCCTGGGGCACGTCCTGGTCAGCCTGCTGCGACGGAGCTACTCCGCCTTCACCCCCATCCCCTACGGCCCCTTCCTTGTCCTGGGCGCCTCGCTGGTCTACTATGGCGGGCGGGCGCTCTTCCAGTCCATTCTGCTTCCCTGACGGGGCCGTTTGTTTCCGGGACGTATCAGGTCCGTTGCGCCCCGGCGACAGCCGCCCGGCTGACCCTCGGGTACTACCGGAACCGGGACCCGAAGGCTCCTATAATGGGGCAACGGATGCAGGCGGGCCGCCGGGCTCGCAGTGAGGGCATGGCATGAGCGCGAAGCTGCCGTGGTTTCGGCGTGAACGCGTCAAGAGCCGGGGTCAGAGCCTGGTGGAATTCACCGTGCTTCTGCCCGTGCTGCTGATCATGATCTCCGGGCTGATCGAGTTCGGCATCATGCTCAACTACTACCTGGACGTGATCGACGCCGCCCGCGAGGCGGCGCGCTTCGCCTCGGACGCCGATCCCATACGCGACCCGAACACGGGCGCCTACCTCGACCCCAATCCCGCCTTCTACACCGATGTGCAGACTCTGGCCATGGAATCGCTGCGCGCCGCCTCGGACAACCGCATCGACTGGCCCC
>DYJB01000017.1:2649-4180 GCA_020723365.1 Candidatus Aquidulcis sp. | reverse complement strand
GTGATGTACGGCGGCTCCTTCTGCGATCACGTGCCCGGCGACATCGTCATCTCGGCCTTTGGCATCCGCAACAACGCCGGCTCGCCCGTCGTCGACCGGCGGTTCCCCAACGGTTTCGGCGAGAACGGCCTGAGCATGTGCAATCACTACAACTCGAAGCTCACCTCCGCCCAGGTGCAGGCGCGCCTCGATCCGGTGGCGCCGACGAGCGGTCTGGTGATGGTCGAGGTCTTCTTCGACTACGATCAGGTGCTGGCGCTGCCGTGGATCACGGCCTTCGTGCCGAACCCGATCCGCCTGCACGCCTACACCATCATGCCGAACGCCAATGTTGAACCGACACCCACGCCCTGAGGTGGGGGAGCGAGCGATGAGCCAACGTGCGCAGCGGGGACAAGCGCTGATCCTGGTCGCCCTGGCCTTTGTCGGCCTGGCGGCCTTCATCGGGCTGGCGGTCGATGCCGGGATCCTCTTCACCGACATCGGCCACCTGCGGCGGGGTGTGGATGCCGCCTCGCTCTCGGCCGCCAACCAGTTCCGCGAAGGCCGCACCATCGCCCAGCTCACCGCCTCGGCGCGCCAGGTGCTGGCCCTCAATGGCCTGAACGCCGCCTCCGTCGGTGTGGCGGTCGAGACCTGCGACACCAACCCGGGCGACCTCGAGCTGTGCCATACCCCGCCGCGCAAGCTGGTGCGGGTGCGCGCCGATCTGCCCGTCAACTTCGCTTTCCTGCCGATCATCGGCTGGAACTCCGTCACCATCCATGCCAACGCCATCTCCGAGGCCGCCTCGATCGACATCGTCCTGACCATCGACACCTCCGAGTCGCAGGCCTACGACGCCGCCTGCGGCAACGGCACGGATGACGACGAATGGGCCGAGATCAACCTCGGGCCCGGCGTGGGCGACGGCACCGTCGACGACGGCTGCGGCGGGAATCCGGTGGCGGGCGCGTTCTCCGACGACTACATGCGGGATCCGGACATCTGCAATGGCGTCAAGCAGTGCCGCCCGTTCCGCGATGTGCAGGACGCGGCCGTGTCGCTCACGACGCGCCTGCTGCCGCCCTACGACCGCATGGCCATCGTGACCTTCGACCGCAACGCCGCCACGCCCGTCGACCTGGGCGATGCCGCCGCCATCGATCCCGTGGCTCTTTCCACCCAGATCATGGCCCTCGACGTCTACAAGTTCCCCGGCTGCCCGACCTTCGGCGCCACCGGCCCGGCCGGCTGCACCTCGACCAACACGGCCGACGGATTGAAGGCGGCCGGCAATCAGTTCGGCCTTTTCAAGCGTGAGGAGGCCGTCTGGATCGTGATTCTGCTCTCGGACGGCGGGGCCAATGCCGCCACCGACTCGCTGGGCCAGTGGATCTGCCCGGGGTCGCCGGCGGCCGCCAACTGGGTGGAGCCGTTCTGCCGTGACCCGATCGCCGGCACGCGTCATGCGTCGGTGGACGCCGACTACGACCCGGATGACGCCGCCCGCGACCTGGGCGACTGGGTAGGCTGCCTGGACTCCAACGCC
>DYJB01000017.1:2226-2639 GCA_020723365.1 Candidatus Aquidulcis sp. | reverse complement strand
GCACACACCCGGGGTCGTGCGCCGCCCTGGCGCCGTCCTACGGGCAGGGGGCCGTGATCTTCACCATCGGGCTGGGCGAGCTGGTCACCGACAACACCAGCTGCGATGTGCCCGTGTGGGGCGGCATGGTCTCTTCGGGTGGGCAGTGCGAGCCGGACACCGGCGAGCAGCTGCTGCGCTACATCGCCGACGTGGGCGATGACGGCGATCCGACCACCGCCCCCTGTTCGACGGCGGGCATCGGGGTCGACTGCGGCAACTACTACTACTCGCCGACCGGGTCCGGCCTGCTGGAGGTGTTCGAGGCCATCGCCTCGCGCATCTTCACCCGGATCACGCACTAGCTCTGGAGTGTGCCGGCGGGACGGCGACAGCCGTTCCGCCGGAGAACGCCTGCAATCAACTGCTGCGTA
>DYJB01000017.1:0-2216 GCA_020723365.1 Candidatus Aquidulcis sp. | reverse complement strand
AGGCGACCGCGAAGGACAGGGTGCCAGCCAGCCATCCGCCCGCCGCCACTCCCGCGCGCCGTCGCTGGCGCGGCCAGGGGGTGGTGGAGTTTGCCCTCATCCTTCCCGTCATGCTGCTCGTCATGTTCGTGCTGATCGAGCTGGCGCGCCTGCTGCACGCCTGGCTGGCGGTCGAGAACGGGGCGCGCTTCGGCGTGCGCTACGCCGTCACCGGCGAGTACGACCCGGCGCTGTGCGTCGACTCCGACGCCAGCGGCACGGCCTGCGACTCGATCGTTGAGCGCGACAGCGCCCGCCTGCCGTCGATCGTCAATGCCGCCCGCTCGGGCTCGGTGGCCATCCTGCGCAACGCCAGCGCCGCGCCGGCGACACGCGGCTACTTCAAGGTCACCATCTGCTCCAACCGCGCCGGATACACCTACTGGCCGGCGGACTCCAACACCTTCACGGCGGCCACCTGCGCCCCGCTGGATGATCCCGGCGGACCAGGCGACCGCGTCTCGGTGACCGTCGACTTCGATCACCCGCTGATCGTGCCTGTCCTCAGCCAGTGGTTCCCGGTGCTGCACCTGACGGCCAAGCGCGAGGGCATTGTCGAGCAGTTCCGCGTGGCGCGCGTCGTCGGCCTGCCGGCAACCATCGCCATCCCGACCTTCACCGCAACCATCACGCCCACCAAGACGGAGACTCCCGTCCCGTCCGCCACGGCCACTCCCACGGAGACGGGCACCGTGACACCGACCATGACGCCGACGGCGACGCTGGACTGCTCGCTGATCACGGTGGACAGCGTCCAGCTCGACATGTTCGGGGCGGGCTGGTTCTCCTTCCGCGTCAACAACGGGACCGGCCGCACCATCTACCTGACGGGCGGCTCGGTGAACTGGTACAAGTTCTACGGCGGCCAGAACTACTACGGCGCCTATTTTGGCGGTTTCTGGTACCGCTGGGGCCCGGCCGATCCAACGCCGCCCTCCGACGCCACGCCGGCGGCGGCCATTGCCATGGCAAGCGGGACGTCGCAGTTCTGGCATTCGTACTACACCGGGGTGGGCGGTGCGATGGCGGGTGACTTCAGCGCCACGCTGACCTTCGACGGCGTGTGCAACGTCACCGGATCGACGAACGTGCCGACGCCGACGCTGACGCTGACGCCGACGGTCACGCTGACGCCGACGGTCACGCTGACGCCGACGGTGACGCTGACGTCGACGGTCACGCTGACGCCGACGGTCACGCTCACCCGCACTCTGACGCCGACGCCGACCGAGACGCGCACGCCGACGCTGACGTCGACGGTGACGACCACCGCCACGATTACTCTGACCCCGACGCGCACGCTGACGTCCACGATCACGCTGACGCCGACGGTCACCCGCACGCCGACGGTCACGTCCACGGCGACGCGCACGCCGACGGTCACGCTCACAGCGACGCCGACCGCCACACGCACGGCTACCCTGACGCCCACGCGCACGGCGACGGCGACCGAGACGCGCACGGCCACGCCGGATACGCCGACGGCAACCTACACCGACACGCCCGTCGCGCCGACGCCGACGCGCACCCGCACGCCGACGCCGACCCCGACCTACTGTTTTGACTGCTAGCGCTCGGCGCTAGCTGCCCGGCAGCGGCCCCGCCCTTTGCGGCGGGGTCGCTGCGTTCCGGATGAAGTGCGCGCGTGTTGCGCACGCTGCCAGGGAGCAGCAGCCTGGCTATCTTGTCATGCGCGCGGGGCGTGGCTAGAATGGAGCGCGCAGCGGGCGCATAGGGATCGCCCGGGATAGAGGCGGGCCGGGAGGGCAGGCACCAACGATGGCGGCAGAGAGCCGGATCACGCGTCTCCTCCAGATCTGGCCGTGGGCTGGGATGGCTGCCGCACTCCTGTATGGAGCACTTGGATCCTGGCTTGCGTCGGCAGTGGCTTTCTCTGCCGCGGGCTCCATCCTGACGGTTGTACTGGGCAGCCTGGCCACGGCGGCCGTTCTTGTCCAGCCGGGCCGCGAGTCGCTGGTGGGCGCCCGGCGTGCCCGCCGCCTGCTCGGCGCGGCCTGGTTTCTCTGGACACTGGCCGAAGGCTACCGGGCCCTGGCCTGGGCCTTGACGGGGAATCCCCCGGGTCTCCCGTCCATCACCGACCTGCTCCGGCTTTCGGGCTACCTTTCGTTCCTGGCGGCAGCCGTCACCTACTCATCCTCAGCTGCCGGGCGCTA
>DYJB01000016.1:17563-27172 GCA_020723365.1 Candidatus Aquidulcis sp. | reverse complement strand
GCAGAATCGGCTCGGGCGTGGTGAAATCCGGCTCGCCGATGCCAAGCGAAATCACATCCTGCATCGTGGCGGCAATGTCGAAGAAGCGCCGGATGCCGGAGGGCGGAACGTTGGCGATGCGGCGGGAGACGAAATCGCGCATGCGGGCGGGCTCCTCACGGGCGGGGGCCGCGGGGGATCACGGCTGATGGACCCGCCATTCGTCGTACAGCTGGCCGTAGAACAGCTCGAACACCCGGCCGTCCTGGGTGCGGACCCGGAAGCAGGTCCCGCCCGGGATGCGCCAGCGGGCTTCGATCTCCTCAACAAGCAGCCGCTCGCCCTGCCAGCGCAAAGCGATCGGCCGTTCGCCGTAAGTATAGCCGGAATGGCATTCGACCAGCGGTTCGCTCATCGGGCGCCTACGTCATCCAGCAAGGAATCGTATACGCGCTTGCGAGTCCTTGCCATGCCGATGCCGGCGGGAGAGTTGCGGCCTGACGTCGCTCACCTATACTGCCCGCAGGTGCCTGGAGGGGCCGCAGGCCGGGTGCGGAAGGGAGGTGGATCCGTGGCGCGGACGCATGGCCCGCCGCCGGAGACCCTGGCACGGCTGGAGAGACGGCTGGAGTCGCTGCGTTCGATGTTGGCACAGGGTCGCCTTTCGCCTGCCCACTATCAAGATGAGATCCAGAGGCTGACGGCGACTGACGAGCAAGGTGGACGCTGGTGGCTGGCGGGCGAGGCCGGCGCCTGGCACCGCTGGAATGGCCAGTCCTGGGTTCCGGGAGACCCTGCTCGCGTGACGGCCCGGGCCTCGAAAGCCTCCGGTGCCAAGGAAGTACGTCGTCCGAGGACGACCAGGCGCGCTGGCTTGCTGGTGGGAATCGGATGCGCCGCCCTGACGCTCCTCGTCGCGATGGGAGCAGGCGCATCCCTGCTCTGGGGCTATGCAGAGTATCGGTCTCTTCCGAAGATCGTCGAGGGGATTCAGGGCGGAGGGGAAACGGGAACGCCAGCTCAGCTCTCGACCGCCCAGCAACAGGTAAGGGCCAAACAGGGCGCCCCCGAAGCCTTCCTGATCCTGTTCTACGAGGAGCCGTTGGCGGATGGAACTCTCGGCGATGTGCGGTTGGAGACCTGGACCTACTACACGCTCGGCGTCGAGTACACCTTCATCAATGGGGACTTGGAAGGGGAGGAGGCAATTGAGACGGATCTCGGAGATCTGGCCCCCCTCCCCTACCGGCCGGAGCAGTTCAGCGCGTATATGAGCCTCGACCAGGTCGTGGCCGCCGCCGATCTTGACCAGTTCCTGCTCGTGCCGTTGGAGAAGCAACTGGTCGAGGGGGGCGAGGTCTACTACGCCGACCGGCTCACCTTCGGCTTGAGAGACGATGAGTTGCGCTACGTGGAATCGCTGGCGCTGACCCTGGGAGACTAGCGATGGAATCGTCCCAAGTGTGCGACAGGCGTCTGGCGCCTCATCTTCGGTGGGACGCCTGCCATGCGCCTCGTGCGGCAACCCGGACGCTGCGGATCAAGTCCTGGGGTCTGCTGTTCGTTCTGGCGGTGGGGCTGGCGCCGGGTTGCACGCCGGTGGGGACCGGGACGGACCGCTCCATGGAGGATGCCCTGTTGCTGGCGCTGGGGTCGCACGAGCACTTGGACATCGGGCGCTCACTGGCCAGCGCCAGCGGCGGCGGTCGCCTGCTGGGCCTGGTTCCGCTGGCGGCTGGCGGGAGGAAGAACCCGCACGCCCAGATGGCAAGCTGGTACGAAGACATGGCGATGGCCCTCGACGGCCAGAACGACCCGCTGTACGACTACGCGCTGGAAAAGATCGAGGAACACAACCGGCTGGCGGATGAGCTGGACAGGGCCCGTGCGCGGCGCGCCAACCGGGGACGGGGTTTTCAGCGCTTTGTGCGCGGCGTTGCGCGTGTCTCGGGAAACGCTGTGCGTGCGGTCGGCATCGGAGTCAAGGAGACGGTGCGGTTCGCCACGACGGTTGTGGTCATGGCAGTGGAGGATGCGCCGAGGCTGGCGCGCCAGTACGTCGAGCGCAAGGTGCGTGAAGCGGGGGCGCTATTGCAGGGCCGGATCGACCTGGCGTGGGACAAGATAGCCGATCGCGTGGGGCTACCTTTCGCCATCTGGCTGCGGCAACGAGTGGACCGTGCCTTCGTACGGCATCGCGATCGCCTGTTGGCTCGCCTCCAGGGCGACCCCGGCCAGACTCGGTCGCCGGCGACTACCCAGCTCGAGCGGGAATCGGCGGCCTTCGAGAAAGCCGGAGCGATGGTGGCTTCCTGCGAGTACCGCGAGCTGACCGACCCCGCCTATGCTGGGACCAGCCTGTCGAGCATTCCTTTTGAGATACGACTGGACCTGAAGAGGGAAACCTTCTCCTACCGTATCGAGGCCGAGGCGTACTACGAGGACTACCAGAAGTGCAACGTTACGGTCAGCGTGGATGGGGTGGGCATCTTGGCGGGCGAGGAAGGCTGGTTCCAGGGCGAGGAGACGATGGCCTCCCTCGCCTCCTGCTACATCCTCAACACCCAAAGCGGTGAGAAGTATTACGCCGAGCCGAGGGAGGGCGGCTGGACGCGGGAGATCGCCGGATTCGCCGTGCCCTCGCCGTGGACGGTCCACTGGTGCCCTGTGGGCCCGATGGGCGATGTCAACGCGATGATGAGAGCGGGGAAGGAGGCGCTGATGGCCTCCGGGCACTGTCAGGCATGCTCGGTAACGATGCCGGAGTAAGCAATTCGGTACGAGCAGGCTCCCCGCTGCACGGCGGGGCCTAAGCGAAGCCGATCTCCGATGAGTCGCCGACGTTGAGCGAGCGGTAGCGGCCGATGACGCGCGCCTCGCGCCCGATGAGCGAGGCCGATAGGGCCGTATCCAGGATCTGCGATCCTTCGTCGATGATCGAATCCTGCACCAGCGAGCGGCGCACCTCGCAGCCGGCGCCGATGGACACGTGCGGCCCGATGACCGCCTCCGTGACCGCGGCGGCAGGGTCGATGTACACCGGCGGGATGACGACCAGGCCGGGCCGCTGCGCCGCAAGGGCGGAATTGTCACGCCCGTTTTCGAGCAGGTAGCGGTTGGTCTCCAGCAACGTGTCCGGCTTGCCGCAGTCGTGCCAGACCTCGACCGGCTGCACGCGCATCTTCAGGCCCTGCTGCAGCAGGATCGTCAGGGCGTCGGCCAGGAAGAACTCGCCGTGCAGCATCGTCTTGCCGGTCATCTGGGCCTCAATGGCCGAGATCAGGCGCTCGGCCTGGCGCAGGTAGTACATACCCACCACCGCCAGGTTGTTGGTGGCGTCCTGCGGTTTCTCCACCAACCGGCGCACGAGCCCGTCCGGCCCCAGTTCGGCGACGCCGAAGCGGCGCGGGTCGGGCACGGCCTTGACCCAGGCAACGGCCTCGGCCTTCTCGGAGGCCAGACCACTCAGGTCGGTGTCGATCAGCGTGTCGACGAAGACCAGCAGCATCGGGCCGCTCAAGCCCTGGCGCGCCAGCCAGACGGCGTGCGACTGGCCCAACATCTCGGTCTGCTCGACGTAGCGCGCCTTCAAGCCCGGGTAGGCGCGGGCGACGTAGTCCTGCACCTGTGTGCCCAGGTAGCCGACAACGAAGACCACCTCGTCGATCGACGGCAGTGTGCCGAACATGTCGAGCACGTGACCCAACACGGGCTTGCCGGCGACGGTCACCAGCGGCTTGGGCTTGGACCAGGTATGCGGGCGCAGGCGGGTGCCGTAGCCGGCCATGGGGATAACGATCTTCATCGCAGCGCTCGCTCCTTCTGCCAGGCGGTCACGGACTGGTAGGCATGCGTGGCACGGAACAGGGCAGGCTCGCCCAGGGAGGGCGCCATGAGCTGCATGCCGATGGGCAGCCCGGTTTCATCGTAGCCGACCGGGAACGCCATCCCGGGGACGCCGGCCAGGTTGGCCGGCAGGGTGAAGACGTCCTCGAGGTACATCGACAGCGGGTCGTCGCCGTGCTGACCGATGCCGAAGGCCGTCGTGGGAGTCACCGGGCAGGCGATCAGGTCCAATCGGCGGAAGGCCTCGTCGAAGTCCTGTTTGATCAGGGTGCGCACCTTCTGCGCCTGGCCGTAGTAGGCGTCGTAGTAGCCGGCCGACAGGGCGTAGGTGCCGAGCATGATGCGTCGTTTGACCTCCGGGCCGAACAGCGCCCCGCGCGTCTCCAGGTACTGGGCCAGCAGATCCATCCCGGCGCGGCGCGGCCCGAAGCGTACGCCGTCATAGCGCGCCAGGTTGGCGGAGGCTTCTGCCGGGGCGATCAGGTAGTAGACCGGCAGCGCCAGGTCGGTGTGCGGCAGGCGGACGTCCTCGATCGTGGCGCCCAGGCTCCTGAGCACCTCGATGGCCTGGCGCACGCCGCGCTCGACGGCCGGCTGCATGCCGTCGATGAAGTACTCGCGCGGGACGCCCACGCGCAGGCCGCGCAGGTCGCCGCGGCCGAGGTCGATCTCCGGGACCGGCGCCGGCAGGCTGGTCGAATCGAGGGCGTCGTGCCCGGCCATGGTCGTGAAGAGCGGCTGCAGATCAGCGGCGGAGCGGGCAAAGGCGCCCACCGTGTCGAGTGATGAACCGTAGGCGATCAGGCCGTAGCGTGAAACGCGGCCGTAGGAAGTCTTGAGCCCGGTGACGCCGCAGAAGGCCGCCGGCTGGCGAACGGAACCGCCGGTATCGCTGCCCAGCGCCGCGAAGCACAGCCCGGCCGCCACGGCGGCGGCCGATCCGCCGGACGATCCTCCGGGCACACGGTCGAGGCGCCAGGGATTGTGCGTCACGCCGTAGGAGGAGTTCTCGGTGGACGACCCCATGGCGAACTCATCTGTATTGGTCTTGCCCAGGATGACCACGCCGGCATCCAGCAGGCGCTGGACGCTGGTGGCGGTGTATGGAGGCAGAAAGCCCTCCAGGATGCGCGAGCCGGCCGTGGCCGGCATCCCCTGCACACACAACACATCCTTGATCGCCACCGGAATGCCGGTCAGGCGGGACACGGCCGGCGCGCCCTCGCGGCGCGCCCGGCGCAGGACCTGATCGGCGTGGCGAGCCTGCTCCAGGGCGGATTCCGGCGCCACGAACAGGAAGGAACACAGCACCGCGTCGAGGGCCTGGATGCGGTCGAGACAGGCATGCGTGAGTTCAACGGACGAGAAGTCGCCGGCGCGCAGGCCGTCCGAGGCATCCAGCAGGCTGAGGGCCGTCAGATTGGGCATCGGTCGATCCGGCTACGGGAACACCGGCGGGATGCGGAACATGCCCTCGGCCGCCTCGGGCGCCTGACCCAACAGCCGGGCCCCAACCTCGGTCGGCCGCGGTTCGTCAGGGCGAAGAGGAGCATCCAGCGGCAGGACGCTGGCCGTGGGCGGAATCGCCGAGGTGTCGACGGACCGCAGGCGGGCGGCGTAGTCCAGGATGGCAGAGAGCTGGACCTGAAAGCGCGCCTCTTCCTGGGGCGTCAGGCTCAAGCGGGCCAGCTGGGCGATGTGGCGGACCTCTTCGAGCGTGAGTGCCATGTGGCGGCATTATAGCAAAGCGGCCCGTGGCGGATGCGCCCCGAAGGAGGAAAACAGAGCGGGGCGAGCTCATGCTCGCCCCGCAAGCGGCGCCACGCACGTCCGTCCGGCCTAGGCAGGCTCCGGCAGTTCCAGATCGATGGCGACAATGACCGCCCCGAGCTCGTTCAGGGCTGTCTCAACCATCCCTTGCGGCTCGACGTAGATCTCCCGGTCCTCCGGCTCATCCGATTCCACCAGATACCATTCTGTTTCGACCGTTGTGTGTTCCATGGGTGCCCCAACTCCATCGTAGGGCCGAAACCCGCCACATCTCCCTTACATGTGCCCTACACTTCCATATATAGCACGCCAGTGTAAGCAGGCGGTTAATGGGACCGAAGGGGTGATCTATCAGCGCTAAGCCGCCAGAGGGCGTCCAGCCTCTCCTTTGTCGCCGATTATGTTTACTTAATGAGTATCCGATTACAGCTGGGGAGAGTGGAGGCGGCCGAGGCGTTGATGCCGGCTCAGGATCAGGTCGCCAGGCTTTCCAGGGCGGCGACTCAGAACAGGGAGCGCCGGGGTTGCTGTCCTGAGCCGCCCGGTGGGGTGGCGGCGGCTAGGCGCCGAGCTCCAGATCGTAGGCGAACTTGGGCTGGTCCTCGAAGCGCTCGGGATAGATCCACTCGCGCAGGTAGCGTCCGCCGGACTGCTTGAGGCGCGGGAAGATCAGCCCTGTTCCCAGAGGCAGGTCCGCCGTGCGGGCCTCGATCTCAGGCTTGAGGGCGTCGGCGTAGACGTACTTCTGGCGCAGCCGCGTGGCGCCCGTCCTGTCGCCGGCGGAGCGCAGATCGGCGATGGTGCGCAGCATCTCGGCCGCCGCCCGGCGCGCCGGTTCCAGCGGCATCTCGAAGCACAACCGCCCACCCTCGGTCACGCGCCGGATGGCGCCGTGCTCCTCGAAGTAGTGGAAGATGGCATTGCGGGCGGAAACGTGCGCCTGCTGAGGATCGTACTTGAGCGCGCCCAGCATGGTGAGCAGCATGCCGTCGAAGCCGGCCTGCTCGAGCACCGGATCGAAGACGCCGGCTTCCACCATCGGGCCGAGCGCCCACAGGCCGAAGAGTTCGGCGCGGGCTTCCTCCAGCCACGGGTACTCTTCCTGGAGGAAGTCGCGCGGCTGACCCTGTGCATGCTCGGGGTCCATGCATCCGGAGGCATGCCCGATCTCGTGCAGCGCCGTGTGCAGGGTGTAGGCCTCGAAGAGCGGATCGAGCGGCCGCTCGGCGGCAGCGCGCGTGAGGAAGCGCTCCGGCGCCAGCCGCCCTGAACTTCGCAGCACCAGCCGGCTGGTGTTGACGTACACCATGTTCACCGCACCGAAGGTCTGGACGATCCACTCATCGTTGGGCAGGCTCTGCGCCAGCGTCGTCATCGGGCTGCCGACGTAATCGCCGGACCAGGCGAAGACATCCACGAACTTGAGTTTCGGCAGGCGGGAGGCGTCGACGCCGGACCGCCGATGAGTCCAGGGGGCCGTCGCCTCCAGGCGTGGCACCTGGGCCACGATCGCCTGCAGCATCGCCTCCGCCTGACGGTTGCGCACGTGCACGGCGCCCGTGGCGGCGCCGCGGGCAGCGCGGTAGCCGTCGAGGTAGACCTCCAGGGCGGTGGAGATGACGATGTCAATGGGCGAGTTGTGCGTCACCCAGGCGTGGTCGGCGACTCGGCGGGCCTCCTCGCTGCCCGTCTCCATCTCGACGATCTTGGCGTCTAGGTAGATGCGGAAGCCGGGGTCGCGCGCCAGGTCGCGGGCGGCACGCAGGTGCGCCAGCGCCGGCGCCAGGGTCCGGGCGTAGCGCCTCTCGTTGAGGAGCACCTCGGGTTTGCCGCCCGCGCCGCGCACCACCGACGAGTTGACCCGCAGGCGGTCGGCGCCCAGCGCCTCGAACTCGGCCTCGGTCAGGTCCTCCGGATACAGGTTGCCCCTATCGGACGGGACAGCCCCTTGCGTCAGCAGGCCGACGTGGGCTTCGAGCGAGCGCTCGGCCTGCCGGCCGGCGAACTTCGCCAGGCGCCTCAGGTCGTCGAGCGGGAGCTTGAGCAAATGGTTCTTGGGAGGGATCGAGGTGTAGGGGCCGTTCTGAAGTTCGAAGATCGCCCGGTAGTCCTCCAGCACCTGGCGCGTGGGTCCCTCGGCGGCCTCGATCAGGTCCAGCAGCAGAGTCCGCACGGCGGGCGTGCGCGCCTCCGCCTGATCCCGGAAGACCGGATTCATGCGGTCGGCGGCCTCGGTCAGATGTCCGAGCACCTGCACATCGTCGTCGCTCAGCCCCTCGAGCGTCGGCTCAACGCGCAGGATGGCCGCCTGGCGCGGCGGTTCCCCCTCCTGCTGGTAGGGAATCAGGCGGATCGGCGAGGCCTGCATGCACACGCTCCTCGGAGGGGTGAGCCATTCTAGCACGCCCGCCCTGCAACGCGATCCGAGGGCATCCCGCGATGCCCTCGGATCCACCGCACCCACCGGAAACGTTCGCGCTCAGGCGGAAGCAGACGGGCTCGGCTCCACCGGCACCAGGAGAAGCAGGATCAGGTAGAGCAGCAGGCCGTGTCCGCCGAAAATGGCTGCCGCCACGAACAGCAGGCGGATGATCGTCGGGTCGACGGAAAGGTAGTCGCCCAGTCCGCCGCACACACCGCCGATCATGCGCTGGCTCTGCGAACGGTACAGGCGTCGGGTCTCGGTCGTCATCGTGTCCTCCTCCAGCCCCTCGGGCTTTCCCGATCAGGTCTACGCAGGAAACTGGAGAAGGTCGCGAGGCGAGCCGGGGCTCAGTCAGGCATCCGTGGGCGCGGCAAGGCAAGCCAGCGGGCGACCGTGCGGCAGCAGGCGCCGTACTCGGCGCCGAACAACGCCCGCAGCCGAGGCTCTTCATAGAGAACGACGAACGACTGAAAGGCAAGGGCCAGGCCGGCAGCGTAGACGAGGAGCTAACTCGAAGCGAAAACCGCCGGCCACGCGGCCGCGACGGACAGGACGCCCAGGTACATCGGATTGCGTGTGTAGCGGTAGAGCCCGCGCGTGACGAGCCGCCTGGGTGCGTCGAGCGGCAGCGGCGTTCCGCGGCCGTAGGCGGCAAAGTCCCACACACACCAGGCGTAGGCTGCCGCACCGATGCCGAGCAGTCCCGCTCCAGGCGTGCGCAGCAGACCGCTGGTCGCCAGTGGTCGGCCGCGCGCCAGTTCAGCGGGAGGGCAAAGGCGGTCACGCCGGGGACCAGCAGGGTGAAGAGAGCGTTCTTCACAGGCAACCGCTGTTTGTCCGGGGACCCAAGGACTCCCAACTCCAGACTACGCCCCCAGGCGTAAAGGGCGAATACCAATGACCCCGGTTGGCGTGAAAGGCTTGTGGGAAATCCCACGAGCTGGCTATGGGCAAGTGACCAGGGCTGCCTCCCGGTGCCGCCTGGCCAGCGGCAGATCCGGAAAGCGAGCCAGGAGCGGATGCAGATGTCCCGCCGGGCAGGCGAGCGTGTCCACCACCGGGAGCGGGATGCGGGGCGGGACGAAGAGCAAGTTCGGCCCGCCTGCTGTCGGCCACAGTCCGTAGTACAGATGATGGCCGCCGTCCGGCAGACGGCCATAGGACAGGTTGGCGGCGCGGACCTTGAGGTAGTTGATCTGGTTGACCACCCGTCCGTCCGGCGCCAGCAACCGGACGGTGTCGCCGGTGTCGTTGAGCGCAATGTGCGTGCGCGTGCGGAAGTAGACCAGGTAACCGTGAGCCGGTAGAACTGTATCGCCGATGGTGTACGGCTTCGAGCCTCCTCCTTCCAGGTCGTCCAGCGCCCAGCCCAGCAACCGGACCGGCAGGCTTCCGGCGTTGTAGAGCTCGATGAACTCATCACCGGTCGTCACGCCGCCGGTGCCCTCCCAGTCGTAGTGCGGCCGAATGAGCACCTCGTTGATCACCACCCGGCTCGGCACATGCGTGGGGGTGGGCGCCGGAAGGTTGATGGCGTTCGGCCGGCGCGGCGTGCCGCCGATCAGGTTTCCATCCGCATCGCGCCCCAC
>DYJB01000016.1:5915-17553 GCA_020723365.1 Candidatus Aquidulcis sp. | reverse complement strand
GTATCCCGGGAAAGTCCCCCAGTTGCCGGTTCGGTCATCGCCTCCACGGCGCTCCATGCTGGCGTAGTTCGTCGCGCTGCCGCCCGGCCAACCGCCGCCGTCGGCGTTGGCTGAGTCGATCACCCTTCCGCTGGAATCCAGCAGCCACAGGGACTCGCCCCCATTGTTCAGCCCACCGGTGTAGATCAAATCGGCGCTCCGATCGGCGATGGTGTCGTCCGAGGTGCGTTCCAGCAACAGGAATCCGTAGGACGGCAGCAAGCCGGAGAGCGCTACATGCACGTCGCCCTCGTCGGTCAGTCTCCATCCGCCCAGGTCGATGGCCGAGGGCCCGGGATTGAACAGCTCGATCCATTCGTCGCTGGCGTCGGCCTTGGTCCCGGCCCAGGCAACCTCGTTGATCAGCACGGCGAGCGGCTCGGAGGCGGTGGGAGCGAGCGTGGGCGAGGATGTCAAGGTCGGCGTCGGGCCGAGGGGCGGCGTGCCCGTGAGTGTCGGTGTCGGCGTGGGCGTCGGCGTGTCCGCCAGGCAGGCGAGCGAGTTCGGCTGGCGGGGCGTGCCGTTCACCGGATGGCCGTCGGCATCGGCGCCCGTGCTCCAGCAGCCGGTGAAGGTACGCCAGGCGCCCGGCCCGTCGGCTCCCCCCACCCTCTCCATGCTGGCGTGCGTCGAGGCATTCCCGGCCGGCCACGCGCCGCCGTCGGCGTTGGCGCTGTCGACCAGCTCGCCACCCGGGCCGCGCAGCTCGAGCGTCTCACCGCCATTGTTCAAGTTGCCGGTGTAGATCTGGTCTGCCGCCACGTTGCTGAGGGTCGTGTCGTCCGTGCGCTCGAGCAGAAAGAAGCTGTAGCCCGGGAGAGTCCCCCGCAGGCGGATGGTCAGATCGCCGCCATCGGACAGCACCCAGCCGCTGAGATCGACGGCCGAGGACCCCGGGTTGAGGAGCTCAACCCACTCATCGTTGGAGGGGGCCGAGGTCCCCCCCCAGGCGACCTCATGAATCAGGATCGGCAGTGGCTCGACGGGTGCGGGACTCGGGCCCGGGCTGGGCGTCGCCGTGGCGGTTTCGGTCGCCGAGGGCAGGTGATCGGGCGCCTCGCAGTCCGTCGGCGCAGGACCATCCGAGGCCGTGGCGGTGAACGTCTCGCTCGGTTCGGGAGTTGGCGTAGCGCTTTCGAGGGACGGCAGTGTGGCAGGCGCGCCAGGCGTGTCCTCGATCGTCTCGCTCGGCTCGGGGTTTGGCGTAGCGCTCTCGACGAAGGGTGGAGTGGCGGGGTCGCCCGGTGTGAGCTCGATCGGCTCGGATGGCGGGCTGCCCGATGGACCGGGCGTGAAGGCAAGGTCGTCTGGGATGCGCTGGATTGGCGGGAAGAGAAGCAGTGGAACGAAGAAGCCGGCGGCCAGCACCAGCCCGGCTGGACGCAGCAAGGCAACCTCACGGGTCATCGCGCTCCCCCTGGGAACCCGTCGGTGCCTCCAACTATTGGGGAAATCGCCACGCGAGTCAATGGCGAGTTGGCGCCCGGGGCGCAACTCCTGGAGGACTCGCCATGCCCCGCGGCGCGTATCCCCCGCGCGGGGGACGCCCGTGCGCGCCGCCACCTACGCGGCCGGTCTGGCCGGAGCGCGGCGCTTGCCCCCTCCGGCGGCCGGGCCTAGAGTCACACTCGGGTGCGCCGGCCGCCTCCCGCCGCGCGCACAGGAGTATTGCTCGCATGAACCCTGACGCCGCTCTGGCGCCGTTCGAACAGGCCTGGCGCGCCCTCGACGCTGCCGTGCGTGCCCTGCCCGAGGAGCGCTTCCTGGCGCCGCTGCGCGGCTGGTCGGCGCGAGGCATCGTCGCCCACCTGATCGGATGGAACCGGCACATGATCGAGGCCTCGAGGTCCATCCTGAGCGGTGAGACGCCGGCCTACTACGCCGACGCCCCTCATGGCTACCGGAACCTGAACGCCGCCCATGCCGCCGCCCACAGCTCGCTCTCGCGTGACGGGTTGCTGCGCGAGTTGGAAGCCTCGCTGCTGGAATTCAAGACCTTCGTGCAGTCGCTCCCGCCGGCGGAAATCGAGGACAGCCACGGCGTGCTGCACTACAGCGGGCGCCCGGCTACCGTCGGCGGCATCATCCGCTCTCTGACGCAGGATTACCGGGACCACGCGGCGGAGATCGACGAGTTGAGGATGGCGGGCAGCAGCGGCGAGTCAGCAGCTAGCAGCTAGCTGCTCGACGCCAACGGCCAATCGCTGCTCGTGATGTCCGGCTAGCCCGGACGCGCTGAGTCCCCGGCCGACCCCGGGACAAACTCCCGATCCAGCCGGCAGGCGTAGCAGACCATCGTCTCGATGCGGATGAAGCCTTCCGCCAGGTACAGCCGCAGGGCGGCCTCATTCTCGGCGTTGACCGAGAGCACGATCGAGTGGAAGCCTCGGCGAGCGGCCCAGTCCACGCCGTAGCGCAGCAGCCGCCGACCAAGGCCCCCGCCCTGCCGGGCGGCCACAACGCCCAGCGCGGCGATCTCCGCCGTCCCGGGATCTTCGGACTCCCGCATCACCATCAACGTTCCGATCGGCCGGCCGTCCTGCTTGAGCAGGAGGATGCCTCCCTCCAGGTAGCCCTCATCGTCAAACCAGGTGCGGAGGTCGTTGCCCGCCAGAGGGGCATGCCCGGCCAGCCGGGCAAAGCTGTCGTTGATGCAGTCGGCGAAGTGTCCGGCGCCGACCAGGTCGTCACGGCCCAGCGCCTCGAGCTCAACCCCGGCGGGCCAGGTAACCTCGATCGTTTCCGCCGGCGCTTTGCGCAGGACGTACGCATAGCGCTCGACGGCGAATCCCAGCCCCTCAAGCAAGCCCGCCGTCTGCGTGCGAGTGTCCGGCAGAAAGAGGACAAGCTTGCGCACGCCGGCGGCGTGAGGCTGGATGGCGGCCAGCAGCCGCGCGTAGGTCTCGGCCGCAGGCAGCGTCGTGTGCAGGATGGCAAAACGGCCGACGCCCTGGCTGGCGTAGCGCGGGATGAGCATCAGCGACGCCGCGCCGATCAGTGTGTTGCCGCTCCAGAGCAGGTACGAAGGCTGTTCTGGGGTGACATGGAAGCCGGATCCGGGAAGGTACGAGCTGTCGTGCTCGGCGCCGTGCTCGCGGCAGTAGCGGATCAGCAGATCGACGTTGCCGGGAGTGACCGGTTCGGCGTGCAGGGTCATGCCGGATTCCACTGGAGATACGGGGTCGGCGCAGCTCAGGCGCCGCGGGGGTTCATCATGGCCACGATCGACAGGATCAGCACAGCCGCTGCAGCCAGCGCCAGGCGGATGGCCAACTGACGGCCGGGGCGCTGATCGATGAGACGGGCACGGCCGTCCGGCAGGATCTGCGTGGAGAATCGCGGGCCGACAAACCACGCCAGCGCCGCCCCGGCGGCCAAGCCGCCCACGTGGCCCCAGTTGTCGATGCCGGGTGACAGCCCCATGCCCAGATTGATCAGCGCCACGAAGACCAGTTGGCGCAGCTGCATGGCCCCAAACTGGCCGAAGGTCGCCCGGTGCAGATAGAGGAACGCTGCCAGCGAACCCAGCAGCCCGAAGATCGCCCCCGAAGCCCCGACCGACGGGCTGGGACTCATCACCAGGCTGAGCAGCACGCCGCTGACGCCGGCCAGCAGGTAGACCGCCAGGAACCGTCGGTGTCCGAAGAAGCGCTCGACCGCCGGGCCGAGCGCATACAGCGAGTACATGTTGACGCCGATGTGCAGCAGTCCGGCGTGCAGGAAGACCGGCGTCACCAGGCGCCAGGCCTCGCCGGCGGCCAGCGCCTCATTGATCTTGGCCCCGTAGACCAGGACAACATCGGCGCCCGTCAGCGCCTGGCCGACCCACTGCCCGGCGAAGACCAGCACGGTCACGCCGATCAGGGCGAAGGTGGCCGGGAAACGGCGGGCGCGTTCGAGCAGTGACGGACCGGCCGCCGGCGGCGCGGGCGGCATGGCCGGCGCCGGCGCGCCCGCCGCAGGGGGCGGCAGCGTCACAGCGTCACCCGGCGCGGCCGCGTGCGGTGGTGCTCGGCCTCGATGATCGCCACGATCGTATCGACGGCCGCATCGAGCTGCAGGTCGGCGTTGACGACGAAGTAGTCGAACAGCTCCAGCCGCTTGAGCTCCTGCCGCGCCGTGGCGATGCGCAGCTTCAACCCCTCGGGCGTCTCCGTCTTGCGCTGCGACAGCCGCCCGACCAGCTCTTCTTCGGTCTCGGTCGACAGGAAGACCAGCAGCGCGTCCGGGCACAGGCTGCGGATCGTCTCCGCCCCCTGAACATCGATGCGCATGACCACGTCCTGGCCGCTGGCCAGCGCCTGGCGCACCTGCTGTTTGGGGATGCCCTTGTAGTCGTTGTAGACGATGGCGTGCTCGAGCAGCTCGTTGTGCTCGATCATGTCGGCGAACTGGTCGTGGGTCAGGAAGAAGTAGTCGACGCCGTCGACCTCGCCCGGGCGCTGCGGCCGGGTGGTGGCCGTGACGACGAAGTGGAACGGCAGGCCGCGCTCCTTCATGCGCTGCAGGACGGTGTCCTTGCCGACCCCCGACGGGCCGGAGATGACGATCAGCAGCGGCGTGTGGGGCGGATGGATCAGCGTGTGCGGCACGGGCCAAACCTCGCGGGCCCTCAGTATAATCCAGGCCCGGAGGCCGGGATGCCGACGTACGAGTACCGTTGCCTGGACTGCCGCAAGCCCCTGGCGATCTATCAGCGCTACGAGGAGTATGGGCGCGTGGCGGTCGCCTGTCCGCACTGCGGCAGCGCCAACCTGCAGCGCCGCATCGGCCGCGTGCGCGTCGCCCGCTCGGACGAATCGCGCCTGGACTCGCTGTCCGATCCCTCGGGCTGGGGCGACGTGGACGAGAACGACCCGCGCTCGATGGCGCGCATGATGCGCCGCATGGGCAGCGAGATGGGCGAGGAGCTGCCGGAGGAGTTCAACGACGTGGTCGACCGGCTTGAGGCCGGCGAAAGCCCGGAAGACATCGAGCAGGACATGCCCGACCTGGGCGGCGGCGCGGCCGGCGGGGACGACTTCGAGGACTAGGAGTGCGAGACCGACACGACCTGACCGGTGGCGAAACCACGTGACACGTCGTTAGCTGCTATCCCCGCTCGAGCCGCACCTCGACGACGCGGCGTATCTCCGACTGGACCGCATCGACGGGCCGGGTAGCGTCGACGGTCACCCAGCGGTCCGGCTCGGCGGCGGCCAGGTCGAAGTAGCCCTGGCGTACACGCTGGTGGAAGGCCAGGTCGTAGGCATCGAGACGGTTCCACTGGCCGCCACGCCGCCGCCGCCGTAGCCCATCCTCCGCCGGCAAATCGATCAGGAAGGTCAGGTCCGGTCGCAGCCCGCCGGTGGCGAAGTCGGTGATAGCGCGCAGCGCCGTCAGGTCGAGCCCGTGCCCGTAGCCCTGGTAGGCCAGCGTCGAGTCGTAGAAGCGGTCGCACACCACCACGGCGCCGGCCTCGAGCCGGGGGCGGATGACTTCATGCACGATCTGGGCGCGCGAGGCCGAGAAGAGCAGGATCTCGGTGCGCGGGTACATGCCCGTATTGCCCAGGTCCATCAGCGTGCGGCGGATCTGATCGCCGATGGGGGTGCCGCCCGGCTCGCGCGTCAGCAGGGCCGGCAGGCCGCGGGCCGCCAGATGCTCGACCAGCAGCCGCGCCTGCGTCGATTTTCCCCCACCATCCGGGCCTTCCAGCGTGATGAACAGGCTCATTCGCGGAAGATCCGCACCCGGCGGTGCGGCTCCTTGCCGTAGGAGTGTGAGATCAGATTGGCCTGACGCGCCAGCTGGTGCTGCAGGCGGCGGATGTAGGCGGAGGCTGGCGGCAGATCGATCGAGCGCTGCCCGTTGAGCACCTGCTGAATGGCCTGCTGCGTCTCCTGTAGCCCGCTCTCCAGCCCGGGATCCTGCGCCGGCACAGCCCGCAGGTCGAACAGGTCGGTCAGGAAGCCTTCCATCTGCGCCACGGTGTTGGCGCGCAGCACGTAGACCGGGACGCGCCGCGCCTCGGCGTCGGCGATCAGCTTCTGATGGCGGCGATAGTAGGCCCGAAGGGTGACGATCACGTCCGCCTCGCTGGGCTGGTCGACGAGCGTGGCCGGCACGCGCAGCCGGCGGGACGCCTGCCGCAGGCGATTGCGGGCTACGCCGTAGGCGTAGATGCGCACCGGCTGGAGGGGTGTCCCGGGGATGTGCGGCGGCGTGGGCGAGTAAGGCAGCTCGCTCTCCGGCAGGCTGCTCACGCTGGGCAGGGCGGCCTGGCGGCGGTAGCCGGTCTCGCCTGAGCGGGCCGACGGCGGCGGAGGCGGCGGGGCGCTCACCTCGACCCGCACTTCGCCGCTCTCGTCCAGGCTGCGCACCTCGGGCGGCAGCGGCCGGCCGCGCAGCATGCCGTCGACGGCCACCGCCACGTCGTGATGGACGGCCAGCACCCAGCGGTCCTGGATCTCGACCAGCACGTCGAAGGTCGGCGCGGCGCGGCGCTCAAGCACGGTCTTCTGCGTGCCGCGCCGGCGGGCTTCCTCGTCGGACAGCGTCACCGACTCGATGCCGCCCACCAGGTCGGAGAGCGTCGGGTTGAGCAGCAGGTTCTCGAGCGACTTGCCGTGGGCCGTGCCGATCAGCTGCACGCCGCGCTCGGCGATGGTGCGCGCCGCCACGGCCTCGAGCTCGCGCCCGATCTCGTCGATGACGATCACTTCGGGGTTGTGGTTCTCAACCGCCTCGATCATCACTTCGTGCTGCAGCACCGGCTCGCGCACCTGCATGCGCCGGGCGCGGCCGATGGCCGGATGGGGCACGTCGCCGTCGCCGGCGATCTCGTTGGAGGTGTCGACGATGACGACGCGCTTGGTCTCGGCCAGAATGCGGGCCGCCTCGCGCAGCATGGTCGTCTTGCCCACCCCCGGGCGACCGAGCAGGAGCACGCTCTTGCCGCTGGTGACGATGTCCTGGACGATGTCGATCGTGCCGTAGACCGCCCGGCCGACGCGGCAGGTGAGCCCGACGATGCGGCCGTGGCGGTTGCGGATGGCGGAAATGCGGTGCAGCGTGCGCTCGATGCCGGCGCGGTTGTCGGCGTCGAACTCGCCGATGCGCGCCACCACGTACTCGATGTCGTCGCGGGTGACCTCGCGCTCGAGCAGCGTCCGCTCGCCGTCGAGGTAGCGCGCCGTCGGCACCCGCCCGACATCCAGGATCATCTCCAGCAAATCGTCGGAGCGGTTGATCTCCGTCAGCCGCCCGGCGATGTCCGGCGGCAGGGAGCTGAGCATCACATCCAGGTTGTCGGTGATGCGTTGCTGAATCGTCATGGTTGCCGCCCAGCGTCGGATCGCCTGTCGGCCCGCGTCTGGGTGAAGGGAGCCGTGGGCTTGGGCAGCGTCCCCTCCAGGGCGGGCATCAGCGCCGGCTGCGCCTGGCGCAAGCTCACGGCCAGGCGCTTGACCATCACGGCCTGGTCGGCCCGGGCCTCAAACGCCAGGTCGTGCAGCGGCGCCGTCATCCAGCCCTGATAGGAACGCACGCACATGTAGAGCGGGCGCGGGCGCTGATCCTGGAGCTCTTCCAGCGCTTGCGCCAGCAGGCCCTCGGGGTCCTCGGCCGCCGGATGGAAGTAGGGCTGCACCCAGACGCCGCGCGGGCCGCGGTTCACCCCCAAGTATCCCAGCAACTCGCCCTGGCGCCAGTGCACCAGGCCGCCTTCGTGGTTCGCCGGGGGCGGCTCGACCTGCTGCACGAGTGCCGGGACCAGGTTGGCATACAGCCCGGTGATGGCCACGGTGTCCGCCGGCGACTCGAGGCGCCAGACGGGCGAAGGTGCGCTGCCCGGCGCCCGGCCTGCCGCTGCAGGTGCGTCCGGCTTACGCTGCCAGATGCGCTGACGGGAGTAGATGGCAAACCCCGACCGCCGCAGGCTCTCGAAGCCGGGCGAGTCCTCATCCACCTCGGCGATCAGACTGTGAGCGCCGTGCTCTCCGGCCGCCCGCGCCAGGGCCTCCAACAGCTCAACGCCATCCTTGTCCTCCAGGACTTCGGCCGGGCTGATGAAGGCGATGTGGGCGCCGTTGCGCCCGGCCGGGAGCAGCACCTGCCCGATGGAGGCTTGCGCGCCCGGGCGCAGGACCAGTGTGTAGGCGGTGCGACCGGGGTTGAGCATGTCGAGCAGAGCGTACTGCAGCACGTTCGGGCCGCGGGTGTAGGCCAGCTGCGAGTCGAGGCACAGCCCCCGATGGCGAACGCGGTGCAACAGGGTCAGGTCGCGCCAATCAAAGGGGCGGATCATGCGCCGCCCCGGCCCCCGGCCAGGGTGAGGAAGTAGCGGTGAAAGCGGTCATCGCCCGTCAGTTCGGGGTGAAAGGAGGTCGCCAGCAGCCGCCCCTGGCGGGCGGCGACGATGCGGCCCCCGCCCTTCCCCTCCGGATCCTCAAGCCTGGCCAGGACATCGACGCCGCTTCCCGCGCGGTCGATCAGGGGAGCGCGGATGAAGACGGCGTGGAAGGGCCGCTCGGGCGATTCGAGCATCGGCAGCCGGAGCTCGGTTTCGAACGAATCGACCTGCCGGCCGAAGGCGTTGCGCTCGACGGTGATATCCATCACGCCCAGCAGGGGCTGGTCGCGGCGGGCGTCCTTGGACAGGAAGATGGCCCCGGCGCACGTGCCCCACACGGCGTGCTGCCCGGCAAAGCGGCGCAGGGGTTCCATCAAGCCGAAGGTCGTGGCCAGCTTGCCGATGGTCGTCGATTCGCCGCCCGGGATGATCAATCCGTCGAGGCCTTCGAGCTGCTCCGGCAGGCGAACCAGGCGCGCCTCGGCCCCGGCCCGGCGCAGCATGACCGAATGCTCGGCGAAGTCGCCCTGCAGCGCCAGGACTCCGATCGTCATTCTTCGGGACCCTTCTTCTGCTTCCCGGACCACGCCTCGATCTCGATGGCGTAGACCGCCGTGGCGCTCAGCTCTTCGGGCGTGATGGGACGGTAGTCGCGGCCCGGTCGCAGATCGGGGAAGTGCTTGTCGAGCAGCGCCTGCAGGGCGCGCTGCTTTTCGCCGTCGTCGTCGACCAGGCGCGCCCGGCCGAAGACGACGGCGCTGGTGTACTCGTTGCCGAAGTCCATGGCGGTCTTGGCCGGGAACAGGCGCCCGATTTCGGCCACCGTGAAGCACACCCGCGGATTGGCCCGGACGTTGGCGATCATGCGCCCCTGGAGGGCACCGTGGAAGTAGATGCGGCGCGCCGCCGCGTCGAACCAGAACAGGCTGGTGTGCTGGAAGGGCTGGCCATCGACGGCGGTGGCGGTGTGGCCGTACGCCGCCCGGGCCAGCAGGGAGCCTATGGCCTCATCGGGCAGGGCGCGGTCGGTGCGCCGCAGGCGGGTCAGGTCGTCGCGGTTCATCCCGGCGCTGCGCTTTCGCTTACCAGCCGCGGACGGCCAGCCGTTCGCCCTCTGCCAGCTGCGTGACGCCGATGCCGACCATCGCCTGGCCCAGGCCCTTGCTGACCTCGGCGACGATCTTGGGATCGTTGTAGTGCGTCGTGGCTTCGACGATAGCCTTGGCCCGTCGGGCCGGATCGCCCGACTTGAAGATGCCGGAGCCGACGAAGACGCCGTCGACGCCCAGCTGCATCATCAGGGCGGCGTCGGCCGGCGTGGCGATGCCCCCGGCGGCGAAGTTGACCACCGGCAGGCGGCCCAGCTCGCGGGTCTGGATCACCAGCTCGTACGGGGCGCCGATGTCCTTGGCAAAGGCCATCAGTTCCTCGTCCGGCATCGTCTGCAGGCGGCGGATGTCGCCCAGCACGGCCCGGGCGTGGCGCACGGCCTCGACGACGTCCCCCGTGCCGGCTTCGCCCTTGGTGCGGATCATGGCCGCCCCCTCGCCGACGCGCCGGAGCGCCTCGCCCAGGTTGCGGCAGCCGCACACGAAGGGAACCCGGAAGGGACGTTTGTCGATGTGGTGGGCCTCGTCCGCCGGGGTCAGCACCTCCGACTCGTCGATGTAATCGACGCCCAGGGCTTCGAGCACCTGAGCCTCGACGAAGTGCCCGATGCGGCACTTGGCCATGACCGGGATGGTGACGGACTCCATGATCTCGAGGATCAGGGCTGGGTCGCTCATGCGCGCCACGCCGCCGGCGGCGCGGATATCGGCCGGGACGCGTTCCAGCGCCATGACGGCCACGGCGCCGGCCTGCTCGGCGATGCGGGCGTGCTCGGGGGTGACGACGTCCATGATGACCCCGCCCTTGAGCATCTCGGCCAGGCCGGCCTTCAGGGCAAAGGTGCCGACTTCCTTCTGCACTTGATCCTCCTAGGATCCGCAGGTCGGGGGGACTTCCGGGGAGCAGCGGCCCGACCGCGGCCGTGCTGAAGAGGCTTCCACGCTCATTCTACCATGTGGGCGCAAGTCGACCTGTTCCGCCGGGCGCCCCACCCCACCCCCTTGACGCGCGGCGCAATTGGTTATACAATTAGTACAAAGATACAAAGAGACAATGAGACAATGGCACATTGGTTGAAGTCATGACGCTTGCGATTGATGTTGACCTGCGCAGCCACGTCCCGATCTATATCCAGATCGTGGAGCGGGTAGGCCACCTGGTGGCGACGGGCGTGCTGCTGCCGGGCAACCAGCTGCCCACCGTGCGCCAGCTGGCCACTGATCTGCGGGTCAACTTCAACACCGTGGCGCGGGCCTACCGACTGTTGGACGAGGCGGGCGTGATCTCAACCCAGCAAGGACGCGGGACCTACGTGCTGGAAGGGCTTTCCACCGGCCAGGCGGAAGAACTGCGCCAGGCGGCGCTCGAGGGACTGGTGCGCGCCTTCCTGGACGGAGCGGCGCGCATGGCTTTCAGCCCTCAGGCCGTGGAAGAAGAGGTCGAGAAGCAGATCGAACGCTGGCGCCGGGCCGGGACCCCGCCGCCGGATGCCGAGTGACGAGAGTGGTGCTCAAGGAGGCACACCATGACGTTTGATTTGAAAGCCCTGAAGGCCGCCCGCAAGCGGGAGGTCAAGGCGGCTGGCAACGAACGCATCCCGCCCATCGCCGGCGCGCTGTTCACGATCATCCTGGTGCTGGCGACCGGGACGGCCTGGTGGCTGGACTGGTTGGGTGTGGCCGACGCGTGGATCGGCGTCGCCACCACAGCCTGGATCCTGCTCGGCTCCTACATCCTGATGGGCCTCAAGGTGGCCGACCAGTGGGAGAAGGCCGTCGTGCTGCGCTTCGGGCGCTTCCGGGGGCTGCGCGGGCCGGGCATCTTCTGGATCATCCCCGTCGTCGACCGCATCCCGATGTGGATCGATCACCGCGTGATGGTGACCCCCTTCAACGCCGAGAAGACGCTCACCAAGGACACCGTCCCGGTCGACGTGGACGCCGTGCTGTTCTGGCTGGTATGGGATGCCGAGAAGGCCGCCCTGGAGGTCGAGGATTACCGCACGGCCATCGGCTGGGCAGCCCAGACGGCCCTGCGGGAGGTCATCGGTCAGATGACGCTGGCCGATATCCTCGTCGGGCGGGCCCGCATGGACGAAGACCTGCAGAAGATCATCGACGCCCGCACGACGCCCTGGGGCGTGACCATGCAGTCGGT
>DYJB01000016.1:0-5905 GCA_020723365.1 Candidatus Aquidulcis sp. | reverse complement strand
TCCGCGACGTGGTCATCCCGCGCAGCCTGGAGGATGCCATGAGCCGCCAGGCGCAGGCCGAGCGCGAGCGCCAGGCGCGCGTCATCCTGGGCGAGTCCGAGCGGCAGATCGCCCAGTCCTTCGCCGACGCCTCGCAGGCCTACCGCAACAATCCGACGGCGCTCCATCTGCGGGCCATGAACATGCTCTTCGAGGGGCTAAAGGAGAAGGGCGCCCTGGTGATCGTGCCCTCCAGCGCCGTCGACACCATGAACCTGGGCGGGCTGAGCGGCATGGTGGCCCTCAGCCAGGCGGCAGGCAAGCTGAGCGACAAGCCGGAAAGTGAAGGCTGAGATGGGCGCCGCGCCCTGGGAGTACAGCGTACAGTCGGTGGGTGGCATCCTGCGCCAGCCCAAGCCGGAGCAGCTGAGCGAGATGCTCAATCAGGCGGCCCAGGAGGGCTGGGAGCTGACGCACATGGTGCCGCAGGAGAACAGCAATGCTCTGTGGCTGGTGCTGCGGCGACCTTCGACCGCCCGCACGCGGCGAGAGAGCTCGTGGCCGGGGATGGCCTGATCCGCCGGAGCAGGAACCCTGGCTGCATACAGACGGCCCGGCCGCAGCCAGGCCGAGGCGAATCCTGCCCCCGGCCGGAGCCTGCGCCAGGTGCCTGAGCCGCCCGGTTTCACGTGAAACACCGGCTCCCGGGCCGGGGGTGGGGTTCACGTGAAACCGGATGGGCTGGGGCGCTGGCCGGCGCAACCCGGACGCTACCCGACCGAACAAGGAGGATGACGTGACGACCGATGAGTTCATGCGCTTGCTGCCGCTGTTGGCCCCGCTGATCGCCATCCAGTTGGTGCTGCTGGCGGCGGCGCTGATCGACCTGATCCGCCGGCCCAGGACGCGCGGCCCGAAGTGGGCCTGGGGCCTGGCCATCGCCTTCATCTCGATCTTCGGCCCGCTGGCCTACTTCCTGTTCGGGAGGTCGGACGAATGAGCGTGCTTGAGGTTGAGGGGCTGCGCAAGGCCTTCCGCCAGGTCCAGGCACTCGACGGGCTGTCCTTCGCCGTCGAAGCGGGGACGGTCTTCGGCTTCCTGGGTCCGAATGGGGCCGGCAAGACGACCACGCTGCGCATCCTGGCCGGCCTGGCACGGCCGGACAGCGGGTCGGCCTGCGTGGCCGGGCACCCGGCCGGGCCTGCCAGCCCGGCCCGGCGCCTGGTGGGCTACCTGCCGGAGGAGCCGCGCTTCTACACCTGGATGACGGCCACCGAGTTCCTGCGCGACTACGTCGCCGGGCTGTTTGGCCTGAAGGCCGAGGAGGCCCGCCGGCGGACGAACGAGCTGCTGAGCCTGGTCGGCTTGCAGGATGCGGCCCGCCGCCGCATCGCCGGATTCAGCCGCGGCATGCGGCAGCGCCTGGGCCTGGCCCAGGCCCTCCTCAACCGGCCGCAGGTCGTGCTCCTGGATGAGCCGGTCAGCGCCCTCGACCCGGCCGGCCGGCGGGATATGCTGCTGCTGATCGAAGACCTCCGGCGCACGACGACGGTCCTGATGAGTACGCACATCCTGGATGACGTCGAGCGCGTGTGCGACTCCGTCGGCATCATCAAGGACGGCCGGATGGTGACGGTCGACGAACGCCAGGCGCTGCTCGACCGCTATGCTACGCCCCGGATCGAGATCGCCTTCCGGGCCCAGCCCGACCGCGTTGCCGCCTGGGCGGAGCAGGTGCGCCGCCTGCCGGGCATCGTCTCGGCGGTGCCCGACGAGGCCCTGGTGCGCATCCAACTGGGGACCGACCTGGCCGCCGACCAGCAGGTCCTCGCCCAGGCCGTCGCCTCGGGCATGCCCGTGGAGCGCTTCGAACACGGCCGGCCGAAGCTGGAAGATGTCTTTCTGCGCCTGGTCGGGCAGGCCAAGGAGGCGGCGTGATGGTGACCCTACTGCGCAAAGAACTGCGGGAGCAGTGGAGGAGCAACCGGCTGCTGGTCGTCGCCGCGGTCCTGGTGGCCATGGGCATCCTGGGACCGCTGACGGCCCGCTACATGAACGAGATGCTTGGCAGTATCCCGGGTACGCCCGAAGGTTTGGAGGCGGTGCTGCCCCCGCCGACGGCCGAGCTGGCGGTGAACGAACTGGCGGAGAACCTGGCGCAGTTCGGGCTGATCCTGGCGCTGCTGGTGCCGATGGCCGCCGTGGTGGGCGAGAAGACGTCCGGGACGGCCGCCCTGACGCTCAGCAAGCCCGTAAGTCGGGGAGCCTTCCTGGCGGCCAAACTCCTGGCCCTCGTCGCCACCTTCGGCCTGGGCCTCTTCCTGGCCGTCGGCGCCGGCTACGCCTACACGGGGATGCTGTTCGCCTGGCTGCCTGTGGGGGGGTTCGTCCAATTGGCCGGCGCGCTGCTGATCTATCTGCTCTTCTACGCCTCACTCGCGCTGCTGGCGAGCACGCTGATGCGCTCCCAGCTGGCGGCCGCGGGACTGGCTTTCGGGCTGGCGCTGGTGTTGGGAATTGTCGGGACCCTCCCGGCGGTGGGTGTTCTCCTGCCCTCGGCGTTGCTGGCGTGGGGAAGGTCCGCCGCCAGCGGTGTTCCCAGCGAGTTGCCGTGGAAAGCCCTGGCGGCCGCCAGCCTGCTGATCCCTGGGCTCCTGGCCATCGGATGGGCGGCACTGCGCCGTCAGGAGTTGTAGCCCAGCCATGAACGCCGGCAGCCTCGACATAGCAGCCCGCGGCCTGAACGCTTTGCTGATGATCGGATTCGGGCTGGCGCTGGGTGCCTTCGTGGCCCGGCGCTGGAATCAGCCGTGGGGCCTGTTCGGAATCGGAGCCGTGACCTTCGTGCTGTCCCAGGTGGCCCATATTCCGTTCAACTCGCTGGTGCTCAACGCGCTCTTCACCCGCCTGGGTTGGACCGACCCGGCCTCGGTTGGGACGCTGGTCGGCGTGGCCGCCTCGTTGGGTCTTTCGGCCGGCGTCTTCGAGGAGAGCGCCCGCTGGCTGATGTTCCGCCTGTGGGCGCGCAAGGCGCGCCGCTGGGAAGAGGCGCTGATGATCGGCGCCGGGCATGGCGGTATCGAGGCCATCCTGCTGGGAGGCCTTGCCGTCTACGCATTGATTCAGGTGCTGGCGCTGCAGGGCACCGATCTGGCCAGCGTGGTGCCGGCCGATCAGGTGGAGACCGCCCGCCTGCAGGTCGAGGCCTACTGGGCGGCGCCGTGGTATGCGGCCCTGCTGGGCGCGCTGGAGCGCTTCTTCGCATTGTGCCTGCACCTATCGTTGAGCGTGCTTGTGCTCCAGGCCTTCGTGCGCCGTCGGTGGATCTGGCTGTTCCTTGCAATAGGCTGGCACGCCTTCGTCGACGCGGCTGCGGTGGCAGCGTCGCAGGTCGTCGGCCCCTACTGGACCGAGGCGCTCATCGGCGTGTTCGCACTGCTGAGCCTGGTGATCGTCGCCGCGCTGAGGGAGCATGCAGGGAAGACACCGGTGTCCACCTCCGCCGGCGCGCCCCCAGGGAGTCGGCCGCCCATCGGGAGGCAGGACGAACCTCCGTCTGTTGAGCGGCTGGACGACAGTCGCTTCGCTGCCGGCCACAGCTAGACTGTACGGCGCAGCACGCAATGAGGACCCATGATCGTCACCGAGGGATTGGGGAAGCGGTTCGGGGAACTGCAGGCGGTTGACAATCTGAGCCTGCGCGTCCACGCCGGGGAGGTGTTCGGCTTCCTGGGGCCCAACGGAGCCGGGAAGACGACGACGGTGCGCATGCTCAGCGCGCTGATTGGCCCAACGTCAGGCAAGGCGTGGGTGGCCGGTTGTGAGGTGGGGCGGCAAGACGGCGAGCTGAGGCGCAAGGTCGGCATTCTGACCGAGTCGCCCGGGCTGTACGACCGGCTGAGCGCCGAGCGCAACCTCGAGTTCTTCGCCCGGCTGTATGAGGTCGCCGACGTCGCCGGTCAGGTCGAGCGCTACCTGCGCCTGCTCGGGCTGTGGGATCGCCGCCACGAACCGGTTGGCGGCTTCTCGAAGGGCATGCGCCAGAAGCTGGCCATCGCCCGCGCCATGCTCCACGAGCCGCAGGTCGTGTTCCTCGACGAGCCGACGAGCGCACTCGATCCGGAAGCGGCGCGTCTGGTGCGCGAGTTTGTCGCCGAGCTCAAACACGAAGGGCGGGCGATCTTCCTGTGCACGCACAACCTGGACGAGGCCGACCGGCTGTGCGACCGCGTGGCCGTCTTCCGCACGCGCCTGCTGGCGCTCGACACGCCGGCTGCACTGCGCCGCCAGCTCTTCGGGCGCTCGGTGGTCTTCCATCTACGTGCCATGGAGGCCTCCTTCGCCGAGCGCCTGCGCGCTCTGCCCGCGGTCCAGTCGGTTCAGGTCGTCGATCGCAAGCTGGTGGTCGGCCTCGAAGACCCGGAGAGCGCCAACCCGCAGTTGATCCGCACGCTGGTCGAGGCGGGGGCTGACATTCAATTCGTCGGTGAGCTGCGCCGGACGCTGGAGGATGTGTACCTCAAGTTGGTAGAAATGCCCGGCGGACGCGCCACAACTTGACATAAATGAACAACCCTGCTGTAGCTGGCTGAGGCAACGACGCTCCCATGCACAAGATCGGTGTCATCATCCGCAAAGAGTGGTCGGAGGTCTTCAAGAACCGGCTGGTCCTGGGCACGGTGGGATTCATGCCCCTGCTGCTGACGGCCATGCCGTTGGTGCTGCTGCGTGTCATGGGCGGCGAAGGCGGGCTCGGCGAAGTGGGCACCGCGGACATGCCGGCTTCCTTCGCCCGCCTGTGCGAGGGGCTGAGCGGGGCCGAGTGCGCCCAGTACTTCTTCGTGACCGAGTTCCTCCTTCTCTATATGCTCATGCCGCTGATGATCCCGGTGACGATCGCCGCCTACAGCATCGTGGGCGAGAAGAGCACCCGCACGCTCGAGCCGCTGCTGGCGACGCCGGTCACGACCATCGAGCTGCTGGCCGGCAAGGGACTGGCCGCCGTGCTGCCGGCGATCGGGGCGACCTGGCTGTCCTTCGCCGTCTTTGCCATTGGGGTGCGGCTGCTGGGCGTCGGCCCGGGCTTGGTGGCCAAGCTCGGAGACCCGATGTGGCTGCTGGCGATCTTCATCGTCGGGCCGCTGCTGGCTGTCGCCTCGGTCAGCTTTGCCGTGATGATCTCGTCGCGCGTCAACGAGCCGCGCGCGGCCGAGCAGCTGGCCGGGCTGGTCGTTCTGCCGCTGCTGGCGCTGTTCTTTGGCCAGGTCTCCGGGTTGATCCTGCTCAACTCGCGCCTGGTGCTGTGGATGGCCGTCGGCCTGCTCGTGCTGGACAGTGGGTTGCTGGCCTTCGCCGTGCAGCTGTTCCAGCGCGAGAGCATCCTGACGCGCTGGAAGTGAGGGGAGGGATGCGCGGCGCGGCCGCTTCGGCTCTGATGCTGCTCCTTGTCCTGACGACCTCCTTCGCCGCCTCGGCGCAGTCGGAGGGCGGGCTGATCATCGAATTCCATCGCGACTTCGGCTACTCGGCGGGGGGTGAGATCCAGGGCGCCTTCTCGTTGACGGCCGAGGGTCCGGCGGATCTCGTGCGCGTCGACTACTTCCTTGACGATCAACTGCTGGGCTCCGCCGCGGCGCCGCCCTTCAAGATCTCCTTCAACACGAGCGCCTTCGCCCTCGGGCGCCACACGTTTACGGCGGTGGGGACGACAGCCGCTGGGGCGCAGGTGAGGTCAGCAAACCGAACGCTCGAGTTCGTATCGGCCGAGGCCGGCTGGCAGATGGCCGGCAAGATCGTCCTGCCGATCCTGGGATTGGTCGTAGTCATCGCCGTCCTGGGTACGGCGGCGCCGATGCTGTTGGGTCGCAGGACCATCTTCCGGCTGGGCGAGGACCGGGCCTGGGCGTACCTGAAAGCGCTCAACGCC
>DYJB01000015.1:25964-27537 GCA_020723365.1 Candidatus Aquidulcis sp. | reverse complement strand
GAGAAGGCCACGGCCGAGGTCAACGCCGATCCCTCCCGCTGGGCCACGCTGCTCAGCGACAACAAGCTTGTCCCGGCGCCGCTGGTGGGGACGTACGAGCTCCCCCCGTTCCCGCCAGCTTCCGTGCCGACGGAGGCGCAGTACGCCGACGCGCTCGCCTGGGCAATGGAGAAGGGGCTGGTGACGAAGAGCGCCTCCTATGCCGAGTCGGTCAACGCCGATTTCCTGCCCTGACCGAGGCCGAAGGGACGCCGCGCGCCGCATGATCGAGCTCGACGGATTGACCTTTCACTACCCGGACGGCACGGCCGTGTTCGACGGCTTCTCGTGGCGCGTTGCCGCCGGGGAGGCCTGGGCGGTGCTGGGCCCGTCCGGCTGCGGCAAGACGACGCTGCTCTACCTGTTGGCCGGGCTTCGTCCGGCTTCGGGCGGCAGCCTGCGCCTCGCCGGTGAGCCGGTGCTGCGCCCTCGCCCGCGCACCGGGCTCATCCTGCAGGACTTCGGCCTGCTGCCGTGGGCGACGCTGCAGGACAACGTCGCCCTCGGCCTGCGCATACGCGGCTTCTACGGTCCGGATGGCAAGCACGCCCCGGCCGGCGAGGCCGTCACCGCCACGCGCCAGATCACTCAGGCCTGGATCGATCGCCTCGGCCTGGCGCCCCTCGCCCGGTCATTCCCCTCGCAGATCTCCGGCGGTCAGCGTCAGCGCACGGCCATCGCCCGCACGCTGGCGCTTGATCCCGACCTGCTGCTGATGGATGAACCCTTTGCCGCGCTCGACGCCCCGACGCGCGAGGACCTGCAGAACCTGACCCTTCGGCTGCGGGCCGAGCGCGGCCTGACCACCCTGGTTGTGACTCACACCATCGAGGAAGCTGCGCTGCTGGGCGAGCAGGTGCTGGTGCTGGGCCGTCTTCCCAACCGCGCCCCGCGCATCGTTCCCAACCCGGGCGCCGGCCTACCGGAGTTCCGCGCTACGCCTGCCTTCGTCCGCGCCTGCACCCGGCTGCGCCAGGAGCTGGAGGCGGCCCGGTGAAGCGCTCGTCGGTTCTCCTCGCCGCGCTGGCCCTGGGCCTCGTCTGGCAGTTGGCCTCCTGGGCTGTGCACCGCCCGATCTTGCCGCCGCCGCTCGTGGTGGCGCAGGTGTTCGCCGCCGAAATCGTCGGCGACCTGGGCCTCGACTTCCTGGCCAGCCTCGGGCGCGTCGTGGCCTCGATGGCGCTGGCCGTCGTCACCGCCGTCCCCGCCGGCCTGGCCCTCGGGCAGATGCCGAGCCTCAACCGGGTCTTCTCCCCCGTGATCTACATCCTGTACCCGATCCCCAAGGTCGTGCTCGTGCCCGTCATCCTGCTGTTCCTGGGCATCAGCGATCTGGCCAAGGTCGTGATCATCTTCCTGATCCTCTTCTTCCAGATCCTGGTGCTGGTGCGCGATCAGGCCGCCGGCCTTCGACCTGAGTTGGTGGCATCGGTGCGCAGCCTGGGGGCGGGACGCCGGGCGCTCTTCCGCTTCGTCTACTACCCGGCCAGCCTGCCGGCCATTTTAACCGCTCTTCGGCAGAGTGTGGGCACGG
>DYJB01000015.1:15156-25954 GCA_020723365.1 Candidatus Aquidulcis sp. | reverse complement strand
TGCGCCAATCGATCGGCACGGCCGTGGCCGTGCTGTACGTCGCCGAGCTCTTCGCCACGCAGCGCGGGCTGGGCTACTACATCTACCTGCACGGCTCGACGCTCTTCGACTACCCGCGCATGTATGCCGGCGTGCTGGCGATGAGCCTGCTCGGCCTGGGCCTGTACTTCGGCGTCGACGGGCTGCAGCGCCGCCTGTGTCCATGGCAGTTCGCCCGGTGAGCACGCCACTCGAGACGGCCGTCCTGATCGTTCCGCCCTTCGAGGTGCAGGCCTTTGCCGCCGCGCTGCGTCCGCGCGATCCCCCCCGCCGATGGACCCACGTGCCGGCCCACATCACGCTGCTGTATCCCTTCGCCCCGCCGGAGGCCATCGACGGCAGTCTGCCGCGTTTGCGCCGGGCCCTGGCGCGCGTCCGGCCTTTTCCCGTCACCCTCGATCGCTACGGCCGCTTCCCGACGGCAATCTTCCTCGAGCCGGCCGATCCGCGAGCGCTGATCGACCTGTACGCGCGTCTGGCCTCCGCCTTCCCGGAGTACCCGGCGTATGGGGGCGAGTTCGGCCCCGGGCTACACCCGCACCTGACGCTGGCTCATTCCGAAGATGGCCTCGGTCTGCATGAGCTGGCCTTGCGCCCCGCTCCGTCGTTCACCTTCCTCGTCGATCGTCTGGTGGTGTACGTCGGGGCGCCGGAATCGAGCGCACCCTATGTGCCGCTGGCGGTTGCGCGCCTGGGGCAGGCCGAATGAGCGAGCTGACCGGCCATGCCCGTGCCCGCTACGTGCGCCGCATGTTCGGCCGCATCGCCCCGCGCTACGACCTGCTCAACCGCCTGATGACCGCCGGCCAGGACCGCCGCTGGCGCGCCGAGGCGATCCGGCGCCTGGATCTGTCCGAGGCTCCCCGCCTGCTCGATCTGGGCGCCGGCACCGGCGACCTGTGCTTCGAGGCCCTCCACCAGCGCCCCTCGGCCCGCGTGGTGGCCCTCGACTTCACGCCGGAGATGATGCGATGGGGAAAGGGGCGGCCGGCCGGCGGTCGGGTGCAGTGGGTGATCGGGGATGCAGCGCACCTGCCCTTCCCTGCCGCCGCTTTCGACGCCGTCGTCTCCGGCTTCCTGCTGCGCAACGTTCCCGATCTGGACGCCGTCCTGCGCGAAGAGAGCCGCGTCGCCCGGCCCGGCGCACGCGCCGTCTCGCTCGACACCACTCCGCCGCCGCGCTCCTGGCGGCTGCCCCTGCTGCGCTTCCACCTGCACACGGTCATTCCCGCCCTGGGGCGGCTGATCGCCGGCGACTCCGAGGCGTACAATTACCTGCCGCAGTCGACGGAACGCTTCGTCGAGGCGGAATCGCTGGCGCAGCGCATGCGCGCCGCCGGCCTCGAGCAGGTCGGCTTCGTGCGGCGGATGCTCGGCACCGTCGCCATTCACTGGGGTACGGCCAAGGACGACTGACGTGGATCAGCCCGAACCGCGACGCGTGATCGTGGCCCTCACCGGCGCTTCGGGTGCCGTGCTGGGTATCCGCGCCCTCCAGCGGCTGCGGGCGATGGGCGTCGAGGCCCACCTGGTGCTCAGCGCCGCGGCGCGCATCACCATCGCCCAGGAGACCGACTGGAAGGTGAGCGACGTGACGGCGCTGGCCGCCGTCAGCCACGAGGCGCGTGATATCGGCGCCAGCATCGCCTCCGGCTCCTTCCCGACGCTGGGCATGATCGTCATCCCCTGCTCGATCAAGACCCTCTCGGGCATCGCCAATTCCTATGCCGACGACCTGATCGTGCGCGCCGCCGACGTCACGCTCAAGGAGGGCCGCCCGCTGGTGCTGGTCGTGCGCGAGACCCCCCTGCACCGCGGCCACCTGCGCCTGATGGATCTGGCTGCCCGCGCCGGCGCGGTCATCTTCCCGCCTGTGCCCGCCTTCTACCATCGCCCGGCGACGATCGATGACCTGGTCGATCACACCGTCGCCCGCGCCCTGCAGCGGCTGGGCCTGCCCGATGCCGGCGTCACACCGTGGCAGGGTCTGTGACGCTCCCCCCCGCCCTGGCCCTCGAACTCGAACCCGTGCGCGCCCTGCTGGAGGAGACGGCCACCCTCACCCTGGCGACGCGCTCGGCCGATGGCACGCCGCGCGCCACACCGGTCTACTTCGCCGCCGACCCCTCGCTGCGCCTGATCTTCCTGTCCGATCCAGAAAGCATCCACTCGCTTAATGCCGATCGGGATGGGCGCGCCTCGGTGGCGCTCTACCCTGACGAAGCGGACTGGCGACGGCTGCGCGGCCTGCAGATGCAGGGGATCGTAGGACGGCTCGAGGGGCCGGAGGCCGAAGCGGGCCGGGGCATCTATGCCCGCCGCTTCAGCTTCATCGGCCAGTTGGCCGAAGCGCTCGCCGCCGGCGCCACCTACGCCTTCCGGCCGACGTGGATTCGGCTGATCGATAACCGGCGCGGCTTCGGCTTCCAGCAGGAGTGGTCGCTGGGATGATCCCCCGCGACCTTGACCGCGCCGCCCTGCGCGGCGAGCCGTCCTACGTCTGGCGCGCCGGGCAGGCCCGCCGGCTGGCATGGATCCTGGAGGCGGCCGGCGATCGCGCCCGCGGCCGCGTGCTGGATGACGGCTGCGGCCTGGGGCTCTACCTGGAGCGGCTGGCGACAGGCGCGCGCGCGGCGGTGGGCGTTGAGTTCGACGCCGAGCGCGCCCGGCTCGCCGGAGGGCGCGGTTTGCGCGTGGCGCAGGCCGCCGGCGAGCGTCTGCCTTTCCCCGACGGGACCTTCGATCTGATCCTATCGCACGAGGTGCTCGAGCACGTCGCCGACGACCGCCAGGCCATGGGGGAGATCGCCCGCCTGCTGGCGCCGGGCGGCCGTGCGGTGATCTTCGTCCCCAATCGCGGCTATCCGTTCGAGACCCACGGCATCTACTGGCACGGCCGCTACCGCTTCGGCAACATCCCGCTCGTCAACTACCTGCCGCCGCGCTGGCGCGACCGCCTGGCGCCGCACGTGCGCGCCTACACGCGCCGCGATCTGGAGCGGCTGGTGGGCGGCCTGCCGCTGCGACTCGTTCGGGCAGCGATTCTCTTCGGCGCCTACGACAACATCATCGCCCGCTGGCCGCGCTTTGGAGCGGCGCTGCGGACGGTGCTGCAGGCGCTGGAGGGCACACCGCTGAGGGCGCTCGGTCTGTCGCACGCGTGGGTTGTGGAGAAGCCGACGACGTGACACGTGGCGGCTGTGCTAGCGGCAGTCCTTCTCCGGCGGCACGGGGTAGATAGCCGGCAATCCTTTGAAATCGTAAGTCGATCCCCCCAGCAGCACGCCCGCGAAGACGATACCATCCGGCTCGAAGCGTGTCAGCGGCAGGAACGGCCACAGCAGGAGCTGCCCGCGGCTGATGGCGTCGGCGTCCAGCGTCAGCGAATAGTAACCAATGGCGTCCGTCTGACCCAGCGGCACGGCCTCCGCCTCGCTCGGCCCGACGCACAGGACAACACCCGACATGGCGGCGCCGTACTGATCGACGATCGTTCCCTCCGCCTTGGGCGCCAACCCCATGGCGCCGAAGTCAACCGGCGCCATCGTCGGGATTGCCACCGTCGGCATCGACCCGAGGTCGGAGTCCGGAAACGGCCATCCGCCCCCGTCACCGATCGGAAGCAGGCTGCAGCCGGTGAGCAGGCCCATCCATGCAGCGAGGGCGATCAGCCTGTGCATTTTGATGCCTCCACGGAGATCCCCCGTCCCGCCTCGCGCTTCACCCATGCCCCTCACGCTGCCTCCGAAGCCCTTCGCCTGCTTCGCCTGAGCATCACGATCAGGCCGACCAGCAGCAACACTCCTGGGAGGCACAGACACACGGCCGCCACGCCGGCGATCAGCGAGGGGTGAACATGGGTGATCTCAATGCCGGAACCCAGGTCGCCCGTCAGCGGGAGGGGGTAGAGATCCGAGGAGGCCATCAGCCTTCTGGACTCGCCGGGCGTCAGCGTCCACTCCAGGCGCTGGCCATTCAATCGGTCGGCATTATGATCGCCGAGCTTCCCTGGGAGCTCAAGCACCCAGGTGACGTTCGGGGCAAGGGCCATCCCCTGCGGCGCCTGCGTCTCGACGGCGACATCGTAGACGAAGATGCCTTCCCGTTCCACCAGTTCGCGGATCGAGACGCCGGTCAGGCGGCGGTAGAGCGACTCCAGCTGGGAAGCGTCCTCGAAGGTCTGCGTGGAGACGCACCAGGTTTCCTGCCCGCGCCGTTCCTCTTCGAAGGCAGAGGTCTCCCCTGCCCCCGCGCCCTCCAGCGCCATCGTGGCGCACGGACCGGCCGCCGAATCGCCCCCGAAGGATCTCAGCTGGGCGACCTCGTCCGGCGTCAGGCCGATCTCGATCGTCAGCGTGCCGGCGCCAGAGGTCTCAACGTGCGTCACGACGTTCGCCTGGCAGGCGCCAAGCAGCAAGGCGAAGAGACAAGAGCTGGCCAGCCTGGCGCGATTCATCCGGGCACGTCCCTCCTCGTAGCGACCTGACAGGTGGCTCCGCCACCTGTCAGGTCATCAGTCGCTGCGCCCCACACGCCGGAGCGCCTCCCAGGCCAGCAGCGTCACCCAGCGCGACGGCTCCTTCTTCTGGGCGAACTCCCAGCCCTCCCACGCTTTCCAGACCGAGGCGGGCGTCATGCGTCCGTCGGCGTCGAACCAGGCATCGAGATGGCGCGCCATGTCGAGCAGCCGCGGATCGCCGCGGGTCCATTGAAAGGTCGTCAGCACCGACAGCACGTGCAGGATGTCGTACCACACCAGCGGCGCCTTCGGCTTGCAGAAGTCCGTGCCCATAAAGAACATGTAGGCATGGTTCTGCCGCCGGTCAGCCCACTGGCGGAGGATCGACTCGGTCCCGCTGCGTGCCGCCTGGCGATCGCCATCGGGCGCGGCCGAAAGCGCCTTGAGCATCGCCAGTGTGGCGAAGGGGCACGGATCATCCTTGCGCCCCGGGCCGCGCCAGCGCCCGAGCTCCTTCGATACGGCGCACGGCCAGCCGTTGTCGCGTACAAGTTGCGTGAGGGCCGCCAGGGCACGCCGAACGGCGGGCTCCTCCGCGTAGCCAAGCCGCTCCAGCGCGTAGACCAGCAGCGGCGCGTCGCACAGCGCCCACGCCCAGGTCTCCTTGCCCGTGCCGCCGTATTGCGGGCCGATGACGCCCAGCACCTGGAACGGGCCCTCGGACGAGACGTGCGCCATGACCTTGCGGGCGATGGCTTCGACTCCGGGGTCGTCGCGCTGCAAACCCAGGTCGGCCAGGAAGGTCAATTTGTGGATGGCGTGGCCGGCGGACTTGTGGCTGTTCAATGGGGCGACAGGCCACGCTCGGAGCTCCCGCATCAGCGAGCGCACACGCGGATCGTCGAGCAGCGCCAGCCGGGCACGGTTCACCGCCGGCGAGGATCGCCGCTCGCCCAACAGCCGCTCCCTCGCCGCCATCTGCACGAAGGGCGGGCCCTCCAGTAGCCAGTCTACGGTCGTCGCCATGGGCGCTTCTCCGACCCCCGGTGTGCCGAGCCCAAGGGACCGTCAGGGGTCTCGACTATCCGGCGCGGACGTCGCCGACCTCCACCACATCGAGCGGGACGCCGTCGATCACGCCTGGCAGGACGTCGGCTTCGGCCAGCAGGGCCCGCGGCACCTTGCGCCGCACGAGCACCACCAGCGCGATCTCCTCCTGGCGCCGCCCACCCCGCTGCCGCATCCCGACGCCGACGCCGACGACGTTGGCCTTCTGCATCAGTTCGGCGGCGTGCGCCTCACGCACCGCCTGGGCGCGGGCCAGCTCGGGCGCCGTCTCACTCACAGCTCCACCGCCAGCGCGCTCAGCACGGCCTCGATCGGGTTGTGCAGCGTCACCTGGTCGGATCCGGCGAAGAGCAGCCCGACGGCGCGCGTTCCGCCTGCCTCCACCAACACCGATCCCGAGTCGCCCGGCTGCGACATGGCCGAGGTGACGATCTGTCCTGCGAAGCGCGCCGTGCTCTCGCCGTAGCCGACGGTGATGGTGGCGTCGAGCACGATGATCTCGCCCGTCGTCAGCCCGCTCGACCGGCCGGATTTTCGCACCTTGAGCCCCAGCTCGGGCGGGCGCGTGCCGCGCACGATGCCGATGTCCAGCACCTCCGGCAGCAGATCGGCCTCCTCCAGCGGCCGGGCGACGGCGGCATCGATGCGGTTGACCGCCAGCGGGTCGTCCCGCCAGGCCTCCAGACGATGATGGAAACCGCCCCACGACGCCAGGGTGTTGACGGCACGCACCAGCCCGCGCGCCAGGGGGCAGGTGGCCGGCTGGCGGGCGAACTGGATCTCGCCGAAGCGCTCGAGGGCCGCCAGCACATCGGCTGGCTCGTGCCCCCCGTCGATCGCGCCCGGCTGAAGGATCGGATCGCCCGGATCGGCACGGTTGCTGTTGGCCAGGACGTGGTTGTTGGAGAGGATCAGGGCATCCCCGCTGAGGCGATCGCGCACCACGCAGCCGAACGTCCCGGCCGTCACCAGCACGTGCCCGAGGCTGACGCCACCCGGGGCCGGGCGCAGGCGCGAGGTGCGCGCCGCCAGGGCGCGCACCTCGCCGGCTTCGATCACATCCGTGGGGACTCCCTCGACGTCATCCGGGACGAGGGCCTTGGCCTCCAGTGCGGCGCGAGGCACCTTGCGCTGCACCAGCACCGAGAGGCACAGCCTCTCCGTCCGCCGGCCGCCGACGGCTTTCAGCCCGATGCCCACGCCGATGACGTTCGGCAGGGCCAGCAGGGTAGCCTGATGGCGGACCTGCGCGCGCTTGACCTGCGCATGCTCGGACATCGCCCCCTCCACCGTCGGGTCATCTTCAGTATAGGCAGAATCGCCCTCTGCGCCGCTGAGGAAAAGGGAAGGGCACGGCCTGCCGTGCCCTTCGGGTCGATCGACGGTCGCGCCGGGTTCTAGCGCCGGTCGGCCGGCACCCACGCCCGGCCGGTGGCGCCGACATACTCGGCGTCCGGGCGGATCAGGCGATCGTCGCGCACCTGCTCGAGCACGTGCGCCGTCCACCCGCCGACACGCCCGACGGCGAAGGTCGGGGTGAACATGGCGACTTCCAGCCCGATGCCGTGCAGGACCAGGGCGGTGTAGAACTCGACGTTGGTCTTCAGGTTGCGTCCCGGCTTGAGCTCCTCCAGGACGCGCAGCGCCACCTCTTCCACCACCCGGGCGTCCTCGTACAGGCGCGACTCGCCCGTGACGGAGAACATGCGCTGCGCCGCCAGGCCGAGGACATCCGCCCGCGGGTCTCGCACTTTGTAGACGCGGTGCCCGAAACCCATGATGCGCCCGCCGCTCTCTATCGTCTCCCGCACCCAGCGATCGGCCTCCTGCGCCACGCTGTCTCCGGACCTGGCCGCCCGCGCCCGGATCTCGAACACCATGTCGAGCGCCGGCCCGGGCGCACCACCGTGCAGCGGACCCTTGAGGGCGCCGATGGCGCCGACGATGGCCGAGACGATGTCGGAACGCGTGCTGGTGATGACGCGGGCCGTGAAGGTCGAGGCGTTCATTCCGTGGTCAACGACGGTGTTGAAGTAGGTCTCCAGCGCCCGGGCGGCCTCGGGGTGCGGCTCCCTGCCGTCGAGCATGTACAGGTAGTTGGCGGCGTGATCGAGGTCCGGCCGCGCGTCGATCGGCTCCAGCCCATGCAGCAGCCGCCAGTAGGCCGCCGCCACGGTGGGCATGTGGGCCACCAGCGCCACGGCGCAGCCGACGTCGACCTGCCCGGCCGGGTGCGGCTCATCGCTGCACAGCCCGATGGTGTCGATGCCCATGCGCAAGGCATCCATGATCGGAAGCTTGCGCGCCGCCGCCTCGCGCAGCACGGCACCGGCCGCCATGGGGAGGGCCCGCCGCGCCGCCAGATCGTGCTTCAGCGCGTTCAGCTCGGCGCTCCCGGGCAGGCGATCGTTCCAGAGCAGGAAGAGCACCTCTTCGAAGCAGGCGTTGGGCGCCAGCGCCTCGAGCGGGTAGCCGCCGATGGTCAACTGCCCTGCCTGCCCATCCACCTTGCTCAGCCGCGTCTGGGCGAACTTCACCCCTTCCAGTCCCCGTGCGATCTCCGTCATCGTGCAGTGCTCCTATGGCAATCGAGGCCCCGCCCGGCGAACGCGCCGGCGGCCCCCTGACTCAGGTATGGATGGGATGCCCTTCCGCCGCATGCGCCGCTTCCATCAGCGCCTCACTTAAGCTCGGGTGAGCGTGGACGTTGCGGGCGATCTCGGCCGGCGTCAGCTCCATCATACGCGCCACCGTCAGCTCCGGCAGCAGCTCCGTCACCTCGGGGCCGACCAGGTGCGCCCCCAGGATCTCGCCGTACTTGGCCTCCGTGACGATCTTGACCCAGCCGGCGTACTCGCCGAAGCCGAGCGCCTTGCCGTTGGCCTGGAACGGGAAGCGCCCGACCTTGACTTCCAGCCCGCGCTCCTTCGCCTGCGCCTCGGTCAACCCGAAGGAGGCGACCTGCGGCTGCGAGTAGATGGCGCGCGGCATGGCCTCGTAATCGAGCGTGACGGTCGGCGCGCCGGCGATGTTCTCGGCGCAGACTACGCCCATGGCGGAGGCCACGTGCGCCAGCATCAGCTTGCCGGTGACATCGCCGATGGCCCACACGCCCGGCACGTTGGTCGCCATGCGCTCATCGATCTCGACCATGCCGCGCGGGCTGAGCTTCACGCCGAGAGTCTCCAATCCGAGGCCCTGCGAGTTGGGCTTGACGCCGATGGCTACCAGCGCCTGCTCGGCCTCGATCACCTGCGCCCCGTCCGGCCCGGCCACCCTCACCCGCACGCCGGGACCGCCGACTTCGACGCCTTCGACCTTCGTGCCGGCCATCACCTTGATGCCGCGCTTGGTGAAGGCCTTGGCCAGCTCCTTGCTGGCCTCCTCGTCCTCCAGAGGGGCCACGCGTGGCAGCATCTCCACCAGCGTCACCGCCACACCATAGCCATTCCACACCGTGGCGAATTCGCAGCCGATGGCGCTGGCGCCGATCACGACCACCGATTTCGGGAGCCGCTCCTGGAGGATCGCCTCCAGGTAGGTCAGCACCGCTTTCCCGTCGGCCTGCACGCCGGGGATCATCATGGGCGAAGAGCCGGTGGCGATGACGATGTCCTTGGCCTTCAGGCTCGTCTTCGCCCCGTCCTTGCCGGTCACCTCGAGCGTGTGCGCATCGGTGAAGGTGGCCGCGCCCATGTGAACGTCGATGGCGTTCTTCTTCATCAGGAAGCCGACGCCTTTCACCAGCCGGTCGGACACCTGACGGCTGCGCTTCACCGCCGCCGGGAAATCGAGCTTGAGGCCCTGGACCTCGAAGCCGAAGTCCTTGCCGCCTTCGCGAAGCAGGTGGGCGATCTCGGCATTGCGCAGCAGCGCCTTAGAAGGGATGCAGCCGACATTCAGGCACACCCCGCCCAGCCACTGCCGATCGACGATGGCGACCTTCTTGCCGAGTTGTGCGGCGCGGATGGCGCACACGTAGCCGCCCGGACCGGCGCCAATGACGACGACATCGTAGTCAGGCATCCTGGGACTCCTTGGGCTAGGTCAGGTCGATTGTAACGCGTGGACAGGTGCGTGTCACGCCATCGGAGCACCCGCTGCGGCTCGATGGGCGTCTCAATCGCCGCGAATCGGGGCAATAGCGGATGAAATGAGGCGAAGCGGCCTCAGAGCGCACCCCGGCCGCTGACCCGCCACCTACCCCCAGCCCTCGAGCGTCTTGACCAGGTGACCCAGGAACCGATCAGCCAGCGCGCCGTCCAGGATCCGGTGATCGAAGGTCAGCGAGAGGTAGACCATCGGGCGGATGGCGACGCTGTCCTGCACGCCGCCCGCCGGGTCCGGCGTCTCGATGACGACGACCCGTTTCTGCAGCGCCCCGACGCCGAGGATGGCACACTGCGGCTGGTTGATAATCGGCGTGGCAAAGAGCGAGCCGCTGACGCCGTGGTTGGTGATGGTGAACGTGCCGCCCTGCACCTCGTCCGGCGCCAGCTTGTGCGCCCGTGCCCGGCCGCTCAGGTCATTGACCTTGCGCGCCAGGGACAGGAGCGAGTGCTGATCGGCCTCCCGGATCACCGGCACGATCAGCCCCTCATCCCCCAGCGAAACGGCCACCCCGATGTTGACGCCGCGGTGCAGCACGATGCCCTGCTCGCTCCACGAGGCGTTGGCCATCGGCACGGCCTTGAGCGCCGCCACCGAGGCGGACACGAAGTAGGCCGTCAGCGTCAGGTTGACGCCGTCGCGCCCGAAGGACTCCTTGTGGGCCTGCCGATGGCTCAGCACGCGCGACAGATCGGCTTCCATGATGGTGCTGACATGCGGGCTGGTGTGGCGCGAACGGACCATATGCTCGGCGATCGAACGCCGGACCGCAGTCAGAGGCACTGTGCTCCCGGCCGCGGCCGCCGCGGGGGAGGGCGCCGCCGCCGAGGGCTGCGCGCCGCGCAGTTCCTCGGAGGGGCGGAACAGTTCGCCCAAGGCCGGAGTCTCCCACGGCGCCGGTGCGGCGCCGCGCCCCTCGAGGTAGGCCTGCACGTCCTTCTTCGTGATCCGTCCACCCTGCCCGGTACCGCGCACCTGGCCCAGGTCGACGCCCTGCTCGGAGGCGAGGCGCGCCACCACCGGCGAGATGAAGCCGAGGTCGCCGCGCCTGCCCGCCTCGGCCCCGGCGGCGGCCTCGGCGGGCGGCGCCGGCGCGGTGGATGCGGCACGGCCTGCGCCAGC
>DYJB01000015.1:0-15146 GCA_020723365.1 Candidatus Aquidulcis sp. | reverse complement strand
GGCGGGCGCCTCGGGCGCCACCTCTCCGGGTTGGCCGATGATCGCCAGCAGCGTCCCGGCCCGCACGGTCTGGCCCTCAGCGACATACACGCGCAGCACCGTCCCGGAGGCCGGCGCAGGGATCTCCGTATCGACCTTGTCGGTGTTGACCTCGAGCAGCGCCTCGAACTCGGTCACGGTCTCGCCGGCACGCTTGAGCCAGCGCGTCACCGTGCCCTCAACGACCGACTCGCCCAGCTGCGGCATGATCACGTTCGTGGACATGGAGTCCTCTTCCCCCTTTCACGTAGGCCGAAGGTCCCGCGAGCGGTGCGAGCGGGAGTGAGGGCGGGCGTGAGGGGGGGCAAAGCGCGCCTAGCCCCACCGAAACCATCGTGCCCTCCCCCCAGCCCTCCCGAAGGCGGGCCAGCAGCCCCCTCTCCCGCGGGCCGATGGTCCCGCGAGCGGAGCGAGCGGGAGAGAGTTGGCTAATACGCCGCCAGCTCGCGAATGGCGGCGGCGATCTTCTCCGTGTTCGGCATGAACCAGTCCTGCATTGGATGGCTGAAGGGCACGGCCGGCACGTCAGGCCCCGCCAGCCGCCGCACGGGCGCATCCAGATCGGTGAAGGCTTCGTCCGAGAGGAGGGCGGCGATCTCGGCGCCGTACCCGCCGGTGCGGTTGTCCTCGTGCACGATGAGCGCCTTGCCCGTCTTGCGCACCGAGGACAGGATGGCGGCCTTGTCGATCGGCAGCAGCGTGCGCAGGTCGATCACCTCGGCCTGGATGCCTTCAGCGGCGACGATCTCGGCCGCCTGCAGGACGTAGTGGTGCATCATGCCGTAGGCGAAGACGCTCAGGTCCGCGCCCGGACGCGAGAGTTGCGCCGGGCCGATCGGCACCAGCAGGTCGCCGCCCTCGGGCACCTCACCGCGGATCAGGCGGTAGCCCTTCTTGGGCTCGAGGAAGATGACGGGGTTGGGATCGCGCACCGCCGCCTTGAGCAGTCCCTTGGCGTCGTGGGGATTCGACGGGATCACAACCTTGAGGCCCGGCACATGCGTGAAGAAGGCTTCCAGCGACTGCGAGTGGTACAGCCCGCCGCCGATGCCGCCGCCGTAGGGGGCCCGGATGACCAGGGGGACGGTCCATTCGCCGTTCGAGCGGTAGCACATCTTGGCCGCTTCGCTGACGATCTGGTTGAAGGCCGGATGGATGAAGTCGGCAAACTGGATCTCGCAGATCGGCCGCAGCCCGTAGAGCGCGGCGCCGATCCCCACCCCGACGATCGACAGCTCGGCCAGGGGCGAATCGATCACCCGCTGCGGGCCGTACTTGTCGAACAGGCCGAGCGTGGCGCGGAAGACGCCGCCGCGCGGCCCGACGTCCTCGCCCACGATGAAGACGCGGTCATCGCGCGCCAGCTCCTCATCCATCGCCTGGCGCAGGCCCTCGATGAGCGTGATCTCACCCACGGCGCACGTCCTCGACGTAGACCGGATAGGCGGCATCTTCCGCCGGCGGGTACGGCGCCGCCTCGGCCTCGGCCACCGCCGCCTCGATCACGCCCTTGACTTCCTCCTGCAGCCCGGCGTCCTGGGCCTCGCTCAGCACCTTCTCCGCGAGCAGCCGCTGGCGGAAGAGCGCCAGCGGATCGCGCGCCTTCATCGCCTCGACCTCGTCCCGCGGCCGGTAGGAGCGGTCGTCGTCATCCGACGAGTGCGGCGTCATGCGCGCCACTTTCGCCTCGATGACCGTCGGGCCCTCACCGCGGCGCGCCCGCTCGGCCGCCTCCCCCACCGCCCGGTACGAGGCCACCGCATCGAGCCCATCGACGATTACACCCGGCAAGCCGAGGCCGGCGGCCTTCTCGGCCACGTGCTCGACGGCCATCTGCTGGTTCTGCCGGACGGAGATGGCGTAGACGTTGTTCTCGACCAGAAAGATCACCGGCAGCTTGTGGGTCGCCGCCCAGTTGACGGCCTCGTACCATTCGCCCTGGGAGGTCGAGCCCTCGCCGATGGTCGTCAGAACGACGGCGTCGCCGCCGCGCAGCCTGATCGCCAGGCCGAGGCCGGCGGCGTGCGGCGCCTGCGTCGCCACGGGCGACGAGTGCGAGACGACATTGGCGCGCCGCAGCGACCAGTGCGACGGCATCTGCCGCGCCCCTGACGACGGCTCGCCTTGCTTGCCCATGAGGCCCAGGACGAACTCGAGCGGCGTCAGGCCCAGCGCCAGCATCAACGCCAGATCGCGGTAGTAAGGCGCGAACCAGTCCTTGCCGCGCTGCAACGCAAAGGCCGCCCCGACTTGAGCGGCCTCCTGGCCGATGCCGGAAATGTGGAAGGCGATCTTGCCCTGGCGGTGGAGCACCCAGGCGCGCTCATCCAGCCGCCGCGCCAGCAGCATGAGGCGATACAGGTCGAGCAGCGGAGGAGGCGGGAGGGGCATGCGTACGCTCCGGACTGGCGAGCGCAAAGCTATCAGCAATCAGCTATCAGCTGTCAGCTCCCGGCTGCTAGCGGCTAGCAGCCGGCCTCGGGGACACCGCGCTCAGCCTCGGCTTCGATCGCGTTCGGACGGCATCGCATGAACGGAGTCTCACTCTCGATGGACTTCTGGCTGATCGCTGAGAGCTAGCAGCTGACGGCTCCGTTTCCCGTGGTCAGGCTTGACTGTTTTATTCTACCTTGTTTGACCTGTATACTCAAGTACGACTCGCGCAGCCTCGGAGTATGACGGCCGACGGAGGCCGGTGCTCACGGACGCGGGTCACGCCGGCGGCGCCGGGTCCGCTCGGGCGGCTTCCCGAAGTCGGTGCGGCTGCCGCCCGGCCTGGGCGCGCCGCGGCAGGCGTGGTCATGACAGCCGGCGTATGGCCCGCGCGTTCCGACCGGAGAGTGTGCGATAGTCGTGGCAGGCGGCCACGCCGCCCCGCCTCACCATCGAAGGGGGTCCACGATGAGAGCGAAACTCACGAAGTCCGGCCTGACGGTCCACGCCGTCGCCGGCACGCATGTCGTCCTGCTCGGCCTCGATCTGTCGACCGCCCGGCGCAAGGGCTGCCTGGGCTTCGCCATCCAGCGCCACGACCACACCGAGGGCGAGGCGTTCTGGCTGCGCGGCATGAAGACCTTCGAAGCCACCGACCCCGGGCTTGGACCGGGCGGGACGGCCTCCAGCCGCGCGCATCCGTTCCAGACCTTCCAGTGGGCCGACTACTCGGCCAAGCCCGGGCACGACTACACCTACACGGTCGTCCCGCTGCGGGGCACGCCCGAAGCGCTGACCGAGGGCGCGGCGGTGGGCGTCCGGCTGCACACCGAAACCGAGGCCGGCGCACGGCATTCGGTCTGGTTCAACCGCGGCTCGATCGCCTCGCAGGAATACGCGCGGCGATTCCTGAACAAGCCCCCCGACGAGATCCCCGGCGGCGCCGCCTACACCTGGCTGTCGCGCGGGCTGTTGGAGGCGCTCCTGGCGTTCATCGCCCGCGCCGACGGGCCGCGCTATCGCCTGGTGGGCGCCATCTACGAGTTCCAGTGGCCGGCCGTGCTGCACGCCACTCGCCTCGCGGCTCGGACGGGAGCGCAGATCCGCATTCTCTACGACGCCATCACCGGCGGCAACGGGCCGGCCGAGAAGAACCTGGCCGCCGTGCGCCAGGCTGAGATCAAGCGACTCACCAAGGGCCGCACCGAGGGCAAGTTGATGCACAACAAGTTCTTGATCTTGATCAAGGACGGCAAGCCCCAGGCGGTGTGGACCGGATCGACCAACATCACCGAGAACGGGCTCTTCGGCCATTCGAACCTGGGCCAGGTGATCGAGGATCCCCGCGTGGCCCAGGCCTACCTGGCCTACTGGCAGGCGCTGGAGGACGATCCGACGACGCCGGAGATGAAAGACTGGACCGGCAGCGCCAATGCCGCCCCGCCCGACCCCTGGGTGGAGGACCAGACGGTGGTGTTCTCCCCCCGGCGCGGGACGGCCGTGCTGGACTGGTACGCCGACATCGCCCGCGGCGCGGGCAAGGCGCTCTTCATGACCTTTGCCTTCGGCATGCACAAGAGCTTCACTCAGGTCTACCAGCGCGACGACCGCGTGCTGCGCTTCGCCCTGATGGAGAAGGAAGGCAACGGCCCCGGTCTGGAGGAGGGCCGGCGGCAGATCGACCGGCTGCGCCGCCGCCCCAACGTCGTCGTGGCCATCGGCAACAACATTGCGCTGAACAGCTTCGACCGCTGGCTCAAGGAACGCTCGAAGCTCTCGCGCGAGGTCAACGTGCGCTTCGTCCACACCAAGTACATGCTCGTCGACCCGCTCGGGCCCCATCCGGTCATCGTTACCGGCTCGGCCAACTTCAGCCGGGCGAGCACCGACACCAACGACGAGAACATGATCGTGATCCGCGACGATCTCCGCGTGGCCGACATCTACCTGGGCGAATTCATGCGCCTGTTCTCGCACTACGCCTTCCGCGAGGCGGTGAAGATCGCCCAGGCCGGCGGGCAGGATCCCGAGCTCTGGCGCCCGAACTACCTGGCCTCGACCGATGCCTGGCAGAAGGACTACTACCGTGAAGGCAGCGCCAGGTTCCTCCGCCGCAGGTACTTCGCCGGGAAGTAGAGCGCTGGGGGATCGCTCCAGTCGACGGGCGCGGCAGCCCCGTCGGCGCTCCCCCGCGCCTGCACTGCGTACGCGGCGATCCTGTTCCGGATTCCATCTTTCGGCAGCCAGGCGGAGCGCGCCTGAGCGCAGCGGCTCAGGAAACGTCGCTCATCGGGAAGAGGCCAAACTCACCTCTTCCCGGGATCCCCAGCGTATAATCGCTTGATCGTACTGGACCTCGTTTGCCTTCGTTGTCCCCTTTCTGGAGATGCTAATGCCAAGGCTTTCTCTCGAGATTGCGATCGGCGCCTTCGCCGCCGGCATGCTCCTGGCCGCCTGCGGAGGATCGCCGGTATCTGCGGGTGTGCCGGATGCAGCTGAGCCGACGATCGCTGCGGCGGTCGAGGCAGCGGCTCCCGGGATCTCCCCGACCGCATCGACTGCGACAAGCGCAGGGAGCGCAGCGAGCGCCACGCCAACCAACGCGCCGACGGCGACCCCCACCGCCATACCGACCGCCGAGGTGATCACGATCGACATCGCCGATCGCTTCCAGGTCCTGCGCGAGTCCTACAGTCTCGAACCCCAGGTGAAACAGTTCGTGCTGGAGATCAGCCCGGACGGTCGCCTGGCGGCCATTGGCGGGTGCGAGCCGGAGGAAGATGGCAACTGCTACACCCGCACCGTGCTGCGGCTGGTTGACGTGGACACGGCCGAGACGCTCTTCAACCTCGAGCCGCTGGCGCCGGTGATCGACCTGTTCGCCTTCAGCCCGGATGGAGCTGCCCTGGCCATCGCCGCCTGCGACCTGCCGCTCTACCTGGTAGGCGAACGGGAGACCATTTGCGATGGCCGGCGGCTGTGGACGGTCGATACCGCCACCGGCGAGATGCTGCACGAGTTCGGCGACTTCCACTCCCGGATCACCAGCCTGGCCTGGAGCCCGGATGGCACACGCCTGTACAGCGGCGTCGAGTTCTACAAGAAGTACGATTTCGTCGATAACGAGATCTCCATCTTCGATACCGCGACGGGCGAGCGCCTGGGGATCGTCGAGCCGGAGGTCGGCAACTGCTCCGAGCAGTACATCGACGTCTCGCCCGGCGGCCAGTTCCTGGTATTGGATCTGGCGGCCGATTGCGGCTATCCATCCTTCGTCCAGTGGTGGGACGTGTCGGATCCGGGCCGGCCGAGGTCCGTCCACCAGGAGGTCCCGGCGAGCTACCATCGCCTGAGCCCGGATGGCACCCGACTCCTGACCGTCAACACCCTCGACTACACGCTGCGGCTCTTCGACCTGCGGACAGGCGAGGCCCTTGCCGGATTCCCGTCCGTCGCCGGCCAGACCTCCATCACCCGCATCGCGTATCTCGACGCGGACCGCTTGCTGCTCGATATCAACCGCGTCTGGCAATACCTCGACCTGTCGACCGGTGAGATCGAGCCGGCGCCGCTGCCAGCCAGGACCAGATTGAGCTTCTTCGTCCTCGCCCGCGACGGCCGAACGATGCTGAGCTACGGCTCCACTGGGTCAGACAGCCTGGTGACGCCCTCCCTGAGCCTATGGGACTTGTCGAAATGGCAGGAAGCCCCGATCGCCAGCTACGCGATGCACAGTCCGTGGGGCGGTGCCGGGGACCCGATCTTCAACCGGGACCAGACCCGGCTGGTCCAGCCCCTGAGCTACGGCGTAGGCTTCGTCGTGTGGGGATCACGCCCACCCGAACAGGCGGATGCCCTCAAGGCATTGCAGGACTATCTCGGCCTGCTCGCCGAGGGCGACTACGCTCGGGCGGCCAGCATGCTGGTGGTGGAGGAATCGCCGGCCTGGAACACGATGGTGCTGGACCGGTCATCGGTGGCCGCCTTCGTGCCCGAGGTGGATCCAGAGGACCCGGCCGCCCTGCTCGAGGTGCTGTGCGCCGATTCAGCCTTTCCCTGTTCACCGCTGCGCGAGGTGACCCTCCAGGCGCAGCTGGACGCGGACACCCATCTGTTCGTCATCACCTTCACGGGCTCCGACGGGCAGGCGGCGGAGTGGCCCCTATGCACCGGTGTGCCGGCGTCGAGGTCGTGCTTCCGCCGAGACGGCATGTTTGAGTACTACGTCCGGCGCCAGGCGGATGGAGGCTTCAAGATCATCGGCGGGCTCCCGCCGGCGATTGAGTTGAGGTATGAGGAGTGAGCGGCCCGGCGTGAGGAGAAGCGATCAGCTCTCAGCGACTGGCGACTAGCCGCTAGCCGCTGGTCGCTGCCAGCTGCCTGATGGTCGCCCGCCACTATCCCCCGGGCGAGCTTCCCGCCAGCCGATCCGCCACGATCTCCGCCACATCGCGGACGGCGATCGTGCCGCCGGCGGATGCAGCAGCGTCGGTCAGCATGATCATGCAGAAGGGGCAGCCGGTGGCCAGCGTCGAGGCCCTGGCCGAGGCCGCCTCTCGCAGCCGCTCGTCGCTCACCCGCCCGTCGCCCTGCTCCTCTTCCTTCCACATCTGCGCCCCGCCCGCCCCGCAGCAGAACGACGTGGCGCCGTGGCGTGGCAGCTCGGCCGCCGAGGCGCCGGCCTGCCTCAGCGCCTGACGCGGCGCCTCGAAGACGCCGTTTTGTCGGCCCAGGTAGCACGGATCGTGGAAGGCGACGCCGCTCAGCGGCTCCATCGGCGCTGCCTGCAGGCGGCCTGTGGCGTACAGCTCCTGGATCAGCTGCGTGTGGTGCACAACCTCGTACGTTCCGCCGAAGGCCGGGTACTCGTTCTTCAACGTGTGCAGGCAGTGGGGGCAGGTGGTGACGATCCGGCGGGGCGCCACGCGGTTGAGCGTCTCGACGTTGGCGGCCGCCAGTTCGGCGAACAGGTACTCGTTCCCCGAGCGGCGGGCCGAGTCGCCGGTGCACCTTTCCTGGGCGCCCAGGACGGCGTACTCAACGCCCGCGGCGGCGAGCACCCGGGCGAAGGCCTGGGCCGTCTTCTGCGCCCGCGGGTCGGTCGCCGGCGCGCACCCGACCCACCACAGCAACTCGGGGTGCGGCCGGTCGTCTATCGTGGGGACGTGCAGCCCCTCCGCCCACTCCAGGCGCTTCTCGGAGGCGATCGACCACGGATTGGCCGTGCGCTCCATGCCGCGGTAGGCGGTCTGCAGCTGCTCGGGGAAGGCATTCGCCATCAGCACCAGGTGGCGCCGGATCTCGAGGATGTCGCGCATCGGCTCGTTGCCCACCGGGCAGATGTCGACGCAGGCGCCGCAGGCCGTACAGGCCCAGACGGCCTCGGCCGAGATGGCGAACTCAAGCAGCGTCTGGCTGGAGGCCTCCCCGCCTGCCAGGCGCGTGCCCTCGCGGTTGAGGGCGTACCGTTTGTTGATCTCGAGCGCCGCCGGCGAAAGCACCTTGCCGGTTTGGTAGGCCGGGCAGGCATCCTGGCAGCGGTTGCACATGATGCACGCATAGGCGTCCATCAGGCCGGTCCAGGCCAGGTCCTCCAGCCGCGCTGCGCCGAACTGCTCGATGGACTGGTCATCGAAGTCCAGCTTGTCGAGCTGGCCGATCGACGGCCGCTCGGGCTTGAGCAGGAAGTTGAGCGGGGCGAAGAACAGGTGCAGGTGCTTGGAGTACGGGAAGTAGGGCACGAAGGCCAGGATCAGACCCAGCGCCAGCCACCAGGCGACGTGCTCGGCGGTCGTCAGCGCCGCGGGCGACCAGCCGGACCACACCCCTGCCAGCAATGAGGCCAGCGGCTGCCAGCTGTCGGGACCTGCATGCGCCAGGGCGAAGGACTCACCGACGAACCGCGAGCCGACGTGCAGCAGGATGAAGACGGAGACGATGGCCGAATCGCGCTGGATCCCGGCGCGCGCCTCGGGCTGGAGCAGCGTCGCCTGGCGTGTCTTCAGTTCCGGGGCGCGCAGCACGAAGCGCCGCACAATCAGCGCCAGCATGCCCACCAGGACGGCCGCGCTGAGCAGGTCGCCGCCCAGCCGGTACACGTCCCCGAGCGGTCCGGATCCCAGGAACGAGAATCCGGGCAGGTAGCCCTCGAGCACATCTCCCACGTTGACCAGCAGGTAGTAGATGAAGCCCCAGGCGACGAACGCGTGGAACAGGCTGGTCATCCAGCGGGTGCGAAAGACGGGCGAGAGGGAGACGCTCTTGGCCAGGACGGACGGCAGGCGGCGCGGCAGGGCGCGCCAGTCGGGCCGGCCGTGGCCGCGGCTCAGGATGGCGACCAGCCGCCGGGCGCCGCGGTAGCCGAGATAGGTTGAGAGAAGGAGGGCGGCGAGAAAGAGGATCTTCTCGGGTACGGAGAGCATGCGGCGACCCTGACGGCGTGTTCTCCCCCGCAGCGACATCGGCGCCCGGGCTATCCCCCATGCCCGAGCGCAGGTCGAGTCTACCACACGCGTTGTGCCGCAACGAACAGGAGGCGCCGAAGGCGCCTCCCGGGCACAGCGGGGCCGCCAGGAGCTACGCGGCGCGAGCGGGAAGGGCGGTCTCCAAAGGCAGTCCGAGATGGGTGCGCACCTCGTCGTGGCAGCGCTGGTAGCGTTTGACCAGGTCGGTGTCCGGGCCCTTGTAGCGATGGAGGACCTGGTGCGTGCAGGCAAGGCAGCCGCGCATGGCGCGAAACGAATCCGTCTCGCAGCTCAGGCAGCCATCCAGGCGAATCATCATCAGCGAGAAGGCCAGGCTCTCGGGATCATCGTCCGGCAGCAGCGCCACGCGCTCGACCAGGTCGCGCCACACCGGCCCGCGCACGCGGGTCAGGTTCGGGATGACGTGTGGCGGAAAGAGCAGTTCGTTGTCGGCGTACATGCGCGTGGACTCCTGAAACGAGGGCGTTCGCCGGGGAGGTCTGGCCTCATTCTAGGAGTCGGACGCGCCGGGGCGAGACGGTACTTTGGTACCACGGGCCCGCCCGATGCGCGCCAGGCCATCCCCGCGTCCCTACATCTATGGCGTGGGCGCGTGGAACGCGCGGGGATGGCCAGCGATGGCGGGGGCGCGCAGGACGTGCAACCCCATCAGCGATGGACGTGCGGTGGGGAGTCGGCGGTAGCTGGCGGGAGGCGGCGTACAGCGAGTTGCCTTCGCCCGGCGCTGGGCTGCCGGCGGCGCGACCGGCGGGACGTACCCCACTCGAAGCGAGTTGCCCGCCACCTGCACAGGGCCCCGTGCCACTCGCCCCTGGCCCGCTGCTCATCGCTTGTCCCTGGTGGATGGCTCCCGCGGGGGGTCGCCGGGGGCTAGTTGTCGATTGCCGCCAGCAGCTGAGCCAGCTCCGCGCGTGTGACCGGCTGTTGCGGACAGAGGTGAACCTCGGGCGCCACGCGGCAAGGCAGCAGCAGGCCGGCGTGCAGTGCAGCGAAGGCCTCGTGCGCCGCCGCGCCCGGAGAAACGTCTGCGACGATCCCCATCCCGGCGGCGCCGAGCAGCGACGGCTTCCTGGATACGGCCAGATGTGCGGCCTGCTGCCTGGTCAGCGGTGCCTCCGGGCAGAATCGCAGCGGGTCCTCGGCGCAGGCGCCGATCCAGCCCTGGCTCCACGCCCGGCCGGCATAGCCCGCGTCCCAGCGACCGAGGGGCAGGTCGGTGAACAACACCCGGCTGGAGGGAATTCCGCTTCCCTCCGCCTGGCGGACGGACATCACGGCGGCATCGGCCCGCGTGACGGGATCCCAGGGGCAGTAGCGGCGCGGGCTGGATCCGCAGGCGGTCAACACTCCCTCGCCGTTGAGCCTCTGGATGGCGGCGGAGGCCGGATGGGTGAAGGGCACATCGACGAAGGCCGGGCAATCGGCGGCGGCCGGATCGGTGAGCTTGAATCCATAGACGGCATCGACGAAGGTCAGCGTGGCGGCGGCCAGGCCGCGAATCAGGTTGGCGCGGGCCGCCGGACGCAGCAGGTCGTAGGACACCTCGACCTGCACGGCGTCGACCCACCCACCGTAGAGGGACCCGTGGCGGTAGACGGTGTAGCCGCCGTTGAAGTACGGATCGCCGTCGGGCACCCGGCGCTGAGGGGATGGCTCGGCCGCGTACCCGATGCTCGTCATCAAGCCACCCAGGCTGAGCGGGCCGCGGATCAGGTCGGCGTGCGCCGTCGGGCCGTGCGAGGCGAGGGCCCGCAGCGTCGAGCGGCGGAGGTACGCCTCACGGTTGAGGTGCTCGTCATCCGCCTGGAGGTCGGCCGCCGTCAGCCCGTAGCCGAACTCAACCCGGTAGCCCTCGCGGCCGTTGGTGTGCAGGTCGATGAGCAAACCGCGGCCGCAGCCCTCGATGATCGCCTGTTCGGCGGCCAGCAGGAACCCGTGGTAGTCCTCCCAGGCGAGGGTGGCCGCCGGATCGCGGCGCGCTCCGTCCAGGCGCGTGCGGTTGGCATCGAGCTTTGAGCGGTGGAGCTGGTTGACTACCAGATGGACCGGGCGGCCAGTCAGGCGTTCGATCTCGGCCGCCAGCTCCTTCCCCAGTTCGTCGACATAGGGATCGTTGTCCACGACCGCCTGGCTGCGATCGGGGATCTCCGCCGGACGCAGGGGGCCGCCATGGGGGACCGACAGAATGATGGGCAGATCACCAACCTGGTACTCGGCAAAACCGCCGTGGCCCAGGACGGTCTCACCCGGCGCGTAGCCGCCGCCATGAACCTCATCCAGCGGGATGACGCTCAGGGCGGCCAGGAGTGCGAGCAGCAGCGCGGGCAGGCCAAGGACCTTCATACGGTAGAGTTCCCCGCGCGGACGGTCCGCGCCTGCCTGCAGTTGCATGGGATGTGCCATGCCGCGGGGCGACGATGGAGGAAGCAGGCATGCCGGACCGGGCAGTAGGGGCGAAGCCGGCCGTCGCGTGCGGCCGCCACCCCATCCGTTCACGGCACGACGTGCGAGGGTGGTTCAACCAGGAGGATGAGAAGACCGAACGGACGCGGGCGTCAGGCGCCGCCGTCGCCGTAGGTCTGTGGATCCGTAGGCGTCTGCCCGGAAGGATCGAACACGTGCACGTAGGTGCCTTCCTCTGCCCAGTCGAACAGCCAGTGTGCGTCGGTGGGCGACAGGTTGACACAGCCGTGCGAGCGGGCGTAGCCGTAGCCGTTGTGCCACTAGGCCCCGTGCATGGCGCGCGCCTTGTCGTAGTACAGGACCCAGGGCACGTCGTGCAGCAGGTAGTAATCGGACCGGTCGGCCTCGAACGCTCCGCTCATGTCGTCGCGCTCGAGCTTGGCGTACACCTGGAACGTGCCCGGCTGCGTCCACCAGCCGCGCAGCCCGGTCGATACCATGGTGGCGAAGACCAGCCGGCCCTGCTCGTAGACCGCCAGCGTCTGCTCGAACAGGTTGATCGAAATCCAACGATCGTCCTCAACGCCCTGCGGGGGAGTCGGGTCGGGCGTCACGGCGGCGACGTCCTTGGCCGCCACCCACGCCTCCGGCCCGATCATCACCCACGTCAGGTCCTCGGCATCCTGCCGGTCGAAGATCTGGACGATCTCGAAACGGTAGCGTTGTCCCGTGACCGGGGTGGACGTACCGGGCGCCGTGCGGATGCTGGTGGTCCCCAGCACCCAGCCGAAGGTGCGGCTGGGAGTCCGGCTGAAGGTCAGCCCGTGGAAGCTGGGCATGGCGATCTGCTTGCACTCGGATCCGCCGCGGATGTAGCCGGCAGCCGTCAGGTAGACGGCTGTATCGCGGATCACCTGGCACTCGCTCCATGAGACGTAGACGAAGCCGGCCTCGATCCCGCCGGCGGCGCCCGAGCCGGAGGCTGCGTCATCGGCGCTCGAGTACACCCGCGTCCCGTCGCCCTCCAGCCTTCGATAGCTGTAGGGCAGGTACCCAAGATTGAGGTCGAGGGTCGTGATTGGCAGCGGCCGCAAGGGGCTGAGCCCCTGGCGGGCCAGCTCGGCGCGCGTGCTGCTCGGCCCGGCCGGGGGACACTGCCGCGGGTAGCGCAGCTGCGTCTGCGGCGAGCACAGGAAGGAGGCGTCGGGAGAAGGCGGGGCCTCGTCCATCAGCGGGGCGCTCTCCGGCCGCGCCGCGGCCTTGGCGCTGTCCGCGGGCGAAAGCAGGGCGCCGGCGATCACTGCCAGCACAACAACGCCTTGAAGAACCGAACTTCTCACCACGTCACCTTCCTTCAAGGAGCGGATTGTAACAGACCCCGGCGGCCGTCGACGCTGCCGGCAATCCTCTGCCAGGAGCGCAGTCCGGCCGTCCGGCACGGGGCGGCCACGGCGCCGGGAGAGCCCCCCCACAACATCCCATCGCGTTTTAAGCACCGATCGTTCGCGGCACGGCCTCCGGCTGCGGTCCCCCGCATCGCATGTGGATCTTCCTTCGGCAGCGCCTGCGCCGCATGCGGTGCAGGGACGTGCCAGGACCCCTCCCCGTTCTCCTCCAGACCGCAGGGGCGGCGCATGCGCCGCCCCCACGACATGTCCACCGCCATCCGGGTATGCCGCTCAGCGCCGGGCGGCGACTTCCTCCTGCGCCCGCGCCAGGAACGCTTCCAGCGGCATCGCCCCGGGGTTGTCGCCCGAGCGCAGCCGCAGCGCCACCTGCCCACTCTCGGCTTCCTTGTCCCCCACGACGAGCATGTAGGGGACCTTCTGCATCTGGGCGTCGCGGATCTTGGCGTTCATGCGCTCGTTGCGCTCATCCACTTCGACCCGCAATCCGGCCTCCTTCAGGCGGGCGGCCGTCTGCCGGGCGTACTCGACATGGCGGTCGGCGATCGGGATGACCATTGCCTGGAGCGGCGCCAGCCAGGCGGGGAAGGCGCCGGCGTAGTGCTCGATCAGGACGCCCATGAAGCGCTCCATCGATCCCATCAGCGCCCGGTGCACCATGTACGGCCGGTGCTCCTGCCCATCCTCCCCGACATACGACAGGTTGAACCGCTCGGGAAGATTGAAGTCGAACTGGATCGTGCTCAACTGCCACTCGCGGCCAATGGCGTCGTTGACCTTGATATCGATCTTCGGCCCGTAGAACGTCGCCTCGCCTTCATCGATCCGGTAGGGCATCTCGGCGCGCTCGAGCGCCATGCGCAGCGCCTCCGTAGGAGCCTCCCACTGCTCCGGGGTACCCGCGGCCTTCTTGGGATTCATCGTCGAGAGGTAGCACTGGAAATCCCGGAATCCGAAGGCGCGCAGGATGTTCAGGCTGAAGGCCAGCACCCGGTCGATCTCGTCCGGCATCTGATCCGGCCGGCAGAACAGGTGGGCGTCGTCCTGCGTGAAGCCGCGCACGCGCATCAGGCCGTGCAACACGCCGCTCCGCTCGTAGCGGTAGACCGTCCCCCATTCCGCGAATCTCAGAGGGAGATCGCGGTACGAACGCGTCCGGCTCTTGTAGATCTGGATGTGGAACGGGCAGTTCATCGGCTTCAGGTAGTAGGCCTGCCCCTCGATGTCGAGCGGCGCGTACATGTTCTCCTGGTACCAGCCGAGATGCCCGCTGATCTCCCAGAGGGCCGCCCGGCCGATGTGCGGTGAGTACACGAACTGGTAGCCGCCGCGTTCGTGCTCTTCCCGGCAGTAGTCCTCGGCCACCTTGCGCAACATGCCGCCCTTGGGATGCCAGAGGATCAGGCCGGCGCCAATCTCCTCGCTGACGCTGAAGAGATCGAGCTCGCGCCCCAGCTTTCGGTGATCGCGCTTGCGGGCCTCCTCCTGCCGCCAGACGTACTGTTCGAGCTCCTCGGCCGTCTTCCAGGCGGTGCCGTAGATGCGCTGCAGCATCGGGTTCTTCTCGTCGCCGCGCCAGTAGGCGCCCGAGGTCCCCATCAGCTTGATGGCGGACGGGTTGATCATCCCGGTGCGCTCGACGTGCGGCCCGCGGCACAGGTCGGTGAAGGCGCCGTCGCGGTAGATCGAGATCTCCGGCTTCCCGGCGATCTCGGCGCCGTACTCGTCCTGACCGCCGGCCTCCAGCCCGGCGATCAGCTCGAGCTTGTAGGGTTGATCGGCGAACAGCCGGCGCGCCTCGTCGCCCGTCAGCGCCTGGCGCTCGAAGGCGTGGTCCTCGGCGATGATCTCCCGCATGCGGGCTTCGATCGCCTGCAGGTCCTCGGGGGTCAGGGCGCGCGGCAGCTCGAAGTCATAGTAGAAGCCGTCGTCGATCGGCGGGCCGATGGCGATGCGGGCCTGCCCCGGAAACATCTCCATCACCGCCTGCGCCATCACGTGCGCGGCCGAGTGGCGGATGCGGTAGAGCTCGGACTCCTTGTAGTCGACCTGCGGCATGCTCATGCGATCCTCCTCACCCGGTTAACGAAACGAGCTCCGGCCCACACTGGGGCGGGAGCTCAGGCTCACGCGGTTCCACCCAGATTGGCCCCCGAGGGGACCCTCTCTGCAGCCGCTAACGGGGCTGAACCGTTTCCCCTACCGGCCCATGGCGGGGCGTTCGGGATCTCGCTCACGGGGGGTTTTCGGTGGGGCGCCGCCGAGAGGGCTTGCAGTCGAGGGCCCTCTCTCCCTGGGGCGCGCCGGTCCGCCTACTCGTCCCGGTCGTCGCGTCGCTGCTCGATTGTGTGGGCGGTATAGGACTCGAACCTACGACCTT
>DYJB01000227.1 GCA_020723365.1 Candidatus Aquidulcis sp. | reverse complement strand
TACTGCGGCGCCGATAGCGATGCTGACGGGGGAAGAGCTGCGATGGCACTGGCCTACGCCCTGAGCGTCACCCTCTCCGCCTTCCTGTTGTTCCAGATCCAGCCGATGATGGGCAAGGTCCTCCTGCCGTGGTTCGGCGGGTCGTCCGCCGTCTGGTCGACGACGCTCCTGTTCTTCCAATCCCTGCTGACGGCCGGGTACGCGTATGCCTATGGACTGCTCGGGCGGCTCCGTCCCCGGGCGCAGGCCATCGTTCACCTGGCAAGCCTGGGGATCTCGTCGGTTCTCCTGGCCCTGACGGCGCTGACGTGGGCCTCGCCTCTGACGCCGGATTCGACCTGGCGCCCGCAGGAGGGCGCTTCGCCGATCGTGGGGATCCTGACGCTGCTGGCGGTTGCGGTGGGGACTCCCTACCTGTTGCTGGCCTCGAACAGCACGCTGATGCAGGGTTGGTTCCAGCGCGAACTCGGGGGACGCTCGCCCTATCGCTTGTACGCCCTCTCCAATGCCGGCTCGCTCGTCGGGCTGCTGAGCTACCCGCTGCTGATCGAACCACTGCTGGCGCTCCGCGCCCAGGCCTGGGTGTGGGCCGGCGGGTATCTGGCCTTCATCATCGGCGTGGGCGTGATCAGTGTGCGGGCAGCGCGTGCGGCGCCGACGGCTGCGTCCGCCGTAGACGCGAGCGAACCTCGCCCGAGCGCGGCCACCTTCCTGATCTGGCTGGGATTGGCGGCCTGCGCTTCGTCCCTGCTCATCTCGGTCACCAACCAGATCACGCAGGAGGTGGCCGCCATCCCCTTCCTGTGGGTCGTTCCGCTGGCGCTCTACCTGCTGAGCTTCATCCTGGCCTTCGCCGGGGGGCGCCTGTACTCCCGCCGTGCCTATCTGGTCGTGTTCTTCCTGATGGCCTTCCTGACCATCTGGATCCTGCCCCGCCTGCCGTGGTTCGGCCTGTGGTCGCAGATCGTCATCTACTGCCTGCTGCTGTTCGCCTGCGCCATGCTGTGCCACTGCGAGCTGTACGCGCTGCGCCCGGGGTCCCGCGGGCTGCCGGGCTTCTACCTGATGGTGGCCGCCGGAGGCGCGCTGGGCGGGATCTTCGTCAACCTGGTGGCGCCCTTCTTGTTCACGACCGGCTTCTGGGAGCTGCAGTGGACGGTGCTTGCCGCCGGCGCGCTGCTGACGCTGGTCCTGCAGCGCGAGGCGGGGCTGGCCGCGCCGGCGGCGCGGCGAAAGCGGCGCAAGGGCGGCGCCCCGCCGCCGCGCGCACCGCGCCGCCTGCGGCCCGCCGTCGTGATCAACGCCTTCCTGCTCCTGGCCCTCAGCGTGATGATGGTGGCCGTGATGCGGGCCTTCGCCGACAACACGCTCCTGGCCCGGCGCGGGTTCTATGGCGTCCTGCGGGTGTGGGAGATCAACCCGGAGCGGGCCGACCTGCGCGCCTACCAGCTGACTCACGGCCGGACCGTGCACGGCTTCCAGTTCGAGAGCCCCGAGCGCCGCTCGCTGGCGACCACCTACTATGCGCCCAGCAGCGGCGTCGGGCTGGCGCTCCTCAATCACCCGGCGCGACCCGGCAGCCTGAGGGTCGGCGGGCTCGGGCTGGGCGTGGGCGTCATCGCCGCCTACGCCCAGCCGGGCGACAGCTTCCGCTTCTATGAGATCAACCCGGAGATGATCGCCGTCGCCGAAGGGCAGGGGGGCTACTTCTCCTTCCTCTCGGACTCGGCCGGGCAGACGACCGTCGTCGAGGGCGACGCGCGCGTGTCCCTCGAGCGCGAATGGGAGCAGCAAGGCGGCCAGGCCTTCGACCTGCTGGTGCTGGACGCCTTCAGTGGTGACGCCGTCCCCCTGCACCTGTTGACGAGCGAGGCCTTCCAGCTCTACCTGCAGCACACCGCGCCGGACGGCATCGTGGCGGTCAACGTCTCCAACCGCTACTTCGACCTGAGCCTCCAGGTCTACCGTCTGGCCGAGGCGTTCGATCTGGCGGCGGCGCGGGTGGAGGACCGGGGCGACGGCCTCCAGAGCTACGACTCGGTCTGGATGCTGCTGGCGCGTCAGCCCGAAGCGCTCGCGATCCCCGGGATCGAAGCTCGTCAGATGCTGCGCCCGGCCTTGCCGGAGGGCTTCCGGCTCTGGACGGACGATTACTCCAATCTGCTGCGGGTGTTGCGCTGAGCCGGACGCCGGACTCAAGTACAATCCGGATCATCTGTCCAACGAGGAGTAGGTACGAATGAACACTCGCAAGGTGTCGATCGGTGTCGGTGCGGTCGCGATGATGCTCGCGGTGCTGGCGTGCTCCGGCAGCGTGAGCACGGCCAAGGTCGCCGAGGCCTGGATGTCGGCCGACGAGGCCGGGGGCGAGCGCACGACCAGCTATGCGCCCGAGGCCGTGTTCTACGCCCAGGCGGACCTGCAGAACGCGCCGGATGACACGGTGATCAAGGCCGTCTGGACGGCTGTCGAGGCGGTGGACGTCGAGCCCGGGATGGTGATCTCCGAGACCGAGTTCACCACCGGCAGTGGCCTGGTGCACTTCTCCCTGTCCAACGACAGCCCCTGGCCGACGGGAACGTACAAAGCCGAGATCTTCCTGGGGGAGGAGCTGGTCGCAACCCTCGAGTTCTCGGTGCAGTAACGACAGCCCCCGGCCCAGCCGGCGCAGGCCGGGGCTCCGATCGTGGCGCCGCCCACCGGGCGAGCGCGCCGCGACGCCGGTGCTGGACAGGGGGAGCGCATGGAACGCAGGATTGCCAGGCCGCGCAGGCGGAGTTCGCTCCGCCTGCGCGGTTTCGACTATGCCTCCCCGGGGGCGTACTTCAGTACCGTGTGCACGCATCGAAGGGCATGCATCCTGGCTTCGATGGAAGATGGGGCATCGAGGCTGACGACTGCAGGCAGAATCGTCGCCGCATGTTGGTTGGAGCTGCCTGAGCACTACGCCTGCATGGGGCTCGACGCCTTTGTCATCTTGCCGAATCACGTGCACGGGGTCATCGTCCTGCATGGCACCGTAGGGGCGGGTCTCAGACCCGCCCCTACGCCCCAACACGACATGCGCCGGGGATGCCGTGAGGGCCGCCCTGTCACGCTCACGGAGGTTGTGCGGGCATTCAAGGGCTTCTCGGCGAGGCGCATCAACCTTGAACGACGTACGCCTGGCGCGCCGGTGTGGCAGCGCGGGTTCTACGAGCACGTGATCCGGGATGAGGCCGACCTGCACCGGATCCGTCGCTACATCGAGGAGAATCCGCTGCGGTGGGCCGAGGACGAGGAGAACCGATAGGCAATCACCCGCGGGAGCCGGTCGATGTGGGGGCGCGGGTGCGGTCGGGCCTGTGCAGGGTCGGGGTCGTCGCAGTAGGGGCGGGACTCTGTCGGGTCGGGCCTACGTAGGGGCGGGTCTCAGACCCGCCCCTGAGGTTGGGTGTCGGGGGAAGGCAGGCCGCCCGTCAGGCGGTGGTGGGCTGGGTGCGCTGCAGGCGCAGGTCGCGGGAGAGCATGCGCTCGAGCCCGTCCTGGAGCGTGACGCGGGGCTGGTAGCCAAGCTTGGAGCGCGCCAGCGTCAGGTCGGCGCACATGCGGGACGACCCGACGTCCTGGTCGTCTTTGTAGATCCACTCGACCCCGCCGCCCATCACCTCCAACACCATCTGGGCCAGGGCGCGCACGCTGGTCTCCACCCCGCTGCCGA
>DYJB01000226.1 GCA_020723365.1 Candidatus Aquidulcis sp. | reverse complement strand
GGCGCCGGCGGTACGTCCCGGACGGATCCAGCGAGGCCTTGAGCGCGGCCTGGAAGGCCTCGTTCAGCGCCGCCACGGAACCGTAGCGGTCGCCCGGCTCCTTCGACAGCACCTTGACCAGCACTTCTTCGACGGCGTAAGGCAGGTTCGGGTTGGCCAGCCGCGGCGGCGGCAGGGGCTGCGAGGCCTGCTTGATGACGACGCCCATGGGCGTGTCGGCCTCGTAGGGCAGCCGGCCGGTACACAGCTGGTAGAGCACCACGCCGAGGGAGTACTGATCCGAGGTCGGGCCGACCTCCTCGCCGCGGCACTGCTCGGGCGACATGTAGGCCGGCGTTCCGATCAGGAGCGAGCCCGTCAGGCCGACTCCCAGGGAACGTGGGCGAAGCCGAAGTCCGTCAGCAGGGCGTTGCCCTCGGCATCCATCAGGATGTTCGACGGCTTGATGTCGCGATGGATGACGCCCTGCTCGTGGGCGAAGGCCAGCGCCGAGGCGATCTGGGCCACGATCCGCCCGCCCTCGAGCGGCAGCAGCGCTCCGGCGCGGAGTCGCTCGTGCAGCGTTCCCGAGGCCAGGTAGGGCATGACGATGTAGTGGAAGCCGTCAGCCTGGCCGAAGGCCAGAATCGGGACGATGTTGGGGTGCGACAGGCGCCGCAGCAGATTGATCTCGCGGTCGAAGCGCCCTCGGAACTTCGGGTCGGCGGCGACATACGGCGAGAGAACCTTGATGGCAACGTCGCGCGGCTCGCGCTGGTCGCGGGCGCGGTAAACCGTGGCCATGCCCCCCTGGCCGATGACCTCCAGGATGCTGTAGTTCGCCAGTGTGCGTCCGACGAGTTCGGTCATCGCTTAAGACGAAACAGCCGAAGGTGGCCCCGAGGCACCCTCCGGCCGGTCCCAGACTATGAGGCAACCCCTATTGTCGCGCCAATCGCGGCTTCCCCGCAAGGTCCCATTTCCTGGCCCCTCAGCCCAATCCCGGCCCGTGCCAGGGCGTGAATTCGGTCAGGATCGAGCCGCCCAGGAACTCCCGCAGGATGGAGTTGTCTGGGATCAGCCCAGGATCCACCGGCAGGAACCACTCCAGGAAGCGCAACAGCCGCTTGGCCTCGATGTGCTCGGGGGTGGCGAACGTGACCTGGCGCAGCAGCGGCTCGGCCAGGGGCGCCAGGGCGCAGCCCTCGTAGACCAGGGCCGAGTTGAAGGTCACGTCGGCGTTCTCCTGGTACGGGAAGATGTGGCGCTTCTCCCCGCGGCGCACCGACTCCCAGCGCCGGATGGTGTCGGCGGCGCTGTAGCCGCGCTGCGTGGCGTCGCGCACGATGCGGCGGATCAGGCGCGTGTCGGTGGTCGAGACCCGGTTGTAGCGGTCCAGGTTGAGCTGCGTCAGCGCCGAGGCGTAGATGCGGAAGGCCTGCGACGAGGGAATATCCGGCAGCAGTCCAGGATTCAGCCCGTGGATGCCCTCCAGGATAAGGACCTGGTCGGCCCCCAGGCGGGCCATCTCGCTCTCCACCTGGCGCCCGGCCTTGAAGTCGTAGCGCGGCAGGCGCACCGTCTCGCCGCCCACGAGCCGGCGCAGGTCGCTGTTCAGGCGCGCCAGGTCGAGCGCCTCCAGGGCCTCGTAGTCGTACTCGCCCTGGTCATCCACGGGGGTCTTCTCGCGGTCGACGAAGTAGCTGTCCAGCTCAATGGGCAGGGGCGAGACGCCCTGCGCCAGGAGCTGCACCGACAGGCGCTTGGAGAAGGTCGTCTTGCCCGAGCAGGACGGCCCGGCGATCAGGATGACCCGCGCCGCCTTGCGCCGCGAGACGATTTGCTGGGCGATGGCGGCGATCTGCGCTTCCTGCAGCGCCTCCGCCACCAGGATGATCTCGCGGGCGCGCCCGGCGACGATGGCGTCGTTCATCGAGCCGACGCTCGAGATGCCCAGCCGGTCGAGCCAGTCGCCGTAGAGCCGGAAGGCCGTCAGCAGCTTGGCATAGTGCGGCGGGGCCTGAAGTTCGGTCGGGTTGTGGCGGCGCGGGAACTGCAGCGTGAAGCCGCCCTCGGCCGGGCTGAGGGCGAACCAGCGCAGGTACCCGGTGGACGGCACCATGTAGCCGTGATGGTAGTCGCGCAGTTTGCCCAGCGAGTAGAGCACCAGCGTCGGCTTGCGCCGGTGCTTCAGCAGCTGCGCCTTGTCCTGGTAGCCCTTGTCACGGAAGTAGGCGATGGCCTCTTCGAGCTTGACCTCGGACTTGGCGAAGGGCAGGTCGAATTCGACCAGCTCACGCATTCGCGCCTCGAGCCTGGACAGGCCGTCGGCCGAGAGTTCGCCGCCGGAGACCTGGCAGAAGTAGCCGCCGGACGAGACCGAGTGATCGACCGTCAGCCTGAGGTCGGCATATTGCGCTTCGAAGGCCGCCGCGAGGAGGAAGGTGAGCGAGCGGCGGTAGATGCGCATGCCATCGGCTTCCCCCATCGTCACCGGCCGCACGCGTGCCTCGGTTTCGATCGGGTAGGTCAGCTCGCGCAGCTCACCGTTGACCACGCCGCCCACGATCGGCGCACCGGCGATGCCCGGCGCCGAGAGGAACTGCGCCAGGCTGGCGCCACGCGGCCCTTCCAGGACGCGGCCGTCCGCCAAGAGGATCTGGACGGTGGGCCGCAACGAGGATTCAATGACGGCGTCGCTCACGTGCCTGCCTCCCGGGGGGTTGGATTCTACCCCGGAACGTCACCCGACCTGGGCCAACCCAGGCACAGGCATGCCGGGGCGGGCCCCGGTCAATGTCCGGATGCAGTCTGTGTGCCAGGATGGGCGCGGCGGACGTCAGGCGAGCCCGGCGAAGCGGGGGAAGATCGGCCGCAGCGCCGGATACAGGTCACGGTAGAGCTGGTAGGGCTCGGCGTAGGCAGCGTGGCGGGCAGGGTCGGGAGTGTGCGTGCGCACGGGGCGGACCATGGCAGCGGCGGCAGCTTCGAGCGAGGCGTATCTACCGGCGCAGGCCGCCGCCGCGATCGCACCGCCGACCAGGGCCGAATCCTCGCTCGAGGTCACCGTCACAGGGACACCAGCCACATCGGCGTGCATCTGAAGCCAGACGGCCGATCCGGCGCCCCCGCCGGCGGCGCGCACTTCCGTGATCGGGACACCTGCCGCCGCCAGCGTCTCCAGGATGTGACGGTTGCCGAAGGCGGCCGCCTCCATCAGGGCGCGGAAGACATGCGCCGGCGTGTGGTACAGCGTCAAGCCAACCAGCGCGCCGCGCGCCCGCGGGTCGCGGATAGGCGTGCGATTGCCTTGCCAGTAGTCGAGGGCGGTCAGTCCGCCGGCGCCCGGCGGGATCCTATCGGCGAGGGCGTCCAGGTGCGAGTAGAGCGTCCGGCCGGCCGTGGCCGCCGCCTCGTGCAGCTGCGGCGGAGCCAGGTTGTCCTTGAACCAGCGCAGCAGCGACCCCGTCGACACCTGGCCCATCTCGAGCAGCCAGCGTCCGGGAAGGATCGTGTCCTCGAACGGGCCCCAGAAGGCCGGGTCGAAGACGGGTTTCTCCGTGAGCGTAATCTGGACCGAGGACGAGCCGAGGATCAGTCCGAGTTGCCCCGGGCGCAGGGCGTCCAGGCCGAGCACGCCGATGTGGGCATCGACGCCCCCGGCCGCCACCGGCAGGCCGGGGACCAGGCCCAGCTCTTGAGCCGCCACGGCCGAGAGCGATCCGGCACGCGCTCCGATGGGCAGGATCCGTT
>DYJB01000225.1 GCA_020723365.1 Candidatus Aquidulcis sp. | reverse complement strand
TCTGGTTCGAGCGGTTGAGCGCCCGCGCTCGCCCTGCTCGGCGGGGCCGCTGAGGGACCGCCCATGCTGCGCTGGCTGTGGGACAACCTGAGCGCCTTGGTGCTGGCCCTGGTGCTGGCCCTCGTGGTCTGGGTCTCGGCGGTCAATACCACCGACCCGGTCGACGTGCGCGCCTTCCCCGCCGCACTCCCCATCGAGTACGCCGGCCTGCCGTCCGGGCTGGTCATCGCCGGGGAGGCGCCCGCCAACGCCCGCGTGACGTTGCGGGCGCCGCAGTCGGGCTGGGATCTTCTCACGGCGCGCGACCTGCGCGTCGAAGCCCGCCTCGACGGACTGGGCGAAGGCACCCACGAGGTCAGCCTGGTGGGCATCGTCGATCGCCAGCCGGCACGGGTCACGAGCATCGAGCCGGCCCGCCTCGAGATCACGCTCGAGAAGGCGGCCAGCAGGCAGCTCCCGATCCTCGCCGTCACCAGCGGCGAACCCGCTCTCGGCTATCGCCTGGACGACCCGATCGCCGTCCCCGACACGGTCAACGTCAGCGGTCCGTCGTCGCTGGTCGAGCAGGTCGCCGAGGTCTTGGCCCAGGTCGACGTCACCGGCCGGCGCGAGGACGTCGACGCCGAGGTCAACCTGGCGCCGCTCGACGCGCAGGGGCGGGCCGTCGTCGGCCTGACGCTCTCGCCCCCCTCGGCCCGCGTCCTCACCACCGCCCACCAACTCGTCGGCTACCGTCTGGTGGCCGTCATCCCCATCATCCAGGGCCAGGTCGATACGGGCTATCAGGTCTCCAGCATCAACGTCTCGCCCACGCTGGTCACCGTCTTCTCGCCGGATCCCAAGGCGGTGGAGGCGCTGCCCGGCTTCGTTGAGACCGATCCGGTCAACCTGTCCGGCGCGAAAGACGACATCGAGCAGACGGGCGGCGTCGTCCTTCCCGAAGGGACCTTCCTGGCCGGCAGCCAGGCGGTTGTTGTGCAGATCGCCGTCGTGCCGATCGAAACGACCATCAACGTTGTCCGGCCGGTGGAGATCGAGGGGCTGGCACAGGGGCTGTTCGCACGCTCGTCGCCGATCACCGCCAGCGTCATCCTCAAGGGCCCGCTGCCGGTGCTGGACAAGCTGCAGTACGAGGACGTGCGCGTCGTGCTGAGCGTCGACGGGCTGGCGCCGGGCACCTATCAGCTGACGCCCCAGGTGATCATCCTCCCGCCGGGCGTCCTGCTGCAGACGATGCTGCCGGAGACGTTCGAGATCACGCTCGCCCGCGCGCCCTTCCCCACGCCGTCGGCACCCTGACCCATGTCCAAGCTCGTGGTCGCCCTCGTCGGCCGGCCCAATGTGGGCAAGTCGACGCTCTTCAACCGCCTGGCCGGGCAGCGCCTGGCGGTCGTCGATGATCGCCCCGGCACAACCCGCGATCGGCTGGTGGCCGAAGCCGAATGGCGCGGCATCGCCTTCGATGTGGTCGACACGGGCGGCATCGACCCCACCGGCGGCCTGCGGGGCGAACCGCTGAGCCTCGATTCGGCCGACTACATCGACCAGATCCGCAGCCAGGCCGAGATGGCCGTGGGCGGCGCCGATGCCGTGCTGTTCCTCGTCGACGCCCTGTCCGGCGTGACACCCGCCGATCACGAGGTGGCCGAGATCCTGCGCCGCGCCCAGGGATCGCTGCGCGATCGCCAGGCGCCTCCCGTGCTGCTGGTCGTCAACCGCTGCGACAACAAGGGCCTGCGAGACCAGGCCGTCGAGTTCTACGAGCTCGGCATGGGCGATCCTCACCCGGTCTCCGCCCTGCACGGCACCGGCACCGGCGATCTGCTCGACGCCCTCTTCGAGGCGCTCGAGCCGCAGGCGCCGGCCGCCGAAGAGACGCAGGCCTCCGTGCGCATTGCCATTCTCGGCCGGCCGAACGTCGGCAAGTCCAGCCTGCTCAACCGCATGCTGGGCGAGGAACGGGTGATCGTTTCGCCCATCCCAGGCACGACACGCGACGCCATCGACACGCACCTGCAGGCCTTCGGGACCCAGGTGACCCTGATCGATACGGCCGGCATCCGCCGCCGCGGTCATATCGACCCGGGGGTGGAGAAGTACTCTGTGCTGCGCGCCCTGCGGGCGCTGGAGCGCTCCGACGTGGCGCTCCTGGTCACCGACGCCACGGCCGGCGTCACCGCCCAGGACGCCCACATCGCCGGGATGATCGTCGACCTGATGAAGAGCGTGGTGGTGATCGTCAACAAGTGGGATGCCGTCGACAAGGACAGCGGCACGCTGGCAGCCTATACCGAACACGTGCGCCAGGAGCTGAGCTTCCTCGACTACGTCCCGGTGCTGTTCATCTCGGCCAAGACCGGGCAGCGGGTCAGCCAGGTGCTGCCGATGGCGTTCCAGGTGCAGGAGGAACGCCTGCGCCGCATCGCCACCTCCGACCTCAATCGCATGCTGCGCGAAGCGCTCGACCAGCATCCGCCTCCGGCCCACGCCGGCCAGGAGGTACGCCTGTACTTCATGGCGCAGATCCGCTCCGACCCACCCACTTTCGCCATCCAGGCGAACGATCCGAAGCGAGTGCACTTCACCTACACGCGCTTCCTGGAGAATCGTCTGCGCGAGCGCTACGGCTTCATCGGCACGCCGATCCGCATCGTGTATCGCAAGCACGAGCGCTAGGCCTGCTGCAGAGGGGGGTCCGTCGCCGCTTCCGGGTCGCTCGTCGCTCCCTCACCCCTGCGCTCGCGGGAGAGCGCGAGGTGAGTCCCCCTCTCCCCGCGGGCGAGGGCCGGGGTGAGGGGGTCGAGATCATCTTCCCCTGTCTCCCTCGCTGAATCCATCCCTCGCCGCCAGCCGGCCTTCCGGTTCTCGGCCACCCCCCAGCGTCCTGCTTGTCAGCCCTCGGGGCGGGGCTTATAATCTCCAGCGTGATCCAGCCGAACGTGGAGCTTTCCCCCGCCGAGCCGCGTCGCTCGGCGGTTTGGGCCGTCCTGGCGGAGATCCTGCAGACGGCGCTCATCGCCGCCCTGCTGTTCCTGGCTGTGAACCTGGTGACCGCCCGCATCCGGGTGGAAGGCGACAGCATGGAGCCCAGCCTGCACGATGGCGAGATGGTGGTCGTCAACCGGCTGGCCTACCGCTGGTCGGAGCCCGTGCGCGGCGACATCATCGTCTTCCGCTTCCCGCTCGACCCCTCGCGCCGCTTCATCAAGCGCGTCATCGGCCTGCCGGGCGACCGGATCGAGGTGCGCGGCGGGAGCGTCTACGTCAATGGGACCCGCCTCGAGGAACCCTACATCGCCGCCGCCCCGCGCTACGACGGCGCCTGGCGGGTTGAGCCCGGCACCCTGTTCGTGCTGGGCGACAACCGCAACAACTCCTCGGACTCGCAGAACTGGGGCCCCCTGCAGTTGAGCGATGTCATCGGCAAGGCGGTGCTGGTCTACTGGCCGCTGCCCGACGTCGCCGTGATCCCGCACTACAACCTGGTGGCGGCGGCTGAGCCCTAGGGCCCGGGGGGCCTGTGCTACAATCCCTCCGACCTAGGGTCCCACGATGACCACTGCTGCGCATGCCGCCGAACCGCTGTCAACCTTCGAACGCCAGCGCGCCGAGGTTGATCGCGCCCTGGCGGCGATCGGGGGCCCCTTGCCCCAGATCCTCACCCCGGCGATGGCCCGCCCGGTCAAGGTGGACCAGATTCGCCTGGCCGGCCTGATCGACCACACCCTGCTCAAGCCGGAGGCGACC
>DYJB01000224.1 GCA_020723365.1 Candidatus Aquidulcis sp. | reverse complement strand
CAGCCCGCCGAGCGCCGGCCCGGTGATCGATCCCAGCTGGTAGGCGATTGAATTGAGGCTGAAGGCGTTGGGCAGGTCGTCGCGCGAGACCAGGTTGGGCACGAGCGCCTGCCGCGCCGGCATGTCGAAGGTGGCCACACCCGAGCTGAGAGCGGTGATGGCGTACACCGACCACAGCGTGGCGGCGCCGGTGATCGTCAGCCAGCCGAGCAGGGCGGCCAGCAGGGCCAGCGATGTCTGCGTCAGGAACATCAGGCGGCGGCGGTTGACGGCGTCGGCCGCCACACCGGCGACGAGCGAGAGGACCAGGATGGGCAGGATATTGGCCAGCCCGACCCCGCCCAGCGCGATCGGCTGCCGATTGATTTCGTGCACGTGCCACAGCACGGCCGCCGCCTGCATGCGCGTCCCGGTGACCGAGATGATCAGGCCGATCCACAGGAGCCTGTAACGACGGTGGCGAAGGGCGGTGGGAAAGCGCATGAGGTGCCGGTCGAGCCTCTAGGTTCCCCAGTCCCTCAGGTAGAGGAAGTCGTACCCAACCGTCCGGTTGCTGAGCTTGGCGATCGGTGGCTGCAGGCGCTTGAACTGGTTGCGGCGGATGCGCTCCAGGACGGCCTGGACGAAGGCGCGATCGAAGCCGGCCTCGACACACGACTCGGGCGAATGCCGGCCGTCGACCAGGAGCAGCAGCAGCTGGTCGACGCGTTCGTAGGTGAATCCAAGTTCCCCTTCATCGGTTTGCCCGGCCCATAGATCGGCGCTCGGCGGCTTGGCGACAGTGCCCTCCGGGACACTGACGGCGCGCGCCAGCTGCCGGATCTGTGTCTTGTAGAGATCGCCGAGCGGATTGAGGGCGCAGGCTGAATCGCCGTAGAGCGTGGTGTAGCCGAGCAGGATCTCGGTCTTGTTGCCGGTCCCGACCACCAGGCCGCCGAACTCGGCCGAACGGTCGTAGAGCACGATCATGCGCAGCCGGGCGAACACGTTGCCTCGCCGCACGGCCTGGTCGGCGGGGATGGCGGCCAGGAACGGCTCGGCCATCGGCGTGATGGGCACGGTCAGTTCGCGCACGCCGGTCTGGCCGATGACCAGGGCGGCGTGCTCAAGCGAGTCGGGGGACGAGGTCTGGTAGGGCATGCGCACGGCCAGGACATTCTCCGGGCCGAGGGCTTCGTCCACCAGGTAGCAGGCGAGGGCCGAATCGATGCCGCCCGAAAGGCCCACCACGGCGCGGCTGAATCCGGCGCGTGTGATCTCCGTGCGCAGGAAGTCGATCAGGATGCGGCGCACCAGGTCGGGGTGGATCTCCAGGCTCGGCGATTCGCTCATGGGACGCCTTCCTAGTCTCCCAGCGTCGGTGACCCGGGATCACGGCGCAGGATGCGCGCCAGCTCGCGGGACATCAGGGCGGTGCGCTCATCGCGCAGCAGGGGCAGGCGGGCGCGCGTGCGGTGCAGCTGCTCGAGGTCGAGCTCGACCAGCGTCAGCGCTTCCTCATGGTAGGGCGCGCGCGCCAGCAGAGCGCCGTCGGGGTCGAACACGGTCGATCCCCCCCAGAAGTTGAGCCCATCCTCGAAGCCGGTGCGGTTGACGTGGACGATGAAGCTGGTGAACAGGCTGGCGTAGGCCTGGTTGATCTGCTCGACCCAGCGGGCGGTCTCGAGACGCGGCTCGCGCGACAGCCCGCGCCCGGGGGAGGCCGAGGCGAAGAGCAGCACGTCGGCGCCGTCGAGCCACAGAAGGTAGGGCGGGGAGGCGTGCCAGAAGTCCTCGCAGATCAGAACGCCCATGCGGCCGAAGCGGGTGTCGAAGGCGCGTACGGCGTCGCCCCAGGCGAAGAAGCGTCCTTCGTCGAACAGCCCGTAGGTGGGCAGATACACCTTGCGGTGGACGTGGACGATCTCACCGCGCGACAGGTAGGCGCTGGAGATGTAGAAGCGGTGGCGCTGTTCGGCCTCAACGAAGCCGACCAGCAGGTCGATCGACTTGGAGGCCTGCAGCAGCGGGCGGAAGGTCGGGTCGTCGGCATGCGGCCGGCGGGCGACGGAAACTGCCAGATCCATAAGGGCGTAACCGGTCAGGGAGAGTTCGGGGAAGACGAGCAGTTCAGCGCCCTGGCGGCGGGCTTGCTCGGCGTAGGACAGGTGGCGGTCGAGGTTGGCGTCGACGTCGCCGAGGCGGGTGTTGAACTGTGCCAGCGCCAGCGGCAGGCGGTTCATCGCTCGGCCGCCCTGCGGCTCAGCCGTGCCAGGCCGGCGCCGAGGACGGCGATGAACCCTCCGCCGAGTGCGTCCAGCCGGATGTCCGCCACGAGCGGGACCGGGTCGCCACGCGTGAAGCTCAAGGCCAGCGCCGTCGCGCCCAGCCCGAGGAGCGCGGCGCTGGCCGGCCATCCTGCGGGGTGGCTTCTCGCCTCCAGCAGGAGCAGTCCAAGCGCCAGGGCGGCGGCGGCCAGCAGGCCGACGAATTGGGTCGGCCAGCGCGGGATGCGGCTGGCGTAGAAGTCGGAGCCGAGCGCCGCCAGCGCGCTTGAGGCCAGGGGACGGCCGAACGCGCAGCCGTCCAGCAGGCATCCGCTCCAGGCAGCCATCGCCAGCACGGCGGCCGGGATGGCCAGGGCATCCGCCAGCAGCCAGGGCGAACTGTGGTGGAGCGCGGCGGCCGCCAGCAGCCCGGCCAACGCGCCCAGCGCGCCTCCGACCCAGCTCAATCCGCCTGACGAGTATCGGATGACCTGATCCAGGTGTGTCGAGAAGTAGGAAGCGTGGACGGCGACGTAGGCGAGCCGGGCGCCGATCAGCCCGCCCGCCAGCGCCGCCAGACCGGCATCGAGGCGCACGACAGCCGCCGCATCCGGATCGCGCCGGGCATCCCGGGTGCGGCGGCGCGGATCGACGAACAGCAGCCAGGCCAGCCCGGCGAGGGATCCCAGCGTGAACAGAAGCGGGTAAGCCCGGTCCATCGACGACTCCGATTCGGAATCATACCACCGCCGCCCGGTTCGCCGCCTGAAGCAGGGCTCGGCTGTATAATCCGGTCCTACCCCCTTGGTGCGGAGCGTGCCATGGCAGCCGTTGAAGTCTCTCCGGTGAAGTCGGATTCGGATCTGCTGGAGTTCATCAGCCTGCCCTGGCAGGTCTACCGCGGCGATCCGTACTGGGTCCCGCCGCTGCTCTCTGAACGCAAGGCCTTCCTGGATCGTGAGCGCAGCCCGTTCTTCCAGCATGCCAGGGCCGAGTACTTCCTGGCCCGGCGGGGCGGCAAGGTCGTGGGGACGATCGCCGCCTTCACCAACGAGCTGTACAACCAGTTCCAGCGGGTCAACACGGGGTTCCTGGGCTTCTTCGATGTGCTGGAGGATCCGGAGGCGGCCGCGGCGCTGCTGGCGACGGCCGAGGACTGGGCCCGGCGGGCCGGACACACCGCCATCCTGGGACCGGCGCAGTTCTCGACCAACGACGAGGTCGGGCTGCTGATCGACGGCTTCCAGGACGCGCCCCGCATCCTGATGACCTACAACCCGCCGCGCTACCAGGGCTACCTCGAGGCGGCCGGCTACCGCACGGCCATGAACCTGTGGGCCTACTCCCTGGCCATCGCCGACTTCATCCGCAACAAACCGGAGAAGCTGGAGCGCGTGGCGGCCAAGGTGCTCGAGCGCGGCAAGCTGCGCGTGCGCCCCCTGAACATGAAACGCTTTGATCACGAGGTCGAGTTCGTCAAGAAGATCTACAACACCTCCTGGGAGCGCAACTGGGGCTTCGTGCCAATGACCGATGCCGAGTTCGACCGCATGGCCGAGCAGATGAAGCCGCTGCTCGATCCGGATCTGGTGATCGTCGTCGAATGCGAGGGCGAGCCGGTGGGATT
>DYJB01000014.1:21638-29864 GCA_020723365.1 Candidatus Aquidulcis sp. | reverse complement strand
CCGCTTCGCACAGGCTGGTCTCGAGCGCAGCCGTGACGAATACCTGCGCGGCGAGACGGGGCACGATGTGCTCACGACCTGGTGGCAGCACCTGACGCTGGGCACGCCGCCGCGCGGCCTGGGCATCCGCCTGACGCTCGATGCCACGCTGCAGGCCGAAGTGGCCGAGGCGCTATCCCCCTATCGCGGCGCCGCCGGCGTCGTCAGCGCCTCGACCGGCGACATCCTGGCCATGGCCTCGTCCCCGAGTTACGATGCCAACACGCTCGAGGCGGAATGGGCGGACCTGACCGTCCGGGCGGATGCTCCGCTGCTCAACCGCGCCACCCAAGGGCGCTACCAGCCCGGCATGATGCTGGCGCCCCTCTTGCTCTCCGTCGCCGCCGATGACAGCGAGGTCACTCTGGACCAGGCTCTTGAAGGACTGAGCGCGGGGGTCAACGTGGACAGCGAGCAGCTGGGTTGCAGCCTGACGCCGCGCGAGGCCGATCAGGCTGCAGCCGCCGCCAGCTACGCTACGGCCCTGTACTTTGGCTGCCCGGCTCCACTCTCGCAGCTTGGGACCCGCCTCGGGGCGGCATGGCTCGACGAGACGATCGCCAGGTACGCCTTGCGTGAGACCGCGCTGGAAGAACTCGAGCCGGCGCAGCCAACGCCGCCGGAGATTCCCGCTGCAGGCTCGGTGCCGGGGTTGGAGGCGATCGGGCAGGGTAGCCTGGCGGTGACGCCGCTCCAACTGGCACGTGCTTACGCCGCGTTGCGCTCCAACGGAGCCCTGCCGTCGCTGAGGATCGTCAGCGGCCTGGAGGAGCCTGGCGGAGCCTGGGTCGATCTCCCTCTCGATGAGGGCAGGCGCCAGACGGCGGGCACGGCGGCGGCTGCCGCCGTCCTGCTGGCGCTTGACCGGGATTCGGGTGACTTCCGCGCCATGGCGGCCAGCGCGCTGACCGGGAGCGGAGGCCGGCGCGTCAACTGGTTCGCCGGCGCCTCGCCCGAAGGCGAGCCTGGCCTGGTCGTCGTGGTCGTTCTCGAGAACGGCACGTTGGCCGACGCCTGGCGCATCGGGAAGCAGGCGCTCGTCGGCGCGGGCGCCGCCGTGCACTGAGGAAGCCCTCCGGCGCCCGCCTGAGTCGCCGGACTTACGCCTCAAAGCATCTCTGATCCTCCCCGATTTCGTTGCCTCTTGTGCCGGCCCATTGATCGGGAAGGTGTGCTCGCGCACTGAGGAGCGGCCTTGCCGGGAACGCGGGCGACGGCGCTGCCGGGCAAGCCGTCGGCTGTGGGCGGAGATCAGGAGGACAGGGCGGAATCCGGGTTGGCGGCGGTTGTTCTCAGGATTCGATCGAAGAGCTTCTGGGCATAGTAGGCCAAGGGCAGCACGAGGCCGAAGCCGGTCGCCAGCAGCCAGAGCGACCGCAGCTCGCGCGACTCGGGCGCGTAGAGTGCCAGGCAGACGGCCCACACCGGCCTGTGAAGCAGGTAGGCGAAGAAGGCCGAATAGGAGACCTGGTGGATCAGGCGCAGTCCGATCCCGACCGCCACGAAGCGGGCCGCCAGGGATAGGGTGAACGGGATCATGCCCGCCAGGAAGACACTGATCGCCGCGATCATCCCGAGGTCGACGGTGCGCCCCAGTTGGGTGAGGTAGGGTGAAAGGAGCACAACCCCAAGAGCCGAGAGCAGGCCATACGGGATCAAGGCGAAGGGCTGTCTCGTCATCCGCTCGAGAAGCCCGGCTTGCGTGAGGATGGCGCCGGCGGCAAAGGCCGGGAAGTAGTAGAAGAAGGTGTGATGGATCACCCCCACGTACTCACGCAGCAGGCCGGCCACGGCGAACACCGCCAGGCTTCCCAGTAGGATGGAGGATGGCCGCTTGAGGGTCCGGGTCAAGACTGCCAGGATCAGATAGCACAGAAGGATCAGCCCGATAAACCACAGCGTCAGGATGGGCGTTGTGAATTTCGGGGCCAACAGGACCTGTGCGCCAAGCAGGTGGAGGATCAGGTCCGGCCCGGACAACTCCGGCTCGATCAACCACAGAAAGAGCACGAGGGTGATGACATACGGCACGTAGACGCGCACCAGGCGCTTGGTGAGAAAGCGCCGGAGCCCGAGGCCCTCGACGGAGCGAATGCTCAGGCAGCCGGACAGGAAGACGAAGGAGCCCAGCAGGTAGAGGCCGACAAAGCCCCTCAGCTGCTTGAGATCGAAGCCCAGAAGTGAGAAGTTGTACATGCCGCCATGGTGCAGGATCAGAAGGATGACGGCGAGCGCCCGCAAGACGTCGAGGGCTTGCAGGCGATGCTCTACGGGGGCAGGAGACGCAGTGTCCACCATCGTCCTCCGCCAGCGGGAAAGGCCTCGGCTTTCGGCAGGCGGCCCGCCTGCGCCCGGCCGGGGCGGAAATCATACCCTGAGACCGGCCGGAGTCGTTGCGGTGGAGAGGCGAACTGTCCCCCGCCTCCCTCCGTCAGCCTGGCCGGTCCACCGGCGGGCCCCGGGCGGCCTGGCGGGGACCGTGGCTGCGCTCTCCCGCTTCATCCTGCTGGTCAGAGACGGTTGCCCGATACGCTCAGCCTTGACCCGATTCGGCCGACCAGTTACAATCCTATTTCGTGGGTGAGCGGTATCCAAAGCCGCCGGCCGGCGGGCTGCCCTGACGGGCGCACGGCGCGGCGGTTGCGCGTTGGCCCCTTGCCAGGTGCAGCTTGTTTGAGGCCCTGACCGAACGATTGCAGCAGGTCTTCCGGGGATTGGGCCGGCACGGCAAGCTGCGCCCGGAAGACGTGGACGCAGCGCTGCGCGAAATCCGCCTGGCGCTGCTGGATGCCGATGTACATTACCAGGTAGTCAAGGACCTGTTGGAGCGTGTCCGGGAACGCGCGCTTTCCGAAGAGGTGGCGCGGGCCTTGAATCCCGGTCAACAGGTCGTGCACATCCTGCATACCGAGCTCGTCTCGGCGTTGGGCGAACCGGGACGGCTGTCGCTTCTTGGCCCCGCTCCACGACCGATCCTGCTGGTCGGCTTGCAGGGGTCCGGCAAGACGACGACGGCGGCCAAGCTTGCCCGCTGGCTGCGCAGCCGCGGCGAGAGGGTGGCCATGATTGCCGCCGACCCGTATCGGCCGGCGGCTGCGGAACAGCTGCATCTGCTCGGCCAGGAGATCGGCGTCGAGGTCTACCACGAGTCCGGCGCCACGCCGGCGCAGGTGTGCGCCGCCGGGCTGGAGCACGCCGCCCGCGGGGGCGTGAGCGTGGTGCTGATCGACAGCGCCGGGCGCTCGCAACTCGACGCCGGCATGATGGCCGAAGTGGCCAGCCTGGCCGAGCAAGTCCGGCCCGTGGAGGTGCTGCTCGTCGCCGATGCCATGACCGGCCAGGAAGCGGTCAACGTCGCTCGCGGCTTCCAGAGCCAGGTGCGGCTGACCGGGTTGATCCTTACCAAGATGGACGGTGATGCACGCGGCGGCGCGGCCATTTCGATGCGCGCCGTCACCGGCGTGCCGATCAAATTCATCGGCACGGGCGAGGGGCGCGAAGCGCTGGATGCCTTCGAGCCGGATCGGCTGGCGTCCCGCATCCTCGGGATGGGCGACGTGCTCAGCCTGATCGAGAAGGCCCAGGAGGCCTTCGACCAGCGTGAGGCGGAGCAGGCAGGCGCTCGGCTCCTGAAGGGCGAGTTCAGCCTGGAAGACTTCGCCGATCAGCTGGCGCAGGTCCGCAAGATGGGCCCTCTGGCAAAGGTGCTCGAGATGATGCCCGGCGGGCTGGCCAGCGCGGCGCGGGGCATCGATGGTCAGGCGGCGGAGAAGCAGATCGTGCGCACGCAGGCCATCGTCTCCTCGATGACGCGCGAGGAGCGCCGCAAGCCGGATGTGCTGAACGGCAGCCGCAAACGCCGCGTGGCGGCCGGATCCGGAACAACGGTTCCGGAAGTCAATCAGCTCTTGCGCCAGTACCAGCAGATGCGCAAGCTGTACAAGCAGGTGGGCAAGCGCGGCCTGGGGGCGATCGATCCCCGGCTGCGATAGCGCAAGCCAGCCTTCGATCCCTTCGGCGCGAAGGCCTCCTTCCGGCCACTCTCCGCGCGGATGGGATGGCGGGCTGGCACCGAGACTGTAGACAGAGAGAAGGACAACATGGTTCGCATTCGTTTTCGCCGGGAAGGCTCCCGGCACCAGCCGTTCTACCGCCTGGTCGTGACCGAGAGGGAGAGCCCGCGCGACGGACGCTTCCTCGAGATCATCGGCCACTACAACCCGCGCACGCAGCCGGCCACGATGGACGTCAAGGAAGAGCGGCTGATCCACTGGCTCAAGGCCGGCGCGCTGCCTTCCGAGTCGGCGCTCAAGGTCCTCAAGACCTGCGGCGCCTGGGCTCGCTGGGAGCGCGTGCAGGCGGGCGAAGCGGTCGACGCCGTCCTGGCCAGCCGCCCGGCGCCGACCACGGTCGACCCGCGCACCAAGCGCGAGGCGGCCGAAGTCGGCAAGGGCAAGAAGAAGGCCAAGAAGGCCGAGGTCGCCGCCGAGGCACCGGCCGAGGCGTAGAGCGCCTCGAGGGGCAGGGCATGAAGCCTCTGATCGAGTACATCGCCAAGTCGCTGGTGGATGACCCCATGCAGGTCCAGGTCACCGAACACGGGCGGGGGAAGGAAGTGCGCCTCGAGCTGAAGGTGGGTGAGGAGGACATGGGGCGCGTGATCGGCCGCAGCGGCAAGGTGGCCAATGCCATGCGGGTGCTGCTGCGTGTGGCCGCGGCCCGCCGGGGGGCCCGCGCCTCGCTCGACATCCTCTGATCCATGCCCGGCAAGCGCAAGACCGCGCCGGCTAACGACGCCCGACCGTCGGGGGATACCCTGGCGGTCGGGCGTATCGTTCGGCCCCACGGGGTTCGCGGCGCCATGCTGCTTGAGCCCTACTCCGAGCTGGCCTCGGCGGTCGTGGCAGGGAGCAGCGTGCAGTTGGGGGAGGAGCGCACGTCCGCCACCGTCGTCGCCTGCCGCAGGCACGGGGAGCGCTACCTGCTGGAGCTGGAAGGTCACACCTCCCACGAGGCGGCCGAGCGCTGGCGCGACGCGGAGCTTCGCATCCCGGCCGACAAGGCGCCGGCGCTGCCTCCGGACACCTACTTCCACTGGCAGCTCCTGGGCCTGAGCGTGGTCACCGAGGACGGCACGGTCCTGGGCCAGGTGGCCGAGATCCTGAGCACCGGCGCCAATGATGTCTACCTGGTGCGGGGAGAACGCGAGCTCCTCCTGCCGGCGACGAGTGAGGTCATCCGTCAGGTGGACCCGGGCTCCGGCCGGCTGGTCGTGCATCTCCTTCCCGGCCTGATCGATTGAACCGCGGCGGCGGAAGGGACGGACACCCGGCTGCGGGGCTGCCGGCTTGCCCGGTGTATGTGGCTGTGATAGACTCGCCCGAGTTGGCGACAACCTAAGATGGCGAAGACGCGAACCGATCAGATGGTGGATCGCCTGCGAAACCTGCAGGGCAAGACGCCCGACATTGAGGCGTCTGCGGTCGTCAGCGTCGATGGATTGATCATGGCCTCCTCCCTGCCGGCCGGCGTGGAGGAGGATCGCGTTTCCGCCATGTCGGCGGCGATGCTCAGCCTGGGCGAGCGCATCGCCGGAGAGCTCGGCCGGGGGAACCTGGACGAGGTCTACATCCACGGAGATGAAGGCTACGTGCTGTTAATGGCCTCGGGCGTGGACGCGGTGCTGACGGTGCTGGCCCGCGAACAGGCCAAGCTCGGGCTCGTCCTGCTCGAAATGCGGCGGGCGGCCCAGGATCTGGAGCACCTGGTCTCATGAGGGCAGGCGGAGCGCCATCCGGCATCCACGGTTGAACCGGTGGGGAGGTCACCGCAAGGCGAACCTCCCCACCGCCTTTATGGGGTAGCGGCAGGGGACGTCCGCACGCTGGCGAAGGCCGAGAGGAGACGGGATGACCAAGTACATCTTCCTGACGGGCGGTGTGGTGAGTTCGGTGGGCAAGGGCGTGACGGCGGCTGCGCTCGGCCGGCTGCTCAAGGAACGCGGCTTCCGCGTTTCGATTCAGAAGCTCGACCCCTATATCAACGTCGATCCGGGCACGATGAGCCCCTACCAGCACGGCGAGGTCTACGTGCTGGATGATGGCGCCGAGACGGACCTCGACCTGGGCCACTACGAGCGCTTCATCGACACCAGCCTGAGCCGCGTGTGCAACGTCACCACCGGGCAGATCTATTCGGAGGTCATTTCCCGCGAGCGTCGGGGCGACTTTCTGGGCGGGACGATCCAGGTCATCCCGCACGTCACCAACGAGATCAAGCAGCGGATCGGTTTGGTGCCCAAGGCGACCAACGCCGAGATCGTGCTGGTGGAGGTGGGCGGCACCGTCGGCGACATCGAGTCGCTCCCGTTCCTCGAAGCGCTGCGCCAGATGCGCTCCGACCTCGGCCGCGAGAACACCGCCTTCATTCACGTCACCTGGCTGCCGCACATCGGGGCCACCAACGAGCTGAAGACCAAGCCGACACAGCATTCCGTACGCGAGCTGCGTTCGATCGGCATTTCGCCCGACGTGATCGTCGCCCGCAGCGACCACCCGGTGGGGGACGATCTGCGCGGCAAGATCGCCCTGTTCTGCGATGTAGAGCCGCGGGCCGTGATCGCCCTGACGACCACGTCGGTGCTGTACGAGGTGCCGCTGCTGCTCGAGCACGAGGGGCTGGGCGACTACATGACCGCCCGCCTGGGGCTGGAGAGCCGCAAGACGCCGGACTGGACGGCCTGGGAGGACCTGGTGAACCGCTGGCGGCAGCCGCGGCCCCAGGTGCGCATCGCCCTGGTGGGCAAGTACGTCGAGCTGCAGGACGCCTACATGAGCGTGCGGGAGGCCGTCCGGCACGCGGCGCTGGCGGTGGGCGTGGAGGCCGAGATCCTGTGGCTGCACTCGGCCGAGCTGGAGAAGGGCAAGGGCTGGGAGGAGCTGCGCGCGGCGGACGGGATCATCGTCCCGGGCGGCTTCGGCTCGCGCGGCATCGAGGGCAAGATCGCCGCCGCCCGCTACGCACGCGAGAGCAAGGTTCCCTACCTGGGCCTGTGCCTGGGGATGCAGCTGATGTGCGTCGAGTTCGCCCGGACCTTCCTGCAGTCGGAGGACGCCAATTCGACCGAGTTCGATCGCAGCACGCCCCATCCGGTCATCGACCTGCTGCCCGAGCAGCGCGGCATCGGCAACCTCGGGGGGACGATGCGCCTCGGGCTGTACCCCTGTCACCTGGCGCCCGGCACGCATGCCGCCGACGCCTACGGGCAGCCGATCGTCGAGGAGCGTCACCGCCACCGCTTCGAGTTCAACAACAGCTATCGGGATTCGCTGGGCGAGAAGGGGCTGGTGTTCTCCGGCCTGTCACCCGACGGCAGGCTGGTGGAGATCGCCGAGATCGCCGACCATCCCTACATGGTGGGGAGCCAGTTCCATCCCGAATTCCTTTCCCGACCGAACCGGCCTCACCCGCTCTTCAAGGGCTTCCTGGAAGCCGTCGCCCGTCGGGCCGGCGTTGCCAGCCCCGCCCCGGCTCACAAGCGCGAGCCGGCCGCCAAGGCCTAGCCTGCTCCGCACGCGAAAGAAGACAGGGCCGCGACCCGCTCGCGGCCCTGTCCGTTCTCCAGCCCGGGCTGGGGATCAGGAACCTTTGCCGACGTCCAGCTCGTCCGCCGAGCGCACGGCGCGCTGGCGTTCGGCGTTAAGCTTGGAGATGCCGTTGCGGGCCTGGGTCAGCAGCCGGTTGAGTTCCGTCTCGACCGCCGACAGGGCGTTGATGATGTAGTCGTCAGCCTCGCTGCGGATCGACTCGGCGTCCACACGCGCCTGGGCGAGGATCTGCTCCGAGCGCGTCTGGGCCGCCTGCACGATAGCGTCGCGCCCCATCAGTTCGTCGACCTTCTGCTTGGCCAGCCCGATGGTGCGATTGGCCTCTTCCTGAGCCTGGGCCAGCACCCGATCCCGTTGTGCAATCACCTGCTGGGCCTTCTTGACCTCGTCAGGAATGGAGATGCGCATCTGGTCGATGATTTCCAGGATTCGGTCCTCATCGACGATGACGCTATGGGTGAGGGGGATCGGACGGCTCTCGTTGAAGAGCTCCTCCAGGCGATCCACCAGATGCAGGATGTCCATACAGGCCTCCGGCCCACCTCAGGCGAACGGGTCAGGGCTTACCGTGCAGGATTCA
>DYJB01000014.1:10142-21628 GCA_020723365.1 Candidatus Aquidulcis sp. | reverse complement strand
AGGCCGAAGCCTACACCGAAGCCGGGTTCGGGTCAATCGGGCTCAATCCCGCAACTCCGTCAGGGGGACCACCCGGGAGCCTTCCTCGCCCAGCTCCCCGAAGCGCTTCTTCAGGGCGGCGGCGACGTGCGGGGGCACCAGGCTGGTGACGACACCGCCCAGCGAGGCGATCTCGCGCACCGTCGTCCCCGACAGGAAGCTGTGCTCTTCGCTCGTGATCAGCGCCATGACCTCGATATCGGGCGCCAGGCGGTGGTTCGAGAGCGCCATGCGGAATTCGTGCTCGAAGTCCGAGAAGACGCGCAGGCCGCGCACGATCACCTTGGCCTTCACGCTGCGGCAGAAGTCGACCGTCAGCCCCGAATAGCCCACGACCTGGATGCCGTCGCGGCCGGCGAAGGCCACGCGGGTCATCTCCAGGCGCTCCTCGGGGGAAAAGAGCAGCGACTTGAGCGGCCGGTCGTAGACTGCGACCACCAGCTCATCGAAGACGCGGCTGGCGCGCAGGGCGATGTCGATGTGCCCGTTGTGGATCGGATCGAACGTGCCGGGGAATACGGCTCGGACCATCAGCTGATCTCTCCCTTCTCGCCCGACCAGAAGCGCTCCACCGCCGCACGCAGCTCCTGGTGTTCGGCGGCCGAAAGCCCGGGGTCGGCCTGGAACAGCTGCTGCGCCTCGCGCCGGGCCTTCTCGATCAGGCGGACGTCCGTCAGCCGCGCCATGCGCAGCTCGGCGAAGCCCGACTGGCGCGTCCCGAGGAAGTCCCCGGGCCCGCGCTGCTCCAGATCCATCTCGGCCAGGCGAAAGCCGTCGCCGGTGGCCTCCATGGCTTTCAGCCGTTCGGCGCTGGCCTCGTCGTCGGCATCGGGGATCAGCAGGCAGTAGGAGCGGTGCTCCCCGCGGCCGACGCGACCGCGGAACTGGTGGAGCTGCGAGAGCCCGAAGCGGTTGGCGCCCTCGATCATCATCACCGTGGCGTTGGGCACGTCGACGCCCACCTCGACCACCGACGTCGACACCAGGATCGCCAGCTCGCCCGCCCGGAAGCGGCCCATGACCGCCTCCTTCTCGTCCGGCTTCATGCGGCCGTGCAGCAGCCCGATCGGACGCGCCGGGAAGATCTCGCTCTGCAGGCGCTTCTGCTCCTCGACGGCGGCCTTGGCCTCGATCTTCTCCGACTCCTCGACCAGCGGGTAGATGATGAAGGCCTGGCGCCCGGCATCGATCTGGCTATCGATGAAGCGGTGGGCACGCGAGCGTTCGGTGGCGCGCAGCACGCGCGTCTCGATCGGCTGCCGCCCCGGCGGGATCTCGTCCAGCACGCTCAGGTCGAGATCGCCGAAGAGCGTCAGCGCCAGCGAGCGCGGAATGGGTGTCGCCGTCATGACCAGCAGGTTCGGGTTGTCACCCTTGGCACGCAGGGCGGCGCGCTGCTCGACGCCGAAACGGTGCTGTTCGTCGATGATCGCCAGCGCCAGCTGGCGGAAGGCGATCGGATCCTCGAGCAGGGCGTGGGTGCCCACCACAACCTGGATCTCGCCGCCGGCCAGCGCCTGGCGGATCGATTGCTTCTCGGACTCCGGCGTGCTTCCCAGGAGAAGGGCGATGCGTTCGGCCGGGATCCCGCACGCGGCGGGGAGCAGCGCCCGCAGCGTCTGGGCGTGCTGCTCCGCCAGGATGCTGGTGGGGGCCAGCAGCGCCGATTGGCGCTCGTTGGCCGCCACCATGCCGATGGCGGCAGCCGCCACGACGGTCTTGCCTGAGCCGACGTCTCCCTGGAGCAGGCGGTTCATCGGGCGTCCGGACGCCAGGTCGCGGCGCAGATCGCCGAGGGCTGTCCGCTGGGCCTGCGTGAGCGCGTAGGGCAGCCCGGCCTCGAAACGCTGCAGCCAGCCGTCGTCGACAAGGACCGGCTGCGTGGCCAGCGCCATCCATTCGTGCTTCTGGCGCAGGACGCCGAGCTGCAGGTAGAGCATCTCATCGAAGGCCAGCCGCGCCTGTGCCCGCTGCAAATCCTCGCTGCTATCCGGGAAGTGGATCTGGCGCAGCGCCTCCTGCAGCGTGACCACGCCGGCCGATCGGCGCACGGCCTCCGGCAGCGGATCCTGGATGCGAGGGGCATAGCGCTCGACGACGGCGTTGATCCCCCGCCGCAGCCACTTGGCGGTCACGCCGGCCGTCAGACTGTAGACCGGGCCGATGCGGTTGGTATGCACCTGCTGCCGCTCGAGCGGCTCCCACTCGGGGCTGCTCATCGTCAGCTTCCCGAGATACTGGTCGACGCGGCCGGAGAGAACGACGGCGCGTCCGGGCGTGAGCTGCTGCGCGATCCACGGCTGATTGAACCAGGTGATCCGGAGCGAGCCGCTGCCGTCGCTCACCACGGCGTCCGTCAGCTTCATGCTTCCGCCCCGGATCGGCCGCAGGTGGATCGCTTCGACCGTTCCGATGATGGTGACCTCCTCGCCGTACCACAGCCGGTTGATGGTCTTGAGCTGCGAGTAGTCGTCGTAGCGGCGCGGGATGTTCCATAGCAGGTCGCCCAGCGTCTCGAGGCCCAGCCGGGCCAGCGTCTCGGCGGACTTGGGGCCGATCCCGGAGATCGTCGTCAGCGGGGATCCGAGGGCTGCCGGCCCGGAGGGGGCGCGCGCAGCCGGCGCGGCCCCGCGCGGCACCGCAGAGCGGCGGGGGGCGGTGGGCGCTCCATCGGGGCTTTCGTCCTCCAGCGCCTCCTCGGCCTGCCACTCGTCCTGCTCCTCGTCCCAGGCCGACTCGCTCCCATCGGCGGGGGGTGTCGCCGGCTCCGGCTCTGGGCCCGGCGCGGCGGCAGGTGGAGCTGCAGCGGGCTGCGCAGGCGGCGCGGCCGGGGCGAGGGTGGCTGCCTCAGCCTCGGTGGCAAACGGCATGGCCGGCGCTTCGAGCATGGGTGGAGGTCCCGTGGGCGCCTCAACCGGAGGCGCGTCGCGGCCCGGATCGACCTGTGGCGCCGTGGCGGGGGTGTCCGGCCGCAGGCCGGGGTACTCAGACTGCAGCCGGGCGCGCACGCCGCGCAGCGCCTCCTGCCGCGAGGCGGGTGTGAGCTGAGGGTAGTCACGCAGCCGCGAGACGACCACTTGCACGATGGCGCCGGGGACACCTTGCGCGCTGGCTTCCTCCTGCCATGGCCCCAGCATTCGGTCGAGCCCGCCCAGGACAGAGCGGTTGTCGTAGCCGCGATCGGCCTCCAGACGCAGGAACTTGACCAGCCTCTCGACCACGGGTGGAATGGGTGTCATCGACCAAGCCTGGGTGGGAAGGATAGGGGAGTCACACTAGGGAGCATCGATCAGGCCAGCAGGCCGACAAGGCCGATGGATTCGGGACCGACGTGGGCGCCGATGATGGTTGTGACCTCGACGACCAGCGGCGGCCGCGTGGCCAGGTGCCGGAGTTCCTCTCCAAGGGCAGCCGCTTCCTCGGCGACGGCAGTGTGCAGCACGGCCAGGCGGCCCAGCGGGCCCCAGCCGGCCGCCAGCGCGCGCAGCGCCTGCAGAGCACGCGGTCGAGTGCGGACCCGATCCAGCCGTTCGATCGTGCCGTCCACGACCTCGACCAGCTGCTTGAAATTGAGCATCTCTCCCAGACTCGCCCGCAGCCAGCTGACCCGTCCGCTGCGCCGCACGAACTCGAGCGTGTTGAGCATGGCGATCAACCGCACGTTCTCCCTGGCAGCTCGGGCGACCTGCCTGACAATGCCAAGCGGGGCGCCCGCCAGGGCAGCCGCCGCCGCTTCGAGCACCTGGAATCCCAGTCCGAGCGATACCTGACCGCTGTCGACGACCTCGACGCGGCCGTCGAACTCGCCGGCAGCCTGTGAGGCGGTCTGGATCATTCCGCTCAGGCGCTCGGCCAGATGGATCGAGAGGATGGATGAGGCGCCGGCCTGCAGCAGCTGCTCGTACGCCTGGATGAAGCTGCCGGGCGAGGGAACGGCGGTGGTGGGAAGACCGTCCAGCGAGGCCATCTGCCGGTAGAGCTGAGTGCGGGAGAAATCCTGCCCATCCAGGTAGGTCTTGCCGTCCACCACGAGCACGGCCGGTATGATCGTCACGCCGAGACGGGCCGCTTCGTCGGCCGGCACATCCGAGGTGCTGTCCGTGACGATGGCGACACGACCGGGCCGGGGATCGCTCACAGCCCTTCCTCTTCCGCCTCGAGCACGACGATGCCGAGCGCGTTCAGGCCTACGAAAGTCGCCAGCGATGGACCGTAGGTAAGGACAGAAAGAGGCGTGCCCGGGTGCATCCCCTGCAGCCGTTCGACCACCTGGCGCGTCTCCTCGGTGAGCGGCGACTGGCTGTGAAGCAGCGCCAGGTGCTCGATGCTCGAGAACTCGGTCACGAACTCGAGCAGCTTCTCCAGCGCCCGGGTTCGTGAGCGCACCTTCTCCATAGCCACAATGCGGCCGTCCTCGATCGTCAGGAAGGGGATCACGCCGAGCATATTGCCCAGGATGGCCTGCGAGCGGCTCACCAGGTGGTTGCGCTCAAGGAAGGCCATATCGTCGAGGAAAAAAACGGTGTACAGGCGCGGGATCATGCCGCGCACGATGCGCACGATGTCGTCCACGGGCGCCTCGCGGGCGGCGGCCTCCGCGGCGGCGCGCACCAGCAGTCCGAGCCCCAGCGAAACCGCCTGCGAGTCGATGACCTGGATGTTCGAGCGCCCCAGGAAGAGCTGGCTCGCCTGGCGGGCGTTCTCGTAGGTGCCGGTCATGAGCGACGAGGTGTGGATGGATACGATCGGGCCGGCGTCTTTCTGGAGTTGGGTATAGATCTCCGTGAAGGCCGCCACCGAAGGGGGCTCGGCCACCGGGGCTTCCTCGCCGCTCTCGAAGAGCGCCTGGGCAGCGGCCAGCTCGGCGTGAGGATCATCGGTGAGCGTCGCCGCTCCGCTCCGCAGCGTCATGGGCGCCACGGTGACCGGGTGGCGGTGCAGGAAGTCGGGCGTGGAGAAGCGCGCCGCGCTGTCGGTGACGATTCGAACGCGGGCCATGCTCACTCCACAGAGGCGATGAATTGGTAGTGGGGTTGGCCGCCGCGCACGATTTCAACTTCCACTCGCGGCCAGACTTCGCGGACCCGGTCCCCCAGCTTGTTGGCCTGCAGGGCGATCATGCCGGCGCCGTAGTACAGGCTGATAAGCTCAGCCTCGTCTGCGCCGGCCTTCTTGAGGACCTCCAGCAGCACGGCCTCCAGGTCATCGCCCGAGACAGCCAGCTTGCCATTGAGCAACCCGATCACCTGGCCCTCCCGCACCTGGACGCCGTCCAGCTCGACGCTGCGGGTGGCCGTCGTGACCTCCACCGAGCGGATCTCGCCCACCGCCTCGGCCATGGCGTCGCTGACCGCCTTCAGGTCGCCATCCGGATCGAGGGCCAGCAGGGCGGCAATCCCTTGCGGCACGGAGGTCGTCGGCACGACGCTCAGATTCTTGGCCGTCAACCCCGAGGCCTGCTTGGCCGCCAGGACGATGTTCTTGTTGTTGGGCAGGATGATCACCTGATCGGTCGGAAGTGTGTCGACCGCGCTCAGGATGTCCTGCGTGCTGGGATTCATGGTCTGCCCGCCCTCGACGATGGCCGCCACACCCAGGCTGGCGAAGACCTGGGCGATTCCGGAGCCCGGGGCGACGGCGACGACGGCCAGCTGGCCGGGGGCCACCGTGGCGAGTTTGAACGAGGCGCTGGCGGCCTGGACGGACTGCTCCGCCAACTGCTCCATCAGGTTTTCGAACATCACGCGCTTGATGGTGCCCAGCGTCTCGACGTACTTCTCGGGCTCGGCCTTGGCAGCGGTCGGGACGTGGATGTGCATGCGGTAGATGCCGTCGCCTTCGCCCACCTGAATCGACGTGCCGATGGTCTCCAGCTGGGCGTAGAAAGCCTGAATGTCGAGCGGGCCGGCGGGGCGGAAGTCGATTACCACCTCCCAGTCCTGACCGGGCTCGATCGACTGGGCGGCGTCCTGCAGCTTGAGCGCCGAGAGCGGCTGGACGGAGGCGAGCGGCGTATCGAGCGGCAGCCCGTAGATCTGGCGCAGCATGCCTTCCAGGATGAAGAACAGGCCCTTGCCGCCGGAGTCGACCACGCCGGCATCTTTCAGCACTGGCAGCAGGTCGGGCGTGCGGGCGACGGAGGCCTCCGCCTCCTCGACCACCGCCTCCAGGATGTCGAGCGCCGACTTGGCGCCCGCTTCCAGCGCTTCTTGAGCGGCGCGGGCATTGTCCTTGGCGACCGTCAGGATGGTGCCCTCGACCGGATGCACGACTCCCTTGTAGGCGGTATCGCGCGCTTCGGCGAAGGCCTGGGTGAGCAGGGCGGCGTCCAGGACCGCATGGTCGTCCAGGGCGCGTGCGAACCCGCGCCAAAGCTGCGAGAGGATCACGCCGGAGTTGCCGCGGGCGCCCATCAAGGCGCCGTGAGCTATGGACTTGCCCACCTTGCCCACCGACGCCCCCGAGCTCTCGCCCTGCGCGTCGATGGCCGACTGCATCGTCAGGGTCATGTTCGTCCCGGTGTCACCATCGGGCACCGGGAAGACGTTCAGGGCGTTGACGACCTGCTGGTTGGTGCGCAGCCAGGTCAGGCCGGCTTCGGTCAGCGTGCGCAGCGTCCGCCCATCGATCTTCGCGTAGTTTCGTCCCAGTTCCCGGCGCACGTCGTCGGGGGGACGCATGGCTTCGATGCTCATGGCTGTCGCTCCCCGAGCTCAGTCGACGTTGCTGACCCGAAGGTCCTGCACGTGGATGTTGACGTGGCCGATCGGCATGCCCAGGGCGCGCTCGACCTGATAGCGCACGGTGTGGGCCACACTGTCGGCCACCGACGAGACACGTGTGCCGTACTCCACGACGATGTACAGATCGATCTCCACCTGCCCGCCGGACGAGGTGACCTCAACGCCGTGCCGCGGATCGCGCGCCAGCAGGTAGACAATCCCGTCGACCAGGCTGCGCGACGCCATGCCCACCACACCGTAGGACCGCAGGGTGGCCTGCGCCGCCAGGGTGGCGATGGCCTTGTGCGAGATCTCGATGCGACCCGCAGGACGAGGCGCTTGGCTCATGGCTGGTCAGCCTCCAGGCTGGGGAATACCGGTTGATGGGTCATGGCCACCTGTGGTAAACTTCTTCCCGCTCGGCCAGACCCGGACAGTTCGGAAAGGATCACGTTCCAATGGCTCGTTGTGATGAGTGCGGCAAGACCACCACGTTCGGACACGCGCGCAGCTTCTCGATGAGGGCCACGCGCCGCACCTTCCGCCCGAACCTCCAGAAGGTGCGGGTGATGGAGGCCGGGCGGCAGGTCCATAAGACGCTGTGCGCCAAGTGCATCAAGCGGCTGGCCCGCCCCTGACCAGCGTTTCTGCGATCCTTGCTGCATGACGCCTCTCGGCCGCCCATCGGGCGGCCGAGGTCCTTGTCAGGCCGGGATCCGGTCAACGGATGCCCGCAGGCTCTGCAATCCGGTGCGGATACCCTCCGGATGCTTGAAGATGGCGCTGGCGGCGATGAGCACGTCGGCGCCCGCCTGCACGATCTCACGAGCGTTGGCCGGGCTGACTCCGCCGTCGACGGCAATGCGCGCTCCGGTCCGCCCCTGGTCACGCCAGGCGCTCAGCGTCCGAATCTTGTCGAGCAGGGGGATGTACTTGCCTCCCGAATACCCGGGGTCGACGGTCATCACCAGGATCAGATCGCACCCGGGCAGGACATCCGACAGGGTCGCGGCCGGGGTACCCGGATTGAGAGAGGCTCCCGCCTTCATCCCCAGCGAGCGGATGGTCTCGAGCGTGCGGTGCAGGTGCGGGCAGGTCTCCTGATGGACGGTGAGCCAGTCTGCGCCAGCGTCGGCAAAGGGCCGGAGCAGGTGCTCGGGCGCCTCGATCATCAGGTGAACATCCAGGGGCAGCCGGGTGGCGCGTCGGCACGCTTCGACGATGAAGGGTCCCATGGTCAGGTTGGGCACGAAGTGCCCGTCCATGACATCGATGTGGAACCAATCTGCGCCGGCGTCCTCGGCCTCGCGGAGCTGGTCGCCCAGGCGGGTAAAATCGGCCGACAGGATCGAGGGTGAGATGGTGAGGGTCCGGGCCATGGCTCAATGATACCTTCCCGGCATGGACTTTACAAGGTAGCCGCCGGCTCAGGCCCGGCCGGGCGGTTTCCGGCCGGGCCGGGCAGGGTGCGCGCCCGCCGGCGCGCCGGGTTGGTGGGCTGTAACCCCGTTGTAAGGTGCCCATGGCGGAAGGCTGTAGGATACTGATGGCGTGTGGGCAACCGGCCCGGCGGCACCGCTCTGCGCGGTAGCGCCTGGCGCGGCACCTTCGGGGAGCGCGGCATTGACGTCGGCCGACTGGACGGGATTGTACGGTCTGCTTGAGCCCTTCCTGCGCCAGGGAAGCTGGTGGCTGCTGGCCGCCCCGCTGATCGGATTCCTGGGCCGCAGCAACGGCTCGTCTCCGGGCACGAAGACGATGCGGCCCGAGGCGCGTGTTCACGCCCTCGAGCACGAGCTCGAGCGCCTGCGGATGGTCATCCGCAAGACAGCCTCCATGAACGCCACGCTCAGCTACGATCGCGTGCTCGAGATGGTGCTGGATGTATCAGCCTCGGCCATCGCCAACGGAAGCCCGGAAGACCGCCGGCTGGTGTGTGCGCTGCTGCTGGTGGCAGGCGACCAGCTGGAGGTGGAGTCGGCGCGCGGCCTGACGTCGACCGATCTGCGTGTGCGCCTGCCGGGCGTCAACGGTGCGGTGGAGCGGGCGCTGGCCGCCGGCGGCCTGGTGGAGATCGAGGACCCGGCCCGAGACCCCGAACTGCAGCGCTTCGTGGGCCTGCACGCCTGCCGCTCTGGGGTGTGCTTGCCACTGGTCGTCGGGCTGGAGGTATACGGCCTGCTGCTCTTTGCGCACCCCGACCCGGCCTTCTTCTCCCCGGAGCGCATCGAGCTGCTCGAATCGATTGCCCAGCAGGCGCTGGTGGCCCTGCAGAACGCCAAGCTGTACCATGAACTGCAGGAGGAGAAGGAGCACCTGACGGAGGCGCAGGAGGAGGCGCGCAAGAAGCTGGCGCGCGACCTGCACGACGGTCCGACGCAATCGGTAGGCGCCATCGCCATGCGCGTCAACTTCGCCCGGCGGCTGATGGAGCGCGATCCCAAGTCGGCGGCCGACGAGCTCTACCACATCGAGGAACTGGCGCGGCGGACGACGAAGGAGATCCTCCAGATGCTTTTCACGCTGCGGCCGTTGGTGCTCGAGAGCGAGGGGCTGGTTTCAGCGCTGCAGCATCTGGCCGGGAAGATGGATGACACCCACGGCCAGCAGGTGCTGGTCGAGGCCGAGCCGGGCGCCGTGGACGATCTGGAGGTCGGGAAGCAAGGCGTGCTCTTCTACATCGCGGAGGAGGCGGTGACCAATGCCCGCAAGCACGCCAGGGCGGCGCACATCTGGGTGCGCCTCAAGCGTTCGACGGATACGCTGACGCTGGAGATCCAGGATGACGGCGCGGGCTTCGACGTCGCCGCCGTCTCCGCCAACTACGATCAGCGCGGCAGCCTGGGCATGATCAACCTGCACGAGCGCGCCGAACTGCTCAACGGCCTGCTGCGCATCGACTCGGCGCCGGGACGCGGCACGCGCGTCGTGGCGACCGTCCCCCTCACCTCCGAAGCCGCCGACCGGCTGCACCGGCCGGGATTCAAGGGCTAGCCGCCGAGACCACCCCTCCGCAGGCTCCCGGCTTCCCGCGCTTGGAGCCGGTCCCCATGAACACGGCTCCCGACCGGACGGGTTCCCTGGCAACCTCAGGTTTTGGCTGCCCGGGATCCAGCTTGCGTGGCCAGCTGCCCGCAGCCGGCCTGGATGTCGATCCCGCGCCGCATGCGGACGGTGGCGGGGACTCCGAACCGTCGCAATTCCTCGGCGAAGGCGTGGGCCTTCTGGCGCGTGGTTGCGCTGCCCGGGTAGGCTCCCGTCGGGTTGAGGGGGATGAGATTGACGTGGCAGGTGAGGCGCGCGGCCAGGCCCGCCAGCGCCTGCGCCTGTTCGAGCCCGTCGTTCACCCCATCGATCAGCGCCCACTCAAACGTGATGCGGCGGTGCGTGGCGTCCACGTACCGCCGGCAGGCGTCGAAGAGCGCGCTCAGCGGGTAGCGCCGATTCACGGGCAGAAGACGGGTGCGCAGTTCATCGGTGGCGGCGTGGAGTGAGACGGCCAGGTTGATCTGGCGCCGCTCGCTCGCGAAGCGGTCGATGGCCGGCACCAGCCCGACAGTCGAGATCGTCATGCGGCGGTCCCCGAAACCGAGCCCCGCCGGGTCATTGAGGCGGTCGAGGGCGGCGAGGGTGGCGTCGTAGTTGTGGAACGGCTCCCCCATGCCCATGACGACGATGTTCGTCAATCGATCGCCATCCGCTCCGAGGCGGCGGGCGAAGGCCATTACCTGCGCCACGATCTCGCCCGGGGTCAGGTTGCGCAGGAAGCCCATCTGCCCGGTGGCGCAGAAGACGCAGCCCATGGCACAGCCGACCTGCGTGGAGATGCAGACCGTCCGACGGCGCTCGTAGCGCATCAGGACGGCTTCGAGGCGCGATCCGTCGGGAAGCGCGAAGAGGGTCTTGCTCGTCTCGCCGTCGGACGAAGCGGCTTCGGCGACAGGCTGGAGCCCGACGAAGTCGAGCTCCCGGTCGAGGCGCTGGCGCAGCCCGGGAGGGAGGTCCGTCATCGAGGCGGCGGAAGCAGCGCCCTTCGCGCAGAGGTGCTTCCACACCTGGCGGGCGCGAAACGCCGGCTCACCCCACGCTTCCACGAGGGCGGTGAGTTCGGCCAGGCTGAGGTCGTAGGCCAGCGATGGAGCCAGCGGGCACCTCTATCCCAGAAGGGCGGAAGCCGCGGCGCGCAAATCGTCGAAGATCCAGTCGGGCTGAACCTTGCTGGCGGCCAGAATCTCCTGGTTGGTGACCCCGGTCCTGAGCAGCGCCGTCGGCATGCCGGCGCGCTGTCCGCCGACGATATCAGTCTCGATCCGGTCGCCCAGGACGAGCGTCGCCTCGGCCGGGGCGTGCAGGAACTCGAGGGCTTCCAGAAACAGGTGCGGTTCCGGCTTCCCGATCACGATCGGGTGGCAGCTGCAGGCCGTCTCCAGCACGGCGATCAACGCGCCGGCCCCCGGGACCAGCCCGCGCTCGCTGGGAAACGTCGGGTCCATGTTGGTGGCCACGGACATGGCGCCACCCTGGATGGCCAGCGCCGCTTCCGTCAGTTTCTCCCAGGTGACGGACCGGTCCAAACCGGCGACGACGGCGGCGGCCTCTTTCGCCCGGTCGACCAGATGGAAACCGGCGTGGGCAAGCGCCGATGTCAGACCGGCCTCGCCGACGGCCAGAACCGAGGCGCCGGGAGGCAGCTGATGGCGGAGGAAGGATGCGGCCGCGCGTGCC
>DYJB01000014.1:7471-10132 GCA_020723365.1 Candidatus Aquidulcis sp. | reverse complement strand
CCTGCGACAGCGGCAGGCCGAGCAACGCCAGCCGGCGAGAGACCTCGGCGAACGTAGCGGTGGCGTTGTTGGTGGCCAGGACGAACGGGATGCGCTTGCGACGCAACCCCCCGAAGAATTCAGCCACTCCGGGCAGGGGAGTGTCCCCGCGCCACAGGACGCCGTCCATGTCGCTGATCACGGCGCGCACGCTGTGCAAGTCGTCCATTCACTCTCCAGGGTCCGGCCTGCGGGCCGTGCCCGTGCGGTTCAATCCGGGAAGCGCATCACGAGATGCTCAAACACCGGGCGATCGATGAGCCGCCCGGCAAGGTCGACCCGGTCTTCGAAGTTCTCGCGTCCGATGAACTCGCCCAGCGCCTCGAGCGCGGGAGGATCCAGCTGGTCGGCGACTGGACCGGTGAAGCTGGCGTAGCGCCGGAGCAGCCGCGTCAGCCGCCGCGCCACTTCTCCCTCAAGCGGCAGCCTGTCCTCCGGCGGGCTCTGCCCGAAGTACAGCCGATGCAGATCGAGCAGCCCGCGCAGCCGGGGGATCGGCTGCGGATCGTCGTCGACGCGATAGTCGATCCAGCGGTCATTGAAACCGGCATAGCCCCCGCCGTCGCGGGCGGCGTACAGCGCGGCGCTCTGCCTGCCGCGCCGATCTCCTCCGACCGCGTCCCCTGCGGACAGCGCCTCGAGCAGGCGCTGCGGCAGATCGCCGCGGGCGCCCTCGAAAGCCGTCCCCATGGCGTCCACGACCTCCGGCCCTCTCAGGATGTTGCCCTGCACGGCATAGCCGGCCCCGGTCCGCCCGCCGGCCCATGCCAGGCAGGCCTCGCCCGTGAAGGTGGCGGCGCTGCCCTGGGCGTCGACCAGCCCGACCTGGCGCTGGGCGCGCTGCGGGTCCGCATCCAGCAGTGCGGCGAGCGCTTGCTCGGCCGAGGCGCCGGCGCGCATCAGGGATAGGCCCTCGGGTCCGTAGCGCGTGTTGGCATACGACTGAGTGGCCACCGCTCCGGCGCCGGCCTGGACCCACGGCACGACGGCGCCCACGGCCGGGAACTTGGAGGCGACGGCTATGCCCCAGGCCCGGGAGTCGGGATCAAAGGCCACGATGGAGAAGGTCGCCACGCGCCGGGCGGTCATCCTGAGAATGCCTCCGTGCAGGCGACATGATAGCAGGAAGCCATGCGCCAGGGCAGGGCAGAGGACAGCCGGGGTGGGGGGAGATCAGGCGGCGTCGGAAAGGGCCGAGGGCCGCTCGAGCGGAAGCGGGGCGCCTTCGGCGTCGAGCAGGACGGGCAGGCTGCCGTCCCGGATGACGGCGTCGTCGACGATCACCCGCCGCACTTCGCGGCGCGAGGGGATCTCGTACATGACCCGCAGCAGGGCGCCTTCGATGATGGCCCGCAGCCCGCGGGCGCCGGTCTCGCGTTCGAGGGCCAGCGCCGCGGCGGCGTCCAGGGCGGAGGGGGAGAATTCGAGCTGGACGTCGTCCATCTCGAACAGCCGCTGATACTGGCGCACCAGGGCATTGCGCGGGCGGGTGAGGATGGCGCGCAGCGCCGGCATGTCCAGCGGCTCGACGCTGACGGTCACCGGCAGGCGGCCGACGAGTTCGGGAATCATGCCGTAGCGCATCAGGTCGTCCGGCGTGACCAGGCGCAGCAGCTCGTTGTCATTGAGCTTGCGTGCTTCTTCCTCGACGCGTGTCCCCGGGAAGCCCAGTTGGCCGCGCCGGCCAACCCGCTCGGCGATGACCTCCGCCAGCCCGGAGAAGGTGCCGCCGCACACGAAGAGGATGTCGGTCGTATTGACCTGGATGAACTCCTGCTGCGGGTGCTTGCGCCCGCCCTGCGGCGGGACGTTGACGACGGCGCCCTCGATGATCTTGAGCAGCGCCTGCTGCACGCCTTCGCCGGAGACATCGCGAGTGATGCTTGGATTGTCGCCCGTCTTGCGCGCCGTCTTGTCGAGCTCGTCGATGTAGACAATGCCGCGTTCGGCGCGGGGGATATTGAAGTCGGCCGCCTGCAGCAGCCGGAGCAGGATGTTCTCGACGTCCTCGCCAACGTAGCCGGCCTCCGTCAGGGCGGTGGCGTCGGCGATGCAGAAGGGAACGTCGAGGATGCGCGCCAGCGTCTGAGCGAGAAGCGTCTTGCCGCAGCCGGTCGGACCGAGCAGCAGGATGTTGCTCTTGTCGAGCTCGACCTCGGCCGTGCCGCGGCTGAGGATGCGCTTGTAGTGGTTGTAGACGGCCACCGAGAGGACGCGCTTGGCATCCTCCTGGCCGACGACGTACTCCTCAAGCTTGGCGTAGATCTGGTGCGGGGCCAGGCTGGGGCGGCCGTAGGCCGCCAGGGAGGGCTGGCCGCCGCGCGGGGTGTCGCCTTCCAGGATGTCGCGACACAGCTCGACGCATTCGTTGCAGATGGTGACCGATTCAGGTCCGGCAATCAGCCGCTGGACCTCGGCCTCGCCCCGATTGCAGAACGAGCACCGGCGCTCGTCAGGTGAGGCCGGTTCCTTGGGCGACATGCAGGCTACCCGCCTTTCTTTTCCTTGGTTGCCGCCGTCTCATCCCCCGGGTACAGAACGTGGTCGACCAGCCCGTAGGCCTTGGCGGCCTCCCCGTCCATGTAGAAGTCGCGCTCGGTATCCCGCTCGATGATGTCGCGC